>CAZVHM010000035.1:0-21760 GCA_964627175.1 uncultured Novosphingobium sp. | reverse complement strand
AACGACCGCAAGTTGCCGGACAAGGCGATCGATGTGATCGACGAAGTGGGCGCGATGCAGATGCTGCTGCCGCCGAGCAAGCGCAAGAAGACCATCACCGCGCGCGAGATCGAACAGGTCATCGCCACCATGGCGCGCATCCCGCCCAAGTCTGTCTCGAAGGACGACCGCGCGGTGCTCGAATTCCTCGAACGCGATCTGAAGCGGGTGGTGTTTGGGCAGGACAAGGCGATCGAGGTGCTCTCCACCGCGATGAAGCTGTCCCGTGCCGGCCTGCGCGATCCTGACAAGCCGATCGGTTCGTTCCTGTTTTCCGGCCCCACCGGCGTTGGCAAAACCGAAGTCGCCCGCCAGTTGGCATTCGAGCTGGGCGTCGAGCTTCTGCGCTTCGACATGTCGGAATACATGGAACGCCACTCCGTCTCGCGCCTGATTGGTGCCCCTCCTGGCTATGTCGGGTTCGATCAGGGTGGCCTGCTGACCGACGCAATCGACCAGCAGCCGCACTGCGTGCTTCTGCTCGACGAAATCGAGAAGGCCCACCCGGACCTGTTCAACATCCTGCTTCAAGTGATGGATAACGGGCGGCTGACCGACCACCACGGCAAGACCGTCGACTTCCGCAACGTCGTCCTCATCATGACCACGAACGCAGGCGCCTCTGACATGGCCCGGCAGGGAATCGGCTTTGGCGACGTTTCCAAGGCTGATGCCGGGGATGAAGCGGTCAAGAAGATGTTCAGCCCGGAATTCCGCAACCGGCTGGACGCGATCGTGCCGTTCTCCTACCTGCCCACGGCTGTCATCAGCCGGGTGGTGGACAAGTTCATCCTTCAGCTGGAACTGCAGCTGGCCGAACAGAACGTCCACATCCAGTTCGACAGCGATGCCCGCGCATGGCTGGGCGAACGTGGCTATGACCGGCTCTATGGTGCCCGCCCGATGACCCGGCTGATCCAGGACAAGGTGAAGCAGCCGCTGGCCGAGGAACTGCTGTTCGGCAAGCTGGCGCATGGCGGCGAAGTGCATGTGAAGGTGAAGGACGATGCCCTGGCCTTCGAACTGACCCCCGCCCCGCCCAAGCTGGTCAAGCGTAGTGCCAAGGCGAAAAAGCCGAGCTCCGCGCCAGAGCCGAGCGAAGACGGCACCGAATAAGGAAAAGGCGCCCCTCCCCCAAAACGGAGGGGCGCTTTTGTTTCAGGCGCGTAGCCCGCGGCTGGCCGCCGGATCGGCGGCATCAGTTGCATACGCCCTGCCAGCCTGAAGCCCGGCGGCGAGCCGGGCAAAATCATCCAGCCGGAAAATCTGCTCGAACACCAGGCCCAAAGCAGGCTCGCGCCGCCAGCGCACTTTCGCGATGATCGGCGCAAGACCGGGAATCTCCAGCCGAACCTGCTGATGCAGGGCGAGCCGGGTATTGCAGGTGAGTTGCGCGCCCTGCTGCGAGAGGTCGCGCAATTCGGCCGGGATGACCATGCGCCCGGCCACCAGCAGCGCACCGATCCCTAGCCGTATGCGCACCGGACGCTGGCGAAAGCGACCTTCCACATTGAGCAGGTATTCGACCGGCACCGGATTGGGAAAGCGCAGACCGATATGATCGGCATGTTCCCATGCCCGTTCGACCGCATAGCGATCGCCATTGCCCAGTTCGATCGCGACCACGTCTGCCGCCGGAAGCCGATGGAAAAACCGCGCCTTGCAGCCCCCTGCGGAAACATCTCGCAGGACACAAAGGTACTCCGAATGGTCGGCGAACACGAGCTTGGCCGGGCGGATCAACAGGTTCAGGCGCGGCTCGACACGCATCCTGGCAACCTTCATCACACTATCGTCAGCGGAATCCGACATCGTGCGCCCCCTGTGATCGGCCTCTCCCTGGCCGCATCATCAGGAAAAACACGTAAACTCAGGACCTTGAACCAGCCTGACCAAACAAGGTTATCAAGTTGGAAACATTTATTCGCAACGCGATCCGCCATGCTGAACCGCCCACTAGGTATATTCCCGGTAAACCGCCTTTGCCCGCATGAAACCGCCACGGCCTATCGAAGGGAAGCACCCCGGAATTGAAGGCAGGCGATGCTCAAGCGAATCGAAGTTTCCGATCTCGAACTGGGCATGTTCGTGCACAAGCTGGAAGGCAGCTGGTTTCGCCACCCCTTCTGGAAATCGCGGTTCGTGCTGGATGACGAACAGACGCTCGCATCGTTGCGCGACAGTTCCGTACCGGCTGTGATCATCGATACATCGCGCGGACTGGATGTGCGGCCAGTGCCGCGCAACCGGGCCGTGCAGAGCCAGCCTCCGGAGCGCGCCGGCATCCTGGCACCGGGCGCACGGCGCACAGCCCGCCTGCGGAGCGCCAGCAGCGCCGGCAGTGGTCCAGACCTGCGCTCAACCCTGCCCCAGCCGATGGCCCGCGAATTTGGCAACGCCGCGCGGGTGGCGGACCGCTCCCGCAAGGTCATCAGCCGGGTGTTCCTGGAAGCCCGGCTGGGCAAATCGATCAAGGCCGCCGCGATCGAGCCGGTGGTCGAGGACATCTTCGCCTCGGTCCAGCGCAACCCGCACACTTTCAACGGCCTGATGCGGTGCAAGCGCGACAACGAATTCGTCTATCGCCATTCGCTCGCGGTGAGCGCCCTGATGATCGCCCTCGCCCGGCAGATGAAGCTCTCCCCCGAGGATGTGCGGCTTGCCGGGATGGCCGGGCTGCTGCTCGATCTTGGCGTCATGCACCTGCCGGTCGATCTCGCCGCGCTGGGCGGAGATTTCCGCCGCGTGGACGAGCGGATCTTTGCCGAACATGCGCGGCTGGGGGCCGATCTGCTCGATGCTGGCGGCATGCCCGAGCCGGTGGTTCTGGCCGGCCTTGAACATCACGAACGGCTGGATGGCAGCGGCTATCCACAAAAGCTCAAGGGCGAGGAGATCAGCCTGTTCGGACGGATGGCCGCGATCTGCGACACTTATGATTGGCTGGTGAACGATTCGATCGAGGGGACCGGGCTCGATCCGGCCTCGTCAGTGGCACAGATGGGCATGCTGACCGGCGGCTTCGACCCCGAAATCCTGCGCCACTTCAACGACACGGTGGGGATTTACCCGATCGGCTCGGTCGTATTGCTCGGTTCGGGCCGCCTGGCAATGGTGATCGGCCAGGACGAAGCCGATCCACTTCTCCCCAAGGTCCGCACCTTCTGGTCGGCTGAAAACAGGCGGGCAGTTCCTGCGACCGACATCGCCCTGGCGCAATGCTTTGGCGAGGATCGGATTACCGGAACGGTCGATCCCACCGATTACGGCTGCGACAATTTCGTGGCCCTGCGCGAACGCCTGTTCGCCGGCGCCTGCCGGGAAAGCTGAACCACAACGCCAGGTGCTGGTACGGACGGCGGGACTCGAACCCGCACGAGCTAAGCTCAAGGGATTTTAAGTCCCCTGCGTCTACCATTCCGCCACGTCCGCCCGCAGCGGATGCCGCGATGACAGATCGCCGTGCCAATCGCAACGGACGTTTGCCCTTCAGCCCGATCAGCCGCACAACGCAAAACCCCGCCCGACGATGCGGGCGGGGCCTATGACGCCGACAGGTTGCAAGCAGCCTATTCAGCGTTCAGGCGCTGGCGCATTTCCTTGCCGGGCTTGAAATATGGCACGCGCTTGCCGGGCACATCCACCGTTTCGCCGGTGCGCGGATTGCGGCCCTTGCGGGCCTGCCGTTCACGCGTCGAGAATGCGCCGAAACCGCGCAATTCAACTCGGCCGCCTTCTGCCAGGCGATTGGCGATCTCGTCAAAGATCACGTCGACCACGCGCTCCACTTCCTCAGCACGCAAGCCGGGGTTTTCCTTGGCCAAAGCAGCCAGCAACTCAGAACGAATCATCCAACAATCTCCCGTCGACCGACCCGAAGTTCGGCCTCCCACTGCGCCGCGAACAGGATGACCCCCATCACCCCTTTTCCGGCTGCACCAAGATGTCTGTTCGTGCAGTCAGAGTCCGCAACCCTTCGTGAAAGTGACAGAATTAGGGGGGTTACGCAATGGAAGAGGCAAATTGCCGCCAATACGGGCTTGCAAAACAGACATCGGCGGGATCGCAGAGACTTAACGGCCACAGTAGTCGGGATCGGGTGTGGCCAGCCGCTTTTGACCTTCCGCCCCGCCGCCCTGCGCGATAGGCTTGCCGACGATAAAGGATGGGGACCCTCTGCATGAAAGACATGGCTGCCTGGAACGAGGGCGACTGGATCGCTGCGATTGCCGCGATCGCGCTGTTCGCCTTTCTGGCGGCGGGCGCTGTTCTGGCAGCGCGGCGCAGCCCGGAAGTGCTGGGCCACCCGCGCGGGTTGTTCGTCCTGTTCTATGCCGAGATGTGGGAGCGCTTCTCCTATTACGGCATGCGCGCCCTGCTGGTGCTGTACCTGACCAAATTCTGGCTCTTTTCCGATGGCAAGGCGAGCCTGATCTATGGCGCCTACACCAGCCTGGTCTACATCACCCCGGTTTTGGGCGGCACGATCGCGGATCGCTGGCTGGGCCAGCGCAAGGCCGTGCTGTTCGGCGGCGCACTGCTGGCGCTGGGGCATTTGTTCATGGCGGTGGAGGGCGCCCACGGGCTGACCGATCCGCTGGCCAAGCAAGCCGATCCGGCGATCAACGTATTCTGGCTGGCACTGGCACTGATCATCGTCGGCTCAGGCTTTCTGAAGGCCAATATCTCGGTCATCGTCGGGCAGCTTTACCGGATCACGGATACGCGGCGCGATAGCGCCTACACCATCTTCTACATGGGGGTGAACGTTGGTGCCGCACTGGGCACTCTACTGGTGGGCTATCTGGGCGAAACGATCGGGTGGGCCTGGGGGTTCGGCCTGGCCGGGATCGGCATGGTGCTGGGCCTGATCATCTTCATCGCCGGCCGGCCTTCGCTGGAAGGGCATGGAGAGCCGCCCGCGCCGCTGAATCGGCGCCGGGAATGGACGCTTTACGCAGTCGGCACCGCCTCGGTCGCCATCATCTGGGGCCTGGTGCAGTGGCAGGATGTCATCCAGGGCCTGCTGATCGTCACTGGCGTCGCCATGTTGCTTTACACGTTGTACGAGGCCTTCAAGCTGGAGAAGGTGGCTCGCGAACGCATGTTCGCCATTCTCTTCCTGATCGCGCTCAACCCGGTGTTCTGGGGCCTGTTCGAGCAGGCCGGCGGCAGCCTCAACCTCTATACCGATCGCTACGTCGACCGGCAGGGCGTGCCGACCAGCCTGTTCCAGTCGATCAACCCGATCTACATCGTGCTGCTCGGCCCGGTTTTCGCGGCAACCTGGGCCTGGCTGGGCCGGCGCGGGATCGAACCTTCGGCTCCGGCCAAGTTCGCGCTCGCGCTGGTGCAGGTCGGACTGTCATTCCTTGTCTTCAGCTGGGGTGCACGCAGCGTGGGCGATGCGCTCACTCCGGTCATTTTCGTATTTCTGATCTATCTGCTGCAAACCACGGGCGAACTCTGTCTCTCGCCAGTGGGGCTTTCGGCAATGACCCGGCTGGCGCCGCTGCACCTTGGCAGCTTCATCATGGGCGCCTGGTTCTACATGACCGCAGTGGGCAGCTTCGTGGCCGGCAAGATCGGCGAGGCGACCGGGGGCGAAAGCGGCGAGATGAGCCGTGAGCTGACCCTTTCGATCTATGACACGATCGGCTGGGTCACGCTGGCGATTGCCGCCGGGGTCTTCCTGTTGGTGCCCGTGGCCCGTCGCTGGATGCACCTCGACCTGCTGGCGGAAGAGGAAAAAGCGCGGGAATCGAAGCTGGAAAGTTCCAAAATAGCCTGATATTCCATCATTTTCACGGGCATCGAGCGGGGGACACATGAATGAGGCGCTTGCCAACCTGACACTGGCTTGCGCTTCCTTTGCCGGGTCGCACTTGCTGTTATCGGGGCCACTGCGCGCCCGACTGGTCAGGATGCTGGGCGAGCGGGGCTTCCTGGCGCTCTATTCGCTGATCGCGTTTGCCGCGATCGGCTGGGCAATCCATGCTTTCGATCGCACGCCCCCCGGCCAGCCCTTGTGGAACGGGTCGGCACCATTGCCATGGCTGCTCACCAGCCTGATTACCCTGGCCGCGATGGTCTTGCTGGTGGGCTCGTTCAGCAGCAACCCCGCCTTGCCGCAGGCGAACCTTGCCGGGCTTTCCGCCCGCAAGCCATGGGGAGTCTTTCGCGTCACCCGGCATCCGATGATGATGGGAATAGCGCTTTGGGCGATATCCCACGTGATTATCGCGCCCACCGCCCGCAGCGCGCTGTTCAACCTTACCCTCGCCGGTCTGGCCCTGTTCGGCGCCCACCAGCAGGACCGGCGCAAGTTGGCGCAAAGTCCTCGCGAGTGGGGCGTGTGGGTCGCGCGGACCAGCTTCTGGCCCGATCTGCGTCAGGCCCGTGGGCTTGGCGCGGTATGGCCGATCGCCTTGCTGGCCTGGGTTCTGGCCACGGCCGCCCACCTTGCCATCGCAGACATCCCGGCAGGTTTGTGGAAGCTGGCTGTCTGAGCCTCAGGCCCGGGCTTCTGCCACTCCAGCGCTGTTATGACGCAGGGCCTTCAAGACGGTATCGACGATGTGCGGCGCATTGAGGCCGGCAGCGTCATACTGCTTTTCCGGCGTATCGTGATCCTGGAACACATCCGGCAGGCGCATGGTCCGAATCTTGAGACCGGCATCCGTTAACCCCTCGTCGCTCGCCATGGTCAGAACATGGGCGCCCAACCCGCCAATAGAGCCTTCCTCGATGGTCACGACCACTTCGTGCGTGGCCATCAATTGGCGGATCAGCGCCTCGTCCAGCGGCTTGGCAAAGCGCAGGTCGGCCACTGTGGTGGAAAGGCCCTTGGCCTCCAGCTGGTCTGCCGCCTTGAGCGCTTCGGCCAGACGCGTTCCAAGCGAAAGCAGCGCAACCTTGCTGCCCTGGCGCACGATCCGCCCCTTACCGATCTCCAGCCGCTCCGGAACCTCGGGCAGGGCCACCCCGGTGCCGTTGCCGCGCGGGTAGCGGAAGGCGATCGGGCCGCTATCGTGCAGCGCAGCGGTGTAGGTCATGTGGACCAGTTCGGCCTCGTCGGCCGCGGCCATGACCACCATGTTGGGCAGGCTGGCCAGATAGGTAATGTCAAAGCTTCCGGCATGGGTGGCGCCATCAGCCCCGACCAGCCCGGCGCGATCAATGGCAAAGCGTACCGGCAGGTTCTGAATCGCCACATCATGCACCACCTGATCGTAGGCGCGCTGCAGGAAGGTGGAATAGATCGCGCAGAACGGGCGCATGCCTTCAGCGGCCAACCCGGCCGCAAAGGTCACGGCGTGCTGTTCGGCGATACCGACATCGAACGTGCGTTCGGGGTGCGCCTTGGCAAACTTGTCCACCCCGGTGCCGCCGGGCATGGCCGCAGTGATGGCGCAGATCCGGGGATCGCTTTCCGCCAGCCGAGCCAGGGTTTCGCCAAAGACGTTCTGGTAGGCCGGGGCCGTGGCAGGGCTTTTCACCTGCTGGCCAGTGATCACATCGAACTTCTGGACGCCGTGATACTTGTCTGCCGCTGCTTCGGCCGGGGCATAGCCCTTGCCCTTCTGGGTAACGACATGGATCAGGCACGGCCCTTCGGTCGCATCGCGCACGTTTTCCAGCACCGGGATCAGGTGATCGAGATTATGCCCGTCGACCGGGCCGACATAGTAGAAGCCCAGTTCCTCGAACAGGGTGCCGCCCATGGCCATGCCGCGGGCGAACTCGTCGGTCCGCTTGGCGGCGCGGTGCAGCGGTTCGGGCAGGCGGCGCGACAGGCGCTTGGCCAGTTCGCGCAATTCGAGGAACGGCCGCGACGATACCAGCCGCGCCAGATAGGCCGAAAGGCCGCCCACCGGCGGCGCGATCGACATGTCATTGTCGTTCAGGATCACAATTAGCCGGTTGCCCGCCTGCTTGGCGTTGTTCATCGCCTCGTAGGCCATGCCGGCGCTCATCGCGCCATCGCCGATCACGGCAATGCCCTTGCCATCCTTGCCGGTAAGCTTGTTGCCCATGGCAAAGCCGATGGCAGCGGAAATCGAGGTGGACGAATGCGCCGTGCCAAACGGATCGTATTCGCTTTCCGACCGCTTGGTGAAACCGGACAGGCCGCCTGCCTGACGCAAGGTGCGGATGCGATCACGCCGACCGGTCAGGATCTTGTGCGGATAGGCCTGATGGCCGACATCCCACACCAGCCGGTCAACCGGGGTGTTGAACACATAATGCAGCGCCACGGTGAGTTCGACCACACCAAGGCCCGAACCGAGGTGCCCGCCGGTCTGACCGACAGCGCTGATCATCTCGGCCCGCAGTTCATCAGCAAGCTGGCGCAGGCTGGCCGGCGGAAGCTGGCGCAGGTCTGCCGGGGTATCCACAGTGTCGAGCAGCGGGGTTGCCGAGGTAGCGGTCATCGTCGTGCCTTACACACTTGATTACCTCAAGTCGATTGCATCGAAGGGCAGTTCGCGCTCAATCCGCCGAACAGGCCGCGCAATGCCCGCGCAGTTCAACTACCGGGCGGACATCGGCAAAACCCGCGCCGCGGGCAGCATGGATCAGCGCACCGGTCAGCTTGTCATCGTCGATATGCACAGCCTTGCCGCAGGAATCGCAAATCAGGAAAATACAATCATGGCGGCAGCCGGGATGGCTGTTGGCCACATAGGCGTTGGCGCTTTCCACCCGGCGGGCAAGATTCGTCCGCACGAACAGGTCGAGAATGCGATAGACGGTGTTGGCAGCCACGCGCTTGCCGCGTGCCTGCGACACCGCTTCGGCAACGTCATAGGCCGAAGCCGGGCGATCCTGCCCGGACAGGGCGGCAAACACATCTGCCCGCATGTCGGTCCACTGTTCTCCGGCGGCAAGCAGCGCAGTGCGCGCGGCATCGACCAGCCCAGTGCCGGAATGCTCGTGATGATGATGAAGCGAAGCGGCCATGCCCCGGATATAGGGACTAATCAGCCCTTGGTGAAGGCGGCCTTCCAGAGATCGGGGAAGAACCGCTTGAGCGCGGCCACCTTGGGCGCATCCCAGAACTGGATATAGCCATGGCGCGGATTGCGGAAAGAGAAATCCTGGTGGTAATCCTCGGCCGGATAGAACGCCTTGTAGGGTTCGATCCGGGTGACGATCGGCCCGCGCCACAGCCGGGCACCCGCCATCTGGCGAAGATAGCCCTGGGCCACGCGCTGCTGTTCGGCGTCGAGCGGCACCAGCGCCGAGCGGTATTGCGGCCCTTCGTCCGGGCCCTGGCGATTGAGCTGGGTGGGATCGGCCCCCACGGTGAAGAACACCCGCAGCAACTGATCGTAGCGGATAACCGCCGGATCATAAGTTACGCGGACAGCTTCGGCATGCGCCGTGCGGCCGGTGGAAACCTTGTCGTAATCCGCGGTGGCGCGGCTGCCGCCATGATAGCCGGACACCACGCTACGCACCCCCTTGAGGTGGCTGAACACGGCCTCGATTCCCCAGAAACAGCCGCCAGCGAAAACTGCGGTGCGGGTGCGCCCGGTTTCGCGTGCTTCCGCCGTGGCGGCAGGCGCGAGGATGGAGGGCTGCGGCGCGGCGGCGAGGGCAGGTTGCTGACAGACTGCCAGCAACAGGAGCGAAGCGGCAAGGGTCCGCTTCAAGCCCATGTCAGCGCGCCGGACCATCCGCCGGGGCGGCGATCGCCTGCGGCATCACGCTGCTGGAAATGGGATCGTCGCCCGTGCCCAGAACTACCGCCAGCATCAGCCCGCCGGCCACGAAGCCAGCGGCGAACGAACGGTAAAAATCGGCCTTGAACAATCCCATGGAATACGCCCTTGCCGGGCCACCCCTGCGGCGCCGGACCTTTCACCGGCCCCTCTGCCCGGAATTACCCTGCGGTAAAGTGAACAGACCCCATGGAAACGACGAAAGGCACCCGACCCGCGACGGACCGTTGCCGCCGCGGGATCGGCACCATCAGATCAATGGCGGAAGTGGCGCATTCCGGTGAAGACCATCGCCAGGCCCGCCTCATCGGCCGCGGCGATCACTTCGTCGTCACGGATCGAACCGCCCGGTTGGATCACGGCCGTGGCGCCCGCTTCGGCCGCAGCCAGCAGGCCATCGGCAAAGGGGAAGAACGCATCCGAGGCCACGGCCGAACCGACGGCGCGGCTGGCTGCCCAACCATACTTTTCCGCCGCCTCGGCCGCCTTCATCGCGGCAATCCGCGAGGAATCGCGGCGGTTCATCTGGCCGGCGCCAATGCCGGCGGTCACGCCATCCTTGGCATAGACGATGGCGTTGGACTTCACATGGCGGGCCACCGTCCAGGCGAAGAAGCAGTCCTTCAGTTCCTGCTCGGTCGGCGCGCGCTTGGTCACCACGGTCAGGTCGGCCGGGGTGATCGCGCCCGAATCGCGATCCTGCACCAGCAGGCCACCGGTGATCGGCTTGATCAACAGGCCCTTGCGGCGCGGATCGGGCAAATCGCCAGTCAGCAGCAGGCGCAGGTTCTTCTTGCGGGCAAAGGCGGCCAGCGCTTCGGGCGTGGCATCGGGTGCGACGACCACTTCGGTGAAGATTTCGCAGATCGCTTCGGCCGTGGGGCCATCCAGCACGGTGTTCACCGCCACGATGCCGCCGAATGCCGAAACCGAATCGCACTGCAGCGCGCCATTCCACGCTTCCAGCAGGCTGGCGCCCTGCGCCACGCCGCACGGGTTGGCATGCTTGACGATGACCACAGCCGGTTCCTGGCCCTTGAATTCGGCCACCAGTTCGAGCGCCGCATCGGCATCGTTGTAGTTGTTGTAGGACAGCTCCTTGCCCTGGATCTGCTTGCCTTGGGCAATGCCGCTGATCCGCCCCGGGCCGTTAGGCACATAGAGCGCGGCCGATTGGTGGGGGTTTTCGCCATAGCGCAGGGTGGTGGCGAGCTTGCCGGTAACAGCCAGCGTTTCAGGGAAAGCCTGCCCCTGATCAACCGTGAGGAACCACTGCGAGATCATCGAATCATAGGCCGCCGTGGCCGAATAGGCCTTGGCCGCCATGCGCCGGCGGAAATCATAAGTGGTGGCGCCAGAGGTCTGCTCCAGCTCGGTAACCAGTTCGGCATAATCGGCCGGGTCGGTCACGATCGTGACATAGGCGTGGTTCTTGGCCGCCGAACGGACCATCGAGGGACCGCCGATATCGATGTTCTCGATGATTTCGTCGCGGCTGGCGCCCTTGGCTACGGTTGCCTCGAACGGATAGAGATTGACCACCACCAGGTCGATCGGACCGATCGCGTGTTCGGCCATGGCCGCGGCGTGTTCGGGATTATCGCGCACCGCCAGCAGGCCGCCATGCACAATCGGGTGCAAGGTCTTCACCCGCCCATCCATCATTTCGGGAAAGCCGGTCAGCTCGGAAATGTCCTTTACCGCAAGGCCGGCCTCGCGCAGCGCCTTGGCGGTGCCGCCGGTCGAAACCAGTTCCACCCCCCGCTGGCTGAGCGCCTTGCCCAGATCGACAAGGCCCGTCTTGTCGGAAACGGAAAGCAGCGCGCGGGCAACGGTGACGTTGGTCATGAAATCATCCTGCGATTGGGGTTTGCCCGGCCCTTAGGCAAATTGGCGCGCGAGGCCAAGCCTGCCGCGCCGGCAGGCAACCGGTAAAAACCGTGCCGCCACGCAATGGTGGGGATCAGCCCATCTTCTTGAACAGCCAGGCAAAGGTGCCGCCGCCGCGGCTGACCATGCCCTGGACCACGATCTGCTGGGTGGCCACGGGCAGGCCC
This sequence comes from uncultured Novosphingobium sp., assembly GCA_964627175.1. Lineage (GTDB taxonomy): Bacteria > Pseudomonadota > Alphaproteobacteria > Sphingomonadales > Sphingomonadaceae > Novosphingobium. The sequence continues at coordinate 9,936 of CAZVHM010000035.1, read as the reverse complement.
TGGGCATCGGCCCAGAGCGAATCTTCCACCACCACTTCGCCGCCGCCGGCGCGGAACTGCCAATAAGTGCCATCCGGCAGGGCAAGGCCCACGCCCTGGCCATCGGGCGAAAGGCCCAGTTCGATGCCGGGGCCAAGATGGAAGCGGATGGCAAAGCCGACCTTGCCGCGCGCGCCCTTGCCGCGCGCCGGAACCAGCAGGTCTTCGCCGCGCAGTTCGGTGCCATCGTCGCGCAGGATCAGGATGCGGCGGTGAGTCAGGCCATAGCGCGCGGCATAGCCATCGTGGCTGGCCTCCAGCCGAGTCGCGCCCGCGCCGCGTTCGCCCGTAAGGGTGCGGCGGTCGACCTCGACCTCGGAAACCCCGCTGCCGATCCGGCCATTGATCAGCACGGCGGTGGAATTGGCATCGTCCAGCACCAGCGTGGAATGCGCGGCGGTGGCACGCAGCGCCTGCTCCAGCCGGGCGGGCATCAGCCCTCCGGCCGCGCCAGCACCGCCGCAGTTCACCACCAGCCGATGTCCGGCATGGCTCAGTTCGAAGGCCAGGGTGGAAGCGCAGCCCGCGCGGGCATGGCGAGCCATCGGCGGCGGCGCGGCATCGAACTGCAGCACCGTTTTCATCGCCACGGCGCGCTGATAGCCCCACTGCCGCACATCGCGCAGCGGCCGGGTGCGCACGCCGGAAGCCTCGACCAGCCGGGCCACTTCGTCGGCGCCCACGGCCCAGCCGCCCTGCCACGAACCCAGCGAACCATCGCCGTGAGTCAGCGCCAGCAGCGGCGGCACCAGCAGCGAAAGCATGCCCTGCACGGCTGCCGGCGGTTCGGCACGGATGGCGCGATAACATGCAGTCAACCGCACCAGCAGGGCAATCGCCTCCATCTGCGCCAGCGGGCTGCGGGCCAATGTGCCGCCATCGTCGCCCACCAGTTCGCCCAGGGTGCGGATCAGCCCGGCTTCGCCATAAAGGCGGCGGGCCTTGCCATCGGGCAGGAGCAGGCCGGCAGCGGTGATCGCGCACCAGCCAGCCAGTTGGGCCAGCAGATCCTCGCCCCGCCCCACGTTTCGATCGAGCCAGCGGGCATGGGCGGCGATCGTCCCCAGCGTGGGGGTGCGCAGGTTGCCGGAAAGGATCAGCGGCGCATGGACCAGCCAGGCCAGCAGCCGGGTGCCGGCCAGCGAAACACACCATGGCCCGAGCTTGCCCGGCTTGGACGGCGGAGCAGGATTGGCCTCCAGCCAAGCGCCGAGAATCCGCTCTGCCACGGGGGCGCACTGTTCGCGGGTGCCGGCCGCTTCCAGATCGGCCAGCCAGGCAAAGCCGTGGACATAGCGTTCGAGCGGCGGGGTCATCCGCGCCACGCCGGCCAGTTCGGCCTGGGCCAGCGGTAGTTTGACCCCATGCAGCAAGAAGTGCCCGGCGCGCAGCGCTGTGCCGGCCACCTTGTCACCCGGCAGTGGATTCATTACCGTGGCCAGAAGGCGCTTGCGGGCCGGCTTGCGGAGGGAATCGAGCAGCGCGCCACGCAGGCCCATACCATAGGCAAAACGCACCAGCCGTTCGCTCGGCGAAAGCGCGGGCGGGGCAAAATCGGCCAGCGCCAGCATCCGGCCCGGCTCGACAATATGCTCCGCCGGAAGATCGCCCGCCTCGTCACCCTCGGCCAAAGACTGAAAGGCAACCGGATCTTCATCGGCTGCCGCGGCCAAGCCATTGATATCGCCTGGCGTCAGTGGAACAGGCCGATCTTGCTCGGCCAGCGCGCCGGCGCCGCGATCGGCAGCGGAGCGAGGGCCGGCGTCAGTCATGGTTCAGCCCAGCCCCTTCAGCGCAGCGATATTGGCGGCATAGCGATCAGGCCCGCCGCGGAACGTGGCGGTGCCAGCCACCAGTACATCGGCCCCGGCGGCAACGCATTGCGGCGCGGTTACCACATCAACCCCGCCATCGACCTCCAGCCGGATATCGCGGCCCGACTTGTCGATCATCTTGCGAACCGCCTCGATCTTGCGAAGCTGGCTGGAAATGAAGCTCTGCCCGCCGAAGCCGGGATTCACGCTCATCACCAGGACAAGGTCGATCTCGTCGATCAGATAGTCCAGCATCTTGGCCGGGGTGGCCGGATTGAGCGAAATGCCCGCCTGCTTGCCCAGCGACTTGATCAGCTGAACAGTGCGATGCACGTGCGCGCCGGCTTCGGGATGCACGGTGATGATATCTGCGCCCGCTTCGGCAAATGCGTGAATGAACGGATCGACCGGCGAGATCATCAGGTGAACGTCGAGCGGCTTGGCAGTATGCGGGCGCAGCGCTTTCACCACCATCGGACCGATGGTGATGTTGGGCACGAAATGCCCGTCCATCACGTCGACATGGATCCAGTCTGCCCCCGCCGCATCGACGGCGCGCACTTCTTCGCCAAGGCGGGCAAAATCGGCGGAAAGGATCGAAGGCGAAATAAGCGGGGCAGCCATGGGGATCCCGTAAAAAAGTGTGGAACGCTTATGTTCATGCCCTATCCATGGCCCGCAAGGCCTACAACCGCATTTGCCGCCGTTTTCCACACCGCAAACGCCGTTTTCGGGGCGCAAGACGGGTGATTGACCCGTTTCGGCAGCACCTCTACGCCCGGCGGCCATGACCGGCCCGGCCCTGATCGATCTGATGAAGCGCGAGACGCAGGTGCGCGAAGGCCCGGTTGCGCCATCCCTTGCCGGGGTAACAGTGCAGCCCGGACGGCATCTGCTGCATGGCGATGAATTCCTGCTGCGCGAACCCGGCCTGTCCATCCACTACCGGCAGGGCACCGGCGTGACGGTGGAACGCGGGCCCGGCGTTGACCGCGGCGATGAGGCGCTGTTTCTGGACGGCACGGTCTATGCGGCGATCGCCTGCATCAACGGACTGATGCCGCTGCACGCTTCCGCCGTGGTCGTAAACGACCGCGTGGTGGCTTTCACCGGACCTTCCGGCGCCGGCAAGTCGACCGTGGTGGCCGGACTGACCCGACTGGGCTTTCCCATGTTCTGCGACGATACGCTGGTGATCCATGTCGGCACGGATGGCGCGACCACCTGCCTGCCCGGCCACAAGCGCATGAAGCTGTGGCCGGATGCCGTCCACCTCACCGGCAGCCCGGCGCTGGAGGAAGTCAGCCCCCACTACCCCAAGCTCTATGTCAGCGCGAAAGGTGGCGCGGTAAGCACCTCGCTGCCGCTAGGGGCACTGGTGTTCCTTGAAGATGGCGGCGAAAACTCCACCCCGCAGCTTGTGCCGCTGACGGGGGGCGAGAAGATCGCCCGCCTGGAAGACGATCATTACACCCGCGCCCTGTTCGATTCCGCCACCCGCCACACCCGGCCAGAACGGTTCGCGCTTCAGGCGAAGATTGCCGGACAGGTCAGGATGGCCCGCTTCATCCGCCCCCTCGACAAAGGGCAATTCTGGCAGTCTACCCGCTATCTGGCCGAAAAGATTTCGGATATGTCTTCGACATGAGCGCCGTAAACAAGGTTGAGGGCAGCTTCGTCGAAACCGAAATCGACGAGGAACTGGTGTTGATGCGGATCGCGGACGGCGATTTCTTTTCGCTCGAAGGAACCGCCCGCGCGATCTGGCAGGCGATCGACGAATCGCGCGACCGGGCCGCAATTGTCAGCCATCTGGCGGCAGAATTTGACGCACCGCCCGAAGCGATCGCGGTCGATACCAATGCCTTCATTGATGAACTGGTCGCCGCAGGCCTTGTCACCGGCTGAACCAACAACGGCGTCGTTGCGGCGGCGCCACCGCGCACGAGTGGCGGAAGCTGCCGCATTGCTGCTGCTGGCCCGCCTGCTGGTGGGCCTGGCCCCGTTTTCACGCTGGCAACGCAGCCTTGGCCGCACCGTTGCACCCAATGCCGCGGGACCGGCCGCCATCACGCCCGATCAGGCCCTGCGCGGCCGGCGGGCAGCCCGCGCGGTCGTGCGCGCCGCCGATCTCCTGCCCGGTGAGACGAAATGCCTGCCGCGCGCCATGGCCTTGCGCTGGATGCTCCGCCGCCGGGGTATCGCGGCACGTCTGCTGATCGGCGTCCTGCCGGCCAGCCGGCGCGGCACAGCCGACGATCTGCACGCCTGGGTCGTTGCCGGGAGCGAGACAATCATCGGCGAACTGCCATATGGGCATAAGTCGCTGATCGCTCTTGAATAATATCAATTGCCTGGATTTACGCATTACACCTCAGCACTTTACCGTGCCCGCAAAGTATGCCATCCGGACAGGTAATGTTCCTTGCGGACACGATCAGGAGAAAATGATGACCAAGACCTGGACCGCACCGAAGCTCAACAAGCTCGGCACGATCAAGGACGTTGCGGGGCCCACCGGCAGCGGCCTCGAAGGCGGGCCGAACGCTAAGTCTTAAGGGCATCAACACCCCCGGTGATAGCGGCGTATCTGAGGCGGGCCGCGGCTAGCGCGGTCGATCCTGATCGATACGCCAAGCCACTGGCTTGCGCTGTCGCACCAGAACTTACAGTGAAAATAGACGCAGATGGCTTTCGAGCTGCCGCGTTTTCTCGTTTTCCGCACACACCCCTGTATCACGCTGCTGCAGATCGCAGGGCTACCGCTGGCGATCCGCGGGGCCCTGGCTGGATCGGCGAGCGAACGGTTCTTCACGGCTGGATAGACAACGCCGCCGAGATCGCCGCCGACCTGATGCCCGATGCACGAGGGTGCGGCGACAACCCTGCCGCCCTGTACGACCTGGCGCTGGCCCGCTGGGGTGATGACACCGACCTGCGGCTGATCGGCAACTATGCCGCGATCACCAACATGGCCGATGGCCGCCTGCGCCTCGTGCGCTCGCCATGGGTTGCCCCACCCCTGCATTATGCCTGCACACCCGAACGGGCCATGGCGGCCTCGGTCATTCGCGTCCTGTTCGACGCAGGGCATCCCCGCGAGGTCGACTACGACTATGTCGCAGACCAGCTGGCGCAGGATCATCAGCCACTTGGCAACAGGGGCTGGTATCGCGGGATCAGCCGGGTGCCCATCGGCACGCGGGTCATGCTTTCCGCAGATGGCGCGAAAGCGACGACCTACTACGACCCGCAGCAAATCCCGCCGGCGAGCCCCGCCTCCGACGAGGAACATGTGGCAACAGCAAGAGCTATGCTGGCCGAATCCGCCGCCCATGCCCTGCGACCGTGCCTGCGGCCGGGACTGATGCTTTCAGGTGGCCTCGACAGTGCCCTTGCCGGCCTTGCCCTGCTGGAGGCGATGCCCCCGCCGACCCGCCTCGCCACCTTCACCTTCTGCCCCGATCCGGCATGGGACGGCCGCACCGCGCCCACCCAGTTCGGCAATGAGCGACCCTATGTGGAAGCTTTCGCGGCCATGCACCCCAGAATTGACCCGGCGTTCGACAATGCCGGGCAATTCGACACCGGCCTGCGCGACATCCTGCGCGCCAACGACCTGCCCACGGCCAATGTCGCCAATACCGGCAAGTATCACGGTCTGTGGCAGATGGCGCGAGCGGCCGGATGCGACTGGTTGTTCAATGCCGACTTCGGCAACTTCACGATCAGCAACGACGGCCGCTGGAGCTATGTCGAATTTTTCAGGCGCGGGCGCTGGGGCCAGCTGGCCCAAACGCTGGTTCACCGCAGTGGCGACCACCGCCCGCTGTGGCGCAAGACGCTGGCACTTTCGGTGCTGCCCCTGCTGCCCCGCGTCTGGCGTATGGCCTTGCGCCGGCTGGTCCACCCCGAAAGCGACGATCCGGTCAACCTCGTTTCGGGCCTGAGCCATGCCGCCCGCACCGACCATACCGCGCGGGCAAGCCGGCGCGGTTCACAGGCCCTGATGAACGATTACCACTATCCCCGTTCCCGCACGGAATACATCCAGCGGATCTGGGAGAGCGCCGACAGCGGCGAGGACCTCGACCTCGCGTTCGAGCGGCTGCACGGCATCAGGCGCCGCGACATTACCGCCTATCGCCCGCTGATCGAGTTCTGCCTTGGGCTGCCAACCGAGGAATTCATCAAGGATGGCATGGATCGCCGCCTGGCCCGGCGCATGGCGGAAGGACGCCTGCCCGAACCCCAGCGGCTGGAACGGCGCACCGGGGCACACAATCCCGACTGGCATGTCCACCTATCGCGCCGGCGCGGCGAGCTTGCCGAAACGCTCGAATCTTTGCGCGATCACCCGGTGCTTGCGGACATGCTCGACCTTGATCGCCTGCAAAACCTGCTTGAAGACTGGCCGGAAACCACGCCTCTCGATCCGGCTGAAGCAATGCCGCGCGCCTTCGCCTTAACACGCGCGCTAACGGCGGCCAGCTTTGTGCGCTATGCGGAAGGCCGCAACGATTTCTGAGCAACATCCAACGAGCGCGACAGGCATGCTGGTCGCGGCGGCGGGCGGACGCCGGATGCTGCGACCAATCGCCATGTTCGGCCTGCTCACCATTCTGGCCGCCCTGACCGAAGGCGCAGGACTGGTGCTGCTGATCCCGATGCTGTCCACGCTCGACGCGGCGCCGGGTAGCGCGGCCATGCCGGGCCGCCTCGGCGAACTGCTTGCCGCGCTGGGCGTGCCGCTCCAGCTAGAACCACTGCTGGCCGGATTTGTGCTGCTTGTGGCGGCGCGGGCAGCGCTTGGCGCGGCGCGGGATCTGGCCGGATTGCGCTTCGAGGCAGCCGTGGTCGATGGCCTGCGCCACACGGCCTGGGCCGCCCTGCTGCGCTGCAACTGGCGCACACTGTCAGGATTGCGGCAAACCGATGCAAGCAGCCTGCTGGTCAGCAGCATAGAGCGGATCGGCTATGGCGTGCGCCAGATGGTGTCGTTGCTGGCGGGCCTCGCCACGCTCGGCTCCCTTGCCCTGGCAGGGATGGCGATAGCCCCCGGCGTGGTGCTGCTCGCCATCGCCGGCGGCGGCGCGGTTCTGTTTGCCTATCGCCGCCTGAGGCGGCGGGCATCAGCCCTTGGCGTGGAACTGGGCGAAGCGCACCAGCGGGTCCATGCCCACCTGATCGAAAGCCTCGGCGCCATTCGCCTGATCAAGGGTTTCGGCCGTGAGGAAGCGGCTGTTGCCGATCTCGATGCCGCATTTGCCCGAACCCGCCGTGCCGAACTTGATTACGCCCGCAGCGTGGGACTGGCTCGATCCGGTTTCCAGAGCGGAGGAGCGATCCTGCTGGCACTGCTGGTATGGGCGGCGGTGCGACAATGGGGGCTGGATGCGACGGCGGTGATTCCCACGGTTGCGCTGTTCGCTCGCGCACTACCCTTGCTGGGCACGGTGCAGGACAGCTGGCAGAACTGGGCACATGCCCGGCCGGCGCTGCTGGAAGCAGCCGCCCTGATCCAGCACGCGCAAGCCGGGGCCGAAACGGGCGGAGCGCCACTGTCGCTCCCGCCCGGACCTGTCGCCATCACCGTTTGCGCCGTTTCCGTGCACCACGATGGGCGCGACCGGCCCGCGCTGGATCGGGTGAGCTTCGATTTGCCCGCTGGCAGCATCACCGCCCTGACCGGGCCATCCGGCGCGGGCAAAAGCACTCTGGCCGATGTGCTGTGCGGAATGATCGCGCCCGACGAAGGTGCATTGACCGTGGCAGGCCTGCCGCTGACCGATGTCCGGCGCCGTGCCTGGCGAGATCGGGTGGCCTATGTCCAGCAGGAGCCGGTGCTGTTTCACGCCTCGGTGCGCGACAACCTGTTGTGGGGGGCGCCCAGCGCCACTGAACAAGCGCTGATCGAGGCCCTGCGCGCGGCCTCTGCCGGGTTCGTGCTGGATCTGCCCCAGGGGATGGATACCGTGGTGGGTGATCGCGGCGCCCGGCTGTCCGGCGGAGAAAGGCAGCGGATCGCCCTTGCCCGCGGCTTGCTGCGCGCCCCGCAACTGCTGGTGCTCGATGAAGTGACCAGCGCGCTTGACCCCACGAACGAGGCCGCGGTGGCCCAGGCCATCGCGGGCCTGCGCGGGCAGTTGACCATTGTCATCATTGGTCATCGCGGCGCGCTTGCCGCAGTGGCGGATCGGCGCATAGCGCTTGAAGGTGGCAGGCTGGTCACCACCTCCATCCCGGTCGGGGATTGAAATTTCCCGACCATTTGCACAAATGCAAGGCAGCAACGGAGGCCGCGATGCAGCGCAACGACTCCGATGGAGTGGAATCGATGCGATCACCTGCCAAACTGGCGCTTACCGCTATCCTCGGCATAGCCGCTGCTGGCACCCTCGCCAGCCCCTCGGCTGCGATGCCCGCGCCAGCCGGATGCACCGGCCCGGCCAGCGCCACCTGGATCGACGTGGCGGTGGAAGGAGTGCGAAATGCCGAAGGGCTCGTAGCGATCACCCTTTATGCCGATAATCCGCGCAAGTTCCTGGCCAAGCACGGTTCCCTTTACGTGGGACGGGTGCCAGCCCATGCCGGAACCACCACCGGGTGCATCTATGTGCCCAAGCCAGGGGTCTATGCCATCGCCATCTATCATGACGAGAATGGCGACCACGGCTTTGATCGCACCGGCATCGGGCTGCCGGCCGAAGGTTATGGATTCTCGAACAATCCCAGCACCCTGGCCGGTCTTCCGGCATTCAAGACAGTGCGCATCGCTATCCCGCGCTCCGGCCTGTTGACACGCATACGGATGAAATATCCCTGACCTATCGGCGCTGAACCGGCGCCTTAGCTGTAGATCAGAGCAAGCTCGGCTGGAGCTTCGGCCTCGGCGATGGCGTGGGCTCGGGGATCGTCGACATCCAGCCACCATGCCCCGCCAATTTCCAGCGTGGCGGCGCGGCCCATGTCGGCCAGGCGCTGCATGCCATCGGAAAGGCTGCCCGGCTTGCCCGCGGCAATCGCCTCGGCAATGGCATCGGCCAGTTCAGGCGTGGCCAGGAAGGCCCCGCAATCAACCGCGTCATAGGTGGTCAGGTGCTTGCCGATGGCGCAAATGCGGCCAGCCGCATCGGTTGCCACCCAGGTGGCATCGTCGGGATCGACGAGCGGGCTATCCACCCGGCGATCAATCGCCAGCGTGACCCCGCGGTCCGGGCGGCCCACCCGGGCGAGGCCGGCAAGAATTTCAGCCGAAAAGATGTGATCGGCCATCATCAGCAGGAAATCGCTGCCGCCCAACCGGCTGACCCGGCTGGCCCCGGCCATGACCGAGAAGCCGTTGGGAAGGGACCAGTCCTCTACCCGTTCGGCGTGAATTTCGATGCCCGATCGGCGCGACAGGCCGGCGAGGAATTCCTCCACCCGCGCGCCTTCGTGGCCGGTAACAACAGTAATACGCTCAACCCCCGCCGCACGGGCCTGACGCACCCCAAGTTCGATCAGCGGGATGCCCGCCACCGGGGTAAGGGGTTTCGAGTCCGACAGGTCGCGCAGCCGGCTGCCATAGCCGGCGGCAATGATCACCGCGTCCATCGAAACCCCTCGTCCTTCCGGGATTATTCCGCGGCGAGAGCCGAGGTGGAGATGTATTCGTCCACCATCTGCGCGGCCACATCGTCGTTGAACTGCTGCGGCGGGTGCTTGCAGAAGTAGGCCGAGGGGCCGGTCAGCGCACCGCCTTCGCCACGCTCCAGCGCAACCTTGCAGCAACGGATCGCATCCATCACGCAAGCGGCCGAGTTCGGGCTGTCTTCCACCGAAAGGCGCAGTTCCAGATTCATCGGAACATTGCCCCACTGGCTGCCTTCGAGACGAAGGAAGCACAGCTTGTTGTCTTTTTGCCAAGGAACATAGTCCGAAGGACCGACGTGGATGTTTTCATCCTCAAGACGGTTAGCCAGCATGGCCTGCACGGCTTCGGTCTTCGATTCCTTCTTACTGCCCAGACGCTGACGGTCGAGCATGTTCATGAAGTCGGTGTTGCCGCCAGTGTTCAGCTGATAGGTGCGGTCCACGGCTA
>CAZVHM010000034.1:6440-22130 GCA_964627175.1 uncultured Novosphingobium sp. | reverse complement strand
TTCTGCCGTTTGAAGCGGCGTTCCCGTCCGGTGAAGCGGCATATATGGAGGGGGTTCCCGACCGTCAAACGGTTTTTCGGAAAAGTTTAAAAATCTACGTTTTTCAATGCATTATATCGAAACAAACGGCAACGAACGCTTCATATCGGCCCGAATCGGATCGTTTCGCGATTCGCCCGCCCCGGCCAGTGACGGTTTCTTTACGCCCGCCTGACTAGGACGCGCAGACAAGGATGCGGGCGGAAACCCGCAGAAAACCGGGACTTCCTTTGCAATGAACCTACCTGCGGTCAGCGTCGCCATGAGCGTCTACAATGGCGAGCGATTCCTGGCCGACGCGATTGAAAGCGTGCTGGAGCAAACCTTCACGGATTTTGAATTTCTGATTCTCGACGATGGATCAGATGACCAGAGCCACACGATCATTCAGCATTATGCGGCCCGCGACCGGCGCATCCGTCCGATCCTGCGGGAGAATCGCGGTCTGATCGCCAGTCTCAACCAGCTTCTTGGCGAGGCGCGCGCGCCGCTGGTTGCCCGGATGGACGCGGACGACCTCTGCCACCCGGAGCGGTTCGCACGCCAGATCGCATTTCTGGAGGGACACCCGGATTACGGCGTGGTCGGTTCATGGAGCGAGGACATCGACGAGCGCGGCCTGCCCTATGCCTTAGAAGGGCCAGAGCACCCTGATACGCACGAAGGCTTCCTTACCGCGATAGACAATGGCTGGCCGCTGCTGTGCCACCCTGCGGTCATGTACCGGCGGGATCTGGTGCAGGCCGTTGGGGGGTACCATGCCGCGTTCCGCCACTGCGAGGATCTCGACCTGTGGCTGCGACTGGCCGGAGTCACGCGCCTGTGCTCGATCCCGGAACGCCTGATCCGTTACCGTCACTATGCCGAGCAGGTTTCCAGCCGTCATGCCACGGAACAACAGATTGGTGCCGCCGTCGCGTATCTGGCCTACGAGGAACGCCGCGCCGGGCGCAACGACCCGACTGAACTGATCGCCGCGCTACCGCCCCTCGATCAGCTCGATGCGCTATTCGGCCGCCAAGGGGTGTCGAGCGAGGTACGGGCCAAGGTCGCGCCGCAATTGCTCTATTCGCGGGCCGGCATGATTGACCACGGCTTTGAGCTCGTGCTCGATCACCTGCGCGAAGGCGGTGCGCGCGATGGAATGTGGCGGACTGTCGCCCGCCTTGTGAAATTCGGCACCCCGCTGCGGGCAGCGCGGCTGGCGGTGACTCTGGCCCTTACCGCAGTCAGGCCGGCATGAACGATAGCGCCGCCCCGGCAAGTGCGGCACTCTCGGTACGCGGCGCCGCGGCATGGGCCATTGCCGGCCAATACCTGAGCTTTGCCATCCAGTTCGTCGCGTCGGTCATGATCGCGCGGTTCTTTCTCGCACCGGCTGAGGTGGGGCTGTTTTCCATCGCGCTGGCCGCGGCAATGGTTGTCTCCATCCTGCAGGACTTCGGGCTATCGCGCTATATTGCCGGCCTGCCGGAAACGGACACGGCCGAGATCAACCGATGCGCGAGCGTGGCGGTGCTATTTTCGTGGGGCATCGGCCTGCTCATCGCGCTGGCCGCACCGCTGCTTGCGGCGTTCTATCAGCAGCCCGGCCTGACGCCCGTCCTCCTCATCATCGCGCTGAGCTATGTCTTTTCCGCCTTTACCATTGTGCCCGGCGCCCTGCTGGCACGCGAAATGGCCTTTCGAGCCTTGTTCGCAGGGAACGTTGCCAGCGCGATCGTCCAAGCAAGCATGGCGATCCTGCTTGCCGCGGCCGGTTATTCGGCCATGTCGCTGGCGTGGGCGATGGTTGCTGCAGCTGCAACGCGGGCCTTGCTGCTGCAATTTAGCCGGGCCGCCCTACCCCTGCCGCCACGGCTTGATGGCCTTGCCGGGATAATGCGATTCGGCGCGCAATCCAGTTGGCTATTCATCATCGGCGCCATCGGCTCGCGGTCGGCCGATCTGATCGTCGGCAAACTGCTGAACCTTGCCGCCACCGGACTGTTCACCCGCGCCACCGGTCTTGCCACTCAATTGCGCAGCCTGGTTTCAGGGGCGATCGGCAGCGTGCTTTATCCGGCTCTGGCACGCATGAAACGCGCGGGCGAGCCGCTGGCAGCGCCTTACCTGAAGATTGTGGCCTGCTTTACCGCCGGCACCTGGCCCGCGATGGCAGCGCTGGCGATTGCCGCCGAGCCGTTGATCCATGCCCTGTTCGGTCCGCGCTGGATTGGCGTCGCGCCCATCCTTCAGTTCGTGGCCATCAGCGAGATGCTATTCGAGGCCCTGCCGCTGCAAATGGAGATCCCCATACTCCATGGGGAAATGCGCCGGCTGATCCGCCGCAACCTGCTCGACACGTTCGCATCGATCAGCCTGCTGATCCTGGGCGCGGCGGTTTCGCTGGAAATGGCGGCGGCCTCGCGCATTGCCTATGGGGCAATCTGGTTCCTGATCTATCTCAGGTTTGGCTGCGCGATCATCGGCCTCGCCCCCAGCCGGCTCATCCCGGTCTATATGCGCAGTCTTGTGGCAACTGCCGGCGCTGTTCTTCCGTTGGCCCTCGCCGCGCTGCTGCTGCCCGATTTCCAGCGCTGCGGCCTCGGCACCCTGGCGCTGCTGGGAACGGCAGGCGCACTGTGCTGGCTGGCGGTCATCTGGGTAACGCACCACCCCCTGCGCGATGAGATCGCGAGAGCACTCGCATCACTCGGCCATTCACGCCACCAACCAGGACGGGCCTGAGCCTATGCGCTTCGTCCACGCCATCATGGCCCACGCCGGGGCCGATCAACTGGCCCGGCTGGTGGATGCACTGCTTGCACCGGCAAGCGATGACCGCGTGATCCTGCACATTGATGCGGGATCACTGCTGTGGCGGCGCGAACGCGCGCGTTTTGCCGCCCATCCATCGGGCCGGCTGCACCTGATTGCCCATCCGGTTAGGGTTCGCTGGGGGCAATCGAGCCAGGTTGAGGCGCAGCGACGGCTGTTGCGCGCCGCGCTGGCAGAACCTTTCGATTACTTCCACCTGATCAGCGGGGCCGACTGGCCGTGTTGCAACCGGACGCAAATGATCGCCGACATTAAGGCGTGGGGATCGCGCAACCCGGTGTTTGCCGACCTGTGGGGCGAACAGCAGCCTCGCCGCATGGAGGATTGGTGGTTCGACGAACCGCGGATCTGCATTCCGGGGTGGCACTGGTTCAACGAGAATGCCCATCGCGCGCAAGTGCGCCTCAGCTGGGGCGTTACACGCTGGCTGCACGGCAAGGGGCTGTTGCGCGCGCGCTTCGATGATCGGCCCTGGCTCAAGGGCAGCAGCTGGTATTCAGTGCCGCGCGATGCGGCCGAAGTGCTGGAACGGGAAACCTCGGCCATGCTCGATTGCGGGCGGCTGGATTTCACCCAGTGCTGCGATGAACATGTGGCCCCGTCGGTGCTGGGGCGCCGCTTTGCCGAACGGATCGAACCGGCGCGCCGCTATATTGACTGGAGCGGCGGCGGCTATCACCCCAAGCTGCTGCAAGCCGAAGACCGCGATGCCATCATCGCCAGCGGCGCATGGTTCGCCCGCAAGGTTTCGGCACAGGCGGATGACTTCTTCTACGCCCTGCCCCCGTTCTGAACGGGTTTCCATTTCGGGCAAGGCGCCTACATAGGCCCTGCATGCCTCCTGAAACCGCCACGAACCCCGCCCACGCCCGCCACGATGGCTGGCACACGCTCAGCCGCTTCCTGCCCTATCTCTGGCCGCAGGGAAACCGGGCGCTCAAGACGCGGATCGTCATCGCCTGCCTGTTCATCCTCGCGTCCACGGCGACGCAGCTGACTCTGCCCTATCTGCTGAAATGGGCGGTCGATGCGATGAACGTCAGCGGACCGCGCCTGCTGGCTTTCGTCATGCTGGCGGTGCTGGGCTATGCCGCCGGGCGCTTTGCCGGCACGGCGTTCGACAACCTGCGCAACATCGTGTTCGAACGCGTGGGCCAGGATGCGACGCGGGCGCTCGCGGAAAACGTCTTTGCCCAGCTTCACCAGCTGTCGCTGCGCTTTCACCTGGCCCGCCGCACCGGCGAGGTGACCAAGACCATCGAGCGCGGAACCAAGAGCATCGATACGATGCTCTATTTCATGCTGTTCAATATCGCCCCCACCGTGCTGCAGCTGGTGGTGGTGGCGGTGATCTTCCAGCTCAATTTCGGCTGGGGGCTGGTGGCGGCCACGGCGCTGGCGGTGGTGGCCTATATCTGGGTCACCCGCACGATCACCGAATGGCGCACCAAGCTGCGCGAGAAGATGAACCGGCTGGATGGGCAGGCCCTTTCCCGCGCGGTCGATTCGCTGCTCAACTACGAGACGGTGAAATACTTCGGCGCCGAAGCGCGCGAGGAGGCCCGCTACGCCCAGGCTACCCGCGCCTATGCCGATGCCGCCACGAAAAGCGAAAATTCGCTCGGCCTGCTCAACATCGCGCAGGCGCTGGTGGTCAATCTGCTAATGGCCGGCGCACTGGCCTATACCGCGTGGGGCTGGAGCAAGGGCGAATATACCGCCGGCCAGCTGGTCTTCGTCCAGACCTACCTCACCCAGCTGTTCCGCCCGCTCGACATGTTGGGCATGGTCTATCGCACCATCCGCCAAGGGCTGATCGACATGGCGGCCATGTTCCAACTGATCGATGAACCGCATGAAGTGGCCGATGCGCCGGGCGCGCCTGCGCTGATAGTCCGCCGCCCCTCGGTCGTGTTCGATAACGTGGTGTTCGGCTATGAACCCGACCGCACCATTCTTCACGGCCTCAGCCTTGAAATCCCGGCCAGCAGCAAGGTTGCCATTGTTGGCCCCTCGGGCGCCGGCAAAAGCACCATCGCCCGCCTGCTGTTCCGCTTCTACGATCCGCAATCCGGCTGCATCCTGATCGACGGGCAGGATATCCGCACAGTCACGCAAGCATCCCTGCGCTCAGCCATCGGCATCGTTCCGCAGGATTCGGTGCTGTTCAACGACACCATCGGCTACAACATCGCCTATGGCCGCGACGGCGCGGGGCCGGCCGATATCGAAGCGGCAGCCCGCGGGGCGGCGCTGATGGGGCTGATCGACCGCCTGCCGCAAGGCTTTGCCACCGAAGTGGGCGAACGCGGACTCAAGCTTTCCGGCGGCGAGAAACAGCGCGTGGCCATCGCCCGCACCCTGGTGAAAAACCCGCCGATCCTGCTGCTCGATGAAGCAACCAGCGCGCTCGACACCCGTACCGAGCAGGATATCCTCGCCACGCTGCACGCCGTGGCCGAACACCGCACCACGATCTCGATCGCGCACCGCCTGTCGACCATCGCCGATGCCGACACCATCTTCGTGCTGGATCAGGGGCGCCTGGCGGAAAGCGGCACGCACGCAGACCTGTTGCGTCAGAGCGGGCTTTATGCAGAAATGTGGGCGCGGCAGGCCAACGAGCAGGCCGAGCTGAACGAAGCGGCGGAATAACCGCCCATCGGAGAGGGTTTGATAATGCGCGGATCGATGATTTTCACGCTGGCACTGGCGCTGGCCGTGCCTGCCCATGCACAGCAGGCAGCCCCTGCCCCAGCCGCCCCACCGGCTCCGCCCGCCCCCGGCCCCAGCCTCGCCGCCGCATGGAACGCCGCCCAGGCCGCCATCGCTGCCTGCCAGCCCGAACATGTCGTGGTGGCCGTGCTGGATTCGGCCGGCGTGGACAAGGTGATCGCGGCCGGAGACGGCGCCCGCAGCCGCGCGGTGGACTTTGCCCGCCGCAAGGCGATGACCGCGCTGACTTTCGGCAAATCCAGCATCGAAGTGCGCGATCTGGCCAAGGGTGATCCGGCGCTGGCCCAGCGGATCGCCACCGATCCCAAGCTGATCGGCTTTGGCGGCGGCATCCCGATCATGCGCGATGGTCAGCCGTTCGGCGCCATCGCGATTGCCGGCGGATCGAGCCAGGATCTGGATCACCGCTGCGCCAGCGCGGGTCTCGCCGCGCTGAAATAAGCCGCTACTTCGCCACGTCGGCTTCGTGCCAGACCACGGCCTGCGCCACCTTGATGCAGTCCATCCCGCCGTCATAAGTGATCGAGGGCGAACCATAGAGCCGCCAGCCTTGGGCGAGCGCTTCGGACACGCGCTCGCAAAAGGCGCGGTCGTCCTTTCCGGTGAGCAGGCGATAGATCGGGCGGTCTTCGGGGGTCTGGTACATGGCCCGATGCTAGCGGGGCAAAGCAGGCTTGCGAAGCCCCCGGCTTGCGCAGCCGGCATGTTCCCGGCACTCTGCCATCATGGAATCCGCCAGCGACCGCGCCGAAATCTACCCCGCTTCCCGTTTGCCTGAACGCTGGGGTCACCCGCGCGGCCTGTGGGTGATCGGCGGCACCGAATTGTGGGATCGCATCTCGTTTCACGGGATGACCGCGATGCTGGTGCTCTACATGACCAGCGACCTGCTGCAGCCGGGGCGGATAGAGAATGTGGCCGGCTTTGCCGCTTATCGCGCGGCGGTGGAATCGGTGTTCGGCCCCCTCACCCCGGCCGCGCTCGCCACGCAGACCTTCGGGCTTTATTATGCGGCCATCACCTTCCTGCCGATCATCGGCGGCTGGCTGGGCGACAAGTTCATTTCGCGCCGGGCGGCAATCGCCATGGGCGCGCTGACGATGACCGGCGGCCATTTCGCCATGGCCTTCGATCGCACGTTCCTGCTCGCCCTGCTGCTGATCGTGATCGGCGCGGGCCTGCTGCGCGGCAATCTCAAGCCGCAGATCCGCGCGCTTTACGATGCGGGCGACCGGCGGCTGGCCGACGCCTTCCAGATCTACAGCCTGGTGGTGAACCTTGGCGCGTTCATCGCCCCGCTGGCGAGTGGCGCGGTGGCCAAATATTATGGCTGGCATGCCGGTTTTGCCGTGGCCGGGTTTGGCATGCTGATCGGCCTGGCCTGGTATCTGGCCGGATCGCGCCAGTTGCCGCCCGATCCGCCCAAGGGCCTGAAAGTGCGCCGTGCCCCGCTGACCGCGCTGCAAAGGCGCGATGTGCTGGGGCTGTTCGCGCTCTGGCCGATCAGCGTCTGCTTCTGGACCGCGCAGGCCCAGGTCTGGAACGTCTATAATCTGTGGCTGCGCGATCATGTGCGCATGAAAGTGGGCAGCTTCGATGTTCCGGTGCCGTGGCTGCAATCACTCGATGGGCTGGCCCCGGCGGTCTACGTTCCGCTGGTGATCCTGTTGTGGCGCTGGCAGGCCCGGCGCGGCACCGAACCCGGCCTGTTCACCAAGATCGGCATGGGGTGCCTGATCTTTTCCGGCTCGATGCTGATGCTGGCTGCGGCGCCGCTGCTGGCCGGGACAGATGGGCTGGCGCCGCTGTGGCTACCGGTGCTGTTCCACCTCGTCTCGAACTGGGGCGCGGTCTACTATGCCCCGGTGATGCAGACCTTCTATGCCGCGCGCGCGCCGGAATCGTGGCGCGGTTCGCTGCTGGGCCTTGAAACGCTTTCCGTTTCCGTGGCCAGCATCCTCAGCGGCATGATGGGTTCGTGGTATGAAACCACCACGCCGATGGTGTTCTGGATGCTGAACGCCGCCATCGTCGGCACGGCCGGCATCACGGTCCTGCTGGCCCGTGGCCTTCTGCTCGGCTGGCTTGGGTCAGAAGCGGAGCGCAGCCCCGCCCCCGCCCCGGCCTGACCATCAGAGGATATACTTCGACAGATCGGCATCCTGCGCGAGGCCGGACAAGCGCTCGCGCACATACGTCGCGTCGACCGTCACCGTTTCGCCCTTGCGGTCCTCGGCCTCGAAGCTCAGTTCTTCCAGCAGCTTTTCCATCACCGTCTGCAGGCGCCGTGCGCCGATATTCTCGACGCTTTCATTCACTTGCGCGGCGATCTGTGCCACTTCGCGCACCGCTTCGGGGGTGAATTCCACGGCGACCTGCTCGGTCGCCAGCAGGGCACGATACTGCTCCACCAGATTGGCCCGCGTCTCGCTGAGGATGCGGACGAAATCCTCCTCGCTCAGCGCCTTCAGCTCCACCCGGATCGGCAGGCGCCCCTGCAGTTCGGGCAGCATGTCGCTGGGCTTGGCCACATGAAACGCGCCGCTGGCAATGAACAGCACATGGTCGGTCTTCATCGGGCCATATTTGGTGGCCACGGTCGTCCCCTCGATCAGCGGCAGCAGGTCGCGCTGCACGCCTTCACGGCTGACCGAACCGCCGCGCACATCGGATACGGCGATCTTGTCGATCTCGTCGATAAAGACGATGCCGTTGGTTTCCGCATTGAGCAGCGCCACGCGGGCAACGTCGTCCTGATCCATCCGCTTTTCAGCTTCCTCGTCGACCAGCTTGTCCCAGGCGTCGGGCACCTTGAGCTTGCGCCGCTTGAGGTTGGACCGGCCCATGGCCTTGCCCATGATGTCCGAGAGGTTGATCATCCCCACGTTGCCGCCCATCCCGGGCAGGTCAAACGGCATGGCAGGCGCGTCTTCGACCTCGATCTCGACTTCCACCTCGTTCATCGCGTTTTCCACGATGCGCTGGCGGAAGCTTTCGCGGGTGGCCTCGCTGGCGTTTTCGCCCACGATGGCCTTGAGCAGGCGGTCCATCGCCGCCTTGCTGGCGGCCTCGCGCACGGCCTCGCGGCGGCGGTCCTTTTCCAGCCGGATGGCTTCTTCCACCAGGTCGCGGGCGATCTGTTCAACGTCGCGGCCGACATAGCCGACCTCGGTGAACTTGGTCGCTTCCACCTTCACGAACGGGGCTTCGGCCAGCCGGGCAAGGCGCCGGGAAATCTCGGTCTTGCCGCAGCCCGTGGGCCCGATCATCAGGATGTTCTTGGGCGTCACCTCGTCGCGCAGTTCGGACGAAAGCTTCTGCCGCCGCCAGCGATTGCGCAGCGCCACGGCCACGGCCTTCTTCGCTTCGGCCTGGCCGATGATGTGTTCGTCCAGCGCGCGGACGATCGCCTTGGGGGTGAGATTGTCGGTCATGGAAATCAGATGCTCTCGACAGTGACGCGGTCGTTGGTGAACACGCAGATATCGGCGGCCACCTGCATGGCCTTGCGGGCAATGGTTTCGGCGTCGCCCTCATAAGCGTCGATCGCGCGGGCCGCGGCCAGGGCATAGTTGCCGCCCGAACCGATCGCCGTGATCCCGCCTTCCGGCTCGAGCACGTCGCCATTGCCGGTCAGCACCAGCATCGTCTCGGCATCGGCCACGATCATCAGGGCTTCAAGGTTGCGCAGATACTTGTCGGTCCGCCAGTCCTTGGCCAGTTCCACCGCGGCACGCATCAGCTGGCCGCGATATTGTTCCAGCTTCTTTTCCAGCCGTTCGAACAGGGTGAAGGCATCGGCCGTGGCGCCGGCGAACCCGGCAATCACCTTCCCGCCCTCACCAATCCGGCGCACCTTGCGGGCGTTGGGCTTCATCACGGTGTTGCCCATGGAAACCTGGCCATCGCCGGCAATCACCGTGCGACCGTTCTTCTTCACCCCGATAATGGTGGTTCCGTGCCACTGGATCAGGCCGTGGCTGCCCCTCGCGTCGTTCATGCCGCGGATATGGGGAACCTGCCGGAAGGTTCAAGCGCGGAATTGGCCTGCCCCTGCCGGATGTGGCCCCCGCAGAGGAGCCTCAGCCGCCGGTATTGTCGGCGTTGGGAACGCCGCCGCCCATGCCCGAACCAACCGTGCCGATATTGCCGAACAGGTCTTCGAGGAAGGTGCGGTGTGCGCCCAGCGTCGGGGTCTTGTGACCATCGGGATCAAGGATCACGACTTTTTCCATGCCGGTCTTTTCCAACCGGGTCACGTCGCCGGCAGCATCAAAACTGATCTTGAGCGCCAGTTGGCTGTGCGGACGCGGACGGGTGAAGGCAGCCTGCCTGGTATCGATCGAAACGTAATACCACACCGGCTCACCGAACTGGGAAACGAACGTGGGGCGGCCCAGCATCCGTTCGACCGAGGTCTTGTTGTCGATCCCCGGCTGGACCGAATCGATCAGCGCCTGATCGGCCAGATAGCCACGGTGATCCTTGATCGAGGAACAGCCGGCCAGCGACGCACCCAGCGCCACCACTGCCACCGCGCCCATAGCAATCTGCCTGAAGCCCTGCATTCTCGCTCCGATCAACCTCACACCAGCGCAGTTGCCAATGCCACCGCGCCGCCTATATCGCGCAAGCCTTAAGGCTCTCGGCGCGATCCCGCAATGGCGCGCTTGGAGCATGGGGATTTAATCACCGCTGAATGGCGGCTGTCGAAAGGGCCTCGCCGGATGTCGTTCCTCTCCCGCCTGTTCAAGTCGCGTGGCGACGATCTCGCGCCCTATCGCCCGCTGTGGCACCGCACGGTCGAACTGGCCCGCGATCCGCGCTGGTTCGCGCAGGGCGGGATCGAAGATACGGTGCCCGGCCGGTTCGACACGATCACGCTTGTCCTGTCCGCTGTCCTGCTGCGGATGGAGCGCGAGGAAGCGCTGGTCGCACCATCCGTCCGCGTCACGGAACTGTTCGTGGACGACATGGACGGCCAGTTGCGCGAATCCGGCGTGGGCGATCTGGTAGTCGGCAAGCACATGGGCAAGCTGGTCAGCGTGCTCGGCGGCCGGCTTGGCGTGCTGCGCGAAACGCTCAGCAAGGAAGACGATGCCGCGCTGATCGAGGCAATTACCCGCAACGCCTCGTTCGGAGAGAATGGCAACCCGGCCGCCGTTGCTGCCCTGCTGCGCGGCTTTGCGGCCATGCTCGATGCCGCCAGCGCCGAAGACATCCTGTCCGCCCGCATCAGCCTGCCGGAAAGCACTGCCGCATGATCCCCGAATTTTCCCGCCTGATCGACATTCGCCAGATCAGCCCCGCGCCGCAGCACCTGGTGGCAAGCGAGATCGAACGCGCGGCTCTGGCCCGCCGCTTCTCGCTGGTCCGGATTGACCGGCTGGAAGCCACCGTCACCCTTGCCGCCGATGGCGATATCGTCACCGCCAGCGGCCGTCTCGAAGCGGCCTGGGTCCAGCCCTGCGCCGTTTCCGGTGAAGACCTGCCACAATCCGTCAGCGAGCCGCTGGTCCTGCGCTTCGTCCCGGAAACCGGCGACGAACCAGCGGTAGACGAAGAAATCGAGCTGACCGGCAGCGAGTGCGACGAGATCGAATATAGCGGCCATAGCTTTGATCTGGGCGAAGCGCTGGCTCAGTCCCTCGCGCTGGCCATCGATCCTTTCGCCACCGGGCCAGAGGCTGACCGCGCCCGCAAGGCAGCCGGCATTCTGGATGAAAGTGCCGCCGGCGCCTTTGCCGCACTGGCAGGCCTGAAGCTGCCCAAAAACTGAAAAAGCGAGGGCAGTGCCCTCGCTTTTCATGCGTTCGATTGGTCGAGACCAATCCTCAGAACGGGATATCGTCGTCCAGATCGTCGGCAAAGCCTCCGCCAGTCGATCCGCCGCCACCCTGGTTCCAGCCGCCGGCAGAACCGCCGGCCGCGCCACCGCCCGAACGACCGCCACCAAAGCCGCCCGACGAGCCGCCTTCGTTCCAGCCGCCAGAGCGGCCACCGCCACCCTGCCCGCCACCGCCACCCTGCCCGCCACCGCCGGCACCCGGCGCGCCATCAAGCATCGTCAGCACGCCGTTCATACCCACCGAAATCTCGGTGGTATAACGGTCATTGCCCGACTGGTCCTGCCACTTGCGGGTGCGCAGTTGGCCTTCGATGTAGACCTTGCTGCCCTTGCGCAGATAGCGTTCGGCCACGCCCACCAGCCCTTCGGACTGCAGCACAACCGAATGCCATTCGGTGCGCTCCTTGCGCTCGCCGGTGTTCTTGTCCTTCCAGTTTTCCGACGTAGCGATCCGCAGATTGGCGATGCGCCCACCGTTCTGGAAAGACTTGACCTCGGGATCCTGGCCGAGATTGCCGATCAGGATCACCTTGTTGACGCTGCCTGCCATCGAATCGAGTCCCTTGAAGAAGTGATCGCCGGGTTAACTGACCGGACGCGCCCGCGCGAATCCCCGCGCGGGCCTATCCACAGTGCAAACTCACCCGAACCCCTCGCGCGGAGAACTAAAGTCCGGCGGCAGTCGCCACCCAGAACGTCACGCCCGCGGCAACATAGGCCAGAGCGAACAGGTAGGCCATCATGAAGGCCGGCCACTTCCACCCATTGGTCTCGCGCCGGGTCACGGCGATCGTGCTCATGCACTGCGGCGCGAACACGAACCACGCCAGGAAGGCCAGCGCCATCGGCAAGGTCCAGCGCTGGCGCAACTGGTCGCCCAGTTGGCGGGCGCCTTCCTCCTCGTCTTCCGCGCTGACGGCATAAGTGGTCGCCAGCGAGCTGACCGCCACTTCGCGCGCGGCCATCGCCGGGATCAGCGCCAGAGCCATGTCGCGGTTGAAGCCGATCGGTTCGACCACCACGGCAAGGCCATTAGCCACGCGCCCGGCGATGGATGCATCGATCTGGTCCTGCCCTTCGGCGGCGCGGGGGAAGTTGAGCAGCAACCACAATACCACGGTAACGGTGAAGATGATCGTGCCGGCGCGGCGCAGGAACACCCAGGCGCGCTGGAACAGGCCGATCGCCAGATCCTTTGCGCGGGGCAACTGATACTTGGGCAGTTCCATGATGAAGCCCGAAGCCGCGCCCTTGGTGATCGACCGGCGCAGGACCAGCGCCACGACCATCGCGCCAACAATCCCGGCCACGTAAAGCGCCAGCAGCACCAGCCCTTGCAGCCCGATACCCAGCCCGACATTCCGATTGGGAATGAAGGCGGCGATGATCACCGCATAGACCGGCAAGCGGGCCGAACAGGTCATCATCGGCGCGATCAGGATCGTGGTCAGCCGGTCGCGCGGATCGGTGATGCTGCGCGTGGCCATGATGCCGGGAATGGCGCAGGCAAAGCTCGACAGGAGCGGAATGAAGCTGCGGCCGGACAGGCCAACGCCGGCCATCAGGCGATCCATCAGGAAGGCGGCGCGGGCCATGTAGCCCGATGCTTCCATCGCCAGGATGAAGAAGAACAGAATCACGATCTGCGGCAGGAACACCACCACCGAACCCACGCCCGCAATAACGCCATCGGTGATAAGATCGCGCGCCAGCGATGGCGCCATGGCCGCGGCCACATTGTCGTGGAGCCAGGTAACCCCAGCATCCAGCGCATCGGCAAACGGCGTGGCCCAGGCAAACACGGCCTGAAATACCACGAACAACAGCGCAAACAGGATCACCGGCCCCAGCCAGGGATGCAGCAGCACCCGATCAAGCTTGGCGTGCAGCCGGTGCCGCCGGGTTTCGGAAACGATCGCCGCTTCGGCAATGGCATGGGCGGTCAGGCGCCGCTCGGTCAGGTCGGTGAACGGGCGGTGATGATCTTCCTGATCGACCTCGGCCCGCGCCTCGGCGCTGGCGATCGCAGCAGCCAGTTCGTCCAGCCCCCGGCGGCGCACGGCCACGGTGGGAATCACCGGAACGCCCAGCGCCTCTTCCAGCGCCTTGGCCTCAATCACCAGCCCGTCGCGCTCGGCCAGATCGACCATGTTGAGCGCAACCACCGTGGGCCGGCCCAGCGCGATAACTTCTTGGGCAAACACCAGATGCTGTTCAAGGTTGCTGGCATCCAGCACCACCACCAGCACTTCGGGCGCAGCCTCACCGGGGAATTGGCCGAGGATGACCTTAGATGTCACTTCCTCGTCGGGGCTGGTGGGATGCAGGCCATAGGAACCCGGCAAATCGGTCAGTTCCACCGGCTCGCCCGAAGGCAGCAACAGCCGCCCGCTCTTGCGCTCCACCGTCACGCCCGGATAATTCGCGATCTTCTGACGCGCGCCGGTCAGCGCATTGAACAGCGCGCTCTTGCCCGCGTTGGGGTTGCCCACCAGGGCGGCGGTCCGCATCCGGCTCATGCTGCTTCCACCGTCATCGCGCGGGCGTGAACCCGGCGCAGGGCCACCGTCATCCGGCCTACCGTGATCGCCAGCGGATCCTTGCCGGCAAACAGCCCGCGATGGGCCACCGCCACGCGGGCACCGGCATCAAAGCCCAGTGCACGCAGGCGCTGCGCTTCCTCATCAACAAGCTGGGTCCAGTCCACCGCGACAATGCGTGCGCTCTGGCCAATAGGCAGAAGGTCGAGAGTCATAAGACGGCGCTGCCAGAACTGGAGCCTATTTGCAAGGCATTCTCAATAAGCGCCGCCACATGCCCCTCCTCGCCGCATTGTCCTGCTTCTGGATCGGGATCAATCAGCGCGCCGGATAGCGCATGCGCCCCATCAGGCGGGTCAGGCTGAACCTTTCGTCATGCGGGCGAAACATGCGGGCCTTGGCCTTCTCGAACCGCATCACCCCGTCGATCCGCCGATCCAGGAAGGCCGCTGTCGCCGCCTTGTCCTCGCTGTCGTCAGACGCAAAAACCAGCAGTGTGGCGGCATAGATCGCCGCCAGCGTGGCCCGCTTGGTATAATGGTTGTAATCCGCCGAAGTATCGCCGGCGAGCCGCCACATCGCATCCGCGCTGCTCCACCCCATCCGGGCAGTGCGGGCGGCATTCTGCGGCATTGCCATGATCGCCAAAGCGCGGCGCAGCGCTTCTTCCCGCCCCTTGAGCGCATCCAGCCGGAACTGCACCAGGGCGCGGATCCGTTCGCGCACCGGCAGGTTGCCCAGCCGTTCGCAGGTCAGCTCTGCGCTCATCTGCGCGTCAATCGCCTCGATCCACGCGGCGATCATGTCCATCGCTCCACCGGGAAAGGCGATTCGCGCCGTGGCCGGCGCAACGCCCAGCGCCAAGGCGGCATTGTTCACCGCCTCCTCGCTCCATCCGTCGAACACCGCCGACTCGGCAATGCGCGGGGCCAGCACAAGGCGCAGTTCATCGAGCGTGAGATCAGCCATGGTCATGTCAGAACGAAGGTCCGTAGGTCTTGGCCTTGCGCGCGGCGGCGGCCTTTGCAGCTGCCGCCAGTTCCTGCGCGATCGGGCTTTCGGCGCCGATCAGGTCGGCATAATCCTTGGCGCTACGCCCCGAATTGTCGGCACGCGTGGCGCTGGCGCCTGCCTTCACAAGTATACGCACCATCTCGATGTTGCGCTGGTGCACCGCGGCGATCAGCGGGGTTTCGCCGGCAGCGCCCGGATCGTCCACCCGCGCGCCCTTGGCCAGCAACTGCTCGGCCCCTTCGGTCCACCCCAGGCTGACGGCAAGGCCCAGCGGACGTACGCCCTTCACGTTGGCCTTGTTAGCATCCGCGCCCCGCGCCAGCAGGAAGCGCAGCCAATCCATGTCGCGCCGCTGGGTCACGATATGCAGCGCGGTATCGCCGCTGGTCACGTCCTGGGTGTTGATCACAGTGGTGGAACCCGTGGGGCCAAGCGCCTTGTCCACCTCGGCCCCCTCGCGCTTGCGAACCGCCTCGAGGAACTTGTAGCCCGGGCCGCCAATCTGCGCCGCAACGGGCGCCGCCACAACGCCTGCGGCAAGCAGCGGAACCGCAATCCAGGCGAACAGCTTGACCTTCCTCACGCAATACTCCTTTGCGGGCGGCCTCCTCTGGCCGCATCCCACCTTGCGAAGCGCGGTTTAGCAGAGCATGAACCGGCGCGCCATGACCAAGCCGATTGCCCTTCTGGCCA
>CAZVHM010000034.1:0-6340 GCA_964627175.1 uncultured Novosphingobium sp. | reverse complement strand
GTTTAGCAGAGCATGAACCGGCGCGCCATGACCAAGCCGATTGCCCTTCTGGCCAGCCTCGCCCTTGTCGCCGCCCTCCCGCTTGCCGGGTGCAACAGCGCGCCTTCCGAACCACCCCCGCTGGCCGGTGCCAAGATCGGCGGCCCCTTCACCTTGGTGGACAAGACCGGCAAGACCGTGAAATGGGAGGATTTCGCCGGAAAATGGCGGATCGTGTACTTCGGCTACACCTGGTGCCCGGATGCCTGCCCGATGGATGTGGGCGTCATGATGAACGGCCTGGGCAAATATACCAAGGACCATGCCGATCTCGCCGCCCAGATCCAGCCGATCTTCATCACCATCGATCCCGCGCGCGACACCCCGGCGCGGGTGGGCGAATTCACCCAGGCGTTCGACGGCAATCTCCTTGGCCTCACCGGCACCGCCGAACAGGTGGAAGCGGCCGCCAAGGCTTTCGTCGCCTATTATGCCCGGGGCAAGGACGTGCCCGGCGGCGGCTACCTGATGGATCACAGCCGCATCGTCTATCTGATGAATCGCAAGGGCGAACCGGTCGCCATGCTCCCGGTCGACAAGGGACCGGATGCGGTCGCCGCCGAACTCGCCAAGTGGGTATCGTGACCGGCCAGCCCTTCTGGGAAGCGCCCCTGCGCAGCCTTTCCGCCGCCGAGTGGGAAGCGCTGTGCGATGGCTGCGGCCGCTGCTGCCTGCACAAGGTGGAAGATGCCGATAGCGGGCGCATCTGGCCCACCAACGTAGCCTGCAAACTGCTCGACCTTAACACCGCGCGCTGTTCCGATTATCGCAACCGACGCAAATATGTGCCCGATTGCGTGCGGCTGACGCCCGATCTCGCCGCAGAGCTGGAATGGCTGCCGGAGACTTGCGCCTATCGCCTGCGCGCCGATGGCCAGCCGCTGCCCGCGTGGCATTATCTGGTCTGCGGCGATCGCGATGCGGTCCACCGCGCCGGCATCTCGGTCAAGGGCCGGGCCATCAGCGAAGTGCTGGCCGGCCCGCTGGAACAGCACATTGATTGGGGCGACGAGGAACCGCTGGAAGTCGAACGGATCGACGACGAAGCTGAAGACGACCTGCCATTCCGGGCCCAGCCACCCCATGCTTGACTGGCTGAAGCGCCCCGCGCGCGAAGTGCCATCACTTGATCTTGCCGGCCGCTCGGTGCCGATAGAGGTGCGCCGCCTCGCCCATGCCCGCCGCCTGACCTTGCGCATCGCGCCGGATGGCAGCGCGGTGCGGGTCACCATCCCGCAATGGGCGCCCACCGCCGAAGCGCTGGCGTTCGCCCGCTCGCGCAGCGCCTGGCTGGAAGCGCAGCTGGCCCGCGTGCCGCAAGGCGCTCCGCTGCTGCCCGGCGCACCGATCCCGTGGCGCGGCAGCCCCCGCGCGCTGATGCACGATCCGGTCGCGGCACGGCGCATTCGCCTGCTGCCCGATGCGCTTCAGGTTGGCGGGCCAGCCGAATCGCTGGCCCCGCGCCTGCGCCGCTGGATGCAGGGCGAAGCACGCCAGCTATTTGCCGCCGATCTGGCCGATTACGTGCCCCGCGCGGCGGTGGAAATGCCGGCCCTGGCGCTCAGCAACGCGCAGCGCCGTTGGGGCTCATGCTCGGCCAGCAGAATCATCCGGCTCAACTGGCGGCTGGGCATGGCCCCCGATCATGTGCGCCGCTCGGTCGTCGCCCACGAGGTCGCCCATCTGGTGCATTTCGACCACTCGACCCGCTTCCACAGCCTGCTGGGCGAAATCTTCGAACACGATATCGACGATGCGAACGACTGGCTGAAACGCCACGGTCGCACCCTCTATGCGCCGCTAGGCTAACCTGCCCGAAGCGGCCCCTTGGTAATTGCCGCCATAACCACTATCTGTGCCGGCCATGCTCTCTGTCGGAAAAGCTTCATTTTGGCGTCAGGCCAACCCCACCGGGGCAATCGGCGATTTTGTCGAGGTTTGGCGCAATGCCGGCAATCGCCGCTGGCCATTCGTGGCGATGGCCCTGGCCGCCACAACCGGAGTGTTCTTTGTGATCGCCGGAGAAAACTGGAAGGGCCCGCCGCCCAAGCCCACCGTGGTCTACATCAATTCGTGGACGGCTGACCGGGCGGACAGCGAAATCGCCCGCACCAACGCCGAAAACCAGGAACTGCAGAATTGGCTCGCGGCCGAGCAGGCCAGGCGCGATGCCCGCGTAAAGGACATCTACCGTACGTTGGGCCGGGTTTCGGGCATGGATGTGGACGCGATCGAGAAAAAGGCGCGCGAAGATGCCGCCCGCGAAAAAGCCGCGCACGAACAGGCGATCGGCCTGAAGCCCGCTGCGGAAAGCCCCCCGGTTGGCCAACGCTGAAGATCACCGCTGGCTGGACGCCGCTGCCCGGCTGGCGGCGCGCGGCATTCCGCTTGCCCGCCCGAATCCGGCCGTGGGCGCGATCATCGTGCGTGAAGGCAGGGTCATCGCGCGCGGGTGGACCCAGCCTGGCGGCCGCCCCCATGCCGAAGCCATGGCACTGGCCGAGCTTGGCGGAAAGGCGCCCGGCGCGACGCTTTATGTCAGCCTCGAACCTTGCGCCCACCGCAGCCCGCGGGGCCCAGCCTGCGCCGATCTGGTCGCCGCGGCTGGTCTGGCGCGGGTGGTGGTCGGCTGCCCCGATCCCGATCCCCGCACGGCCGGGGCCGGAATCGCAGCGATCCGCACATCGGGCACTTGCGTCGAACTGGCGGAAAATCCCGCCTGCGCCGAAAGCCTCGCCGGCTATCTCGCCCGCACCACGCTCG
Source organism: uncultured Novosphingobium sp. (assembly GCA_964627175.1). Taxonomy (GTDB): domain Bacteria; phylum Pseudomonadota; class Alphaproteobacteria; order Sphingomonadales; family Sphingomonadaceae; genus Novosphingobium. Next base: position 3,538 of record CAZVHM010000034.1, on the reverse strand, counting down.
GCCGGCCGCTCGTCACCCTGAAACTGGCCCTGTCGCTTGATGGCTGCATCGCGCTGGCCAACGGCGAGTCGCAATGGATCACGGGGCCGGAAGCCCGCGCCCATGTTCACGCCCTGCGGGCGCGCCACGATGCAATCCTCGTTGGCGGCGGCACCTTGCGGGCCGATAATCCCCGGCTCGATGTGCGCCTGCCCGGCCTTGAAGCGCGCAGCCCCGAACGCTGGCTGCTAACCCGCCGGCCCGCCCCGGCCGGCTGGCGCGCCCTGCCCTCGCCCCAGGCGATCCACGGCAGCGCGGCGCAAACCCTGTTCGTGGAAGGCGGCGCCAAGACCGCCGCGGCATTTCTGGCGGCCGATCTGGTCGATCGCCTGCTGATCTATCGCGCGCCGATCCTGCTTGGCGCCGGAATACCCGGCCTTGCCGACATCGGCCTCACCTCGCTGGCCCAGGCACACGGGCGCTGGCGGCTGACCGACCAGCGCAACCTTGGCAACGATAGTCTCGAAGTCTACCAGCGCACACGCAGCAATCAGGGATAAGCGCATGTTCACCGGCATCGTCACCGCCATCGGCGAAATTCGCGAAGCAACCCAAAAGGGCGATCTGCGCGCCGTGATCACCTGCCCGTGGGATCCCGAAGGCATCGCCATCGGCGCCTCGATCGCCTGTTCGGGCGTGTGCCTCACCGTAGTCGATCGCGGCGGCAAGGAAGGCGACGCCTGGTTCGCCGTCGATATCTCGGGCGAATCCGTCGCCCGCACCGTTCCGGGCCGCTGGACAACCGGCACCCGCCTCAATCTCGAACCGGCCCTGCGGCTGGGCGATGAACTGGGCGGACATATCGTCACCGGGCATGTCGATGCGGTAGGCGAAGTCGCCTCGATTTCACCGGAAGGCGATTCCCGCCGCCTCGTCATCGCCGCGCCGCCCGCGCTCGCGCCCTACATCGCGCCCAAGGGCTCGATCACCATCGACGGCGTGTCGCTGACCGTGAACGACGTGGCCGATCAGGCCGATGGCAGTTGCCACTTCGCGCTCAACATCATCCCCCACACCGCCGAAGTCACCACGCTGGGCGCGCTCGGCGCCGGGGCGAAGGTCAACCTCGAGATCGACGTGCTGGCCCGCTACCTCCAGCGAATGCAAAGCCTGCGCGGCTGAAACAGCCGGCCCTCGGCCAAACAAAAAAAGGGGCGCAACGACCGATCGTTGCCCCCCCTTTCTGATTCGATCCGTTCCCGAAGGATCAGGCCGCGGTCACGTCCGCCACGGCGGCGATGAACTTGTCGATGTTGCCCATCGTCAGGCCCGCCACGTTGATGCGGCCGCTGCCGGCCATGTAGATCGCGTGCTTTTCGCGCATCGCCATCACCTGTTCCGGGGTCAGCGGAACGATGGTGAACAGGCCGTTCTGCGAACCGAACGGAACCATGTCGACCGAGCCGACAGTGCCGGCGGCAGCCAGCTTTGCGCGAACCTGGCGCATGCGATCACGCATTTCGTCCAGCTCTTCCTGCCACAGCTTCACCAGCGCCGGATCTTCCAGCACCAGACGCACCGCCGAAGCGCCGTGATCCGGCGGCATCGACCAGGCGGCGCGGGCCAGGGCATGGCCGTTAGACAGGGCCGGCTGCACCTGATCGGCATTCGCCATCATGATGTACACCGCACCCACGCGGTCACGGTACAGGCCAAAGTTCTTGTCGCAGGAATAGGCGATCAGCGCTTCCGGCACCTCGGCCAGAACCCGGCGCAGGCCATAGGCATCTTCTTCCATGCCATGGCCCAGGCCCTGATAGGCAAGGTCGATGATCGGCAGCAGGCCCTTGGCCTTCAGCAGCCCGGCGATTTCATCCCAATGCGCGTTGGTATAATCGATGCCGCTGGGATTGTGGCAGCAGCCGTGCAGCAGGATGGTGTCGCCCTCTGCCGCCTGCTCGATGGCAAAGCGCAGCGCATCCATATCCACCGCGCCGTTCTTGCCGGCGTGCTTGAAGCCCTGCAGCTCCAGCCCCAGGTCAGCCACGATCTGGGCATGGTTGGGCCAGCTCGGCGTGCCCATCCACACCCGCTTGATGCCAGCGCGCTTGGCCAAGGCCAGCGCCAGGCGCACTGCGCCGGTGCCGCCGGGGGTCTGCATCCCGTCGATCCGGCCACCCATCGTCGGATCGGCCTTGCCGAACACATAGGGCATCAGCGCGTGGACAAAGCCCATGTCGCCTTCGGGGCCGAGATAGGCCTTCGAATCCTGCGTCTCCAGCAGCTTGCGCTCGGCCGCCTTGATACAGGCGAACACCGGGGTTGCCCCGCTGTCAGTGCGATAGACGCCGACACCAAGGTCGATCTTGTCCGCACGCGGATCGTTGTTGTGAAGCTTGATCAGCGCCAGAAGCGCGTCAGCGGGCTGCTGCTGGAGGTTCGTAAGCATGGCCGCGCCTTTACCCCGGATTACGCGCCGAGCAAGGGGATTCGCGCGGCCGGGATCAGAACGGCAGCCAGTTCTGCTTGCGGGTGAACTTCATGTAGCCAGCATTCACGCCCAAACGCAGCCCGACCCCCATGCGCACGGGGATCAGCACCACGTTGTCGCGCCGCAGATAGCTGACGTGGAACCCCCCCAGCAAATAGGCCTGCCCCTCGCCCGCGCCAAAGCGCTTGAACAGGTCTTCGGTGTCGTAAAGATTATAGACCAACACGAAGGTGTTTCCCGCATTGGCACCAACATCAAAGCCCACCGAAGGTCCGGTCCAGTAAACCGGCCGCTGCCCTTCCACCTTGTGATACAGCGTCCCCGAACCATAGCGCACGCCCACCACCAGCGCGCCGCCGCCCTCGCGGCCCACAATATATCCGTTCGGCTCGCCCTGCTTGGCCAGCAGATCCTTGATCATGTCGGCCATCCCCTTGGCACCCTTTCCGAACACGCCTTCGGCCGCGCCGATCAGGTCGTCTTCCTTGTAGGTGCCCCCCTGCTGACTGGCCCTTGCCGGATCGGTCGAGGCCTGCGCGGCTGCTGTGGCGGCATCGGGCGCAGCAACGGCAGGCTGGGCGGAAGTGCTGCCAGCCATCGGCGCGGCGACGGTTGCCGGTCCCGGTTGGGCCTGCTGCGACAGCGGCACCAGATCGCCGTCAATCGCCTGGTCGGGATCAATCTGCCGAACTTGTGCCGCGGCCGGCAACGTTCCGCCAAGAACCATCGCACAACCAGCCATCGCGGCAAGCACCCCGCGGGCAAAATCTTGCATCGAACACCGCATGACCCGCTTCATCCCTCACTGCCTCACGCCTTCAAAATCAATCCCTGCCGCCGCATCAATGAACGGTCGATGAGCCGAATCAGATTTACGATCAACAGAGCGCGCCGCCCGCCGTCTATCCGAAAGAAAAGCATTCACACCCTCTTGCCGCCGCCCGAACCCCTCGCTATAGCGCCTGCTCGCCGCTGCGATCCGGAGACGTGGGTGAGTGGCTGAAACCAACGGTTTGCTAAACCGTCGTACTGGTAAATCCGGTACCGAGGGTTCGAATCCCTCCGTCT
>CAZVHM010000033.1:0-22343 GCA_964627175.1 uncultured Novosphingobium sp. | reverse complement strand
AAGCTGCGACGAGGTCTTCGAGAAAGTCGTGTTGAGCTGCGAGCCCAGGCCCGAAACGGTGGTCATCACGGCAACGGCGATGAGAGCGGCGATCAGGCCGTATTCAATCGCGGTGGCGCCAGCTTCGTCGCGGATCAGCTTGCTGAAAAAGGTCATGTCTAGTCTCCGTGGTTTGCAGTCTTCATGCCCGGCTCTTCCCGTCCCACCGGTAGGAGCAAGTCTGGTTTTAGGTATGAGGTCTTATTAAAAGGTTAAGCAGAATTACGCTGATGTAGCGGTTGCCATCGTACTTCCGACACGGGTCCACATGGTGTTGGTTTCATTGGCAACGCCTTGCACCGCGGTCATGATGGCTATGACGATCAACGAACATATCAGCCCATATTCAACGGCCGTGGCCCCTTGCTGATCGCGCAACAGGTTTTGAAGCGTGGGCAGGAGTCTCATGGTGGTTCCGTCGAATATTTCGCTGTGAGAGATTTATGCGCAGGGTTTCGTTACCAGCTGGTTAGATCGCAGGGTTAACGTGGCAAAACTGCCGACAGCAGGGCTTCCGCCGAGGCGGGCCGGTCTTCGCAGGTTATGTTTAAATGTTGGCCTGATTGCGTTTTTTCTGCCGGTGCGGGGCGGATTTTGGAAGGCCTGAAGCAGTGCAAGATTTTCCGACACAATTAACCGGCGTTGCGCCCGGCCTTACTCTGGTCGTCGCGGCGGCGCTGGTTGCCCCCGATGGCCGCATTTGCCTGCAGCAGCGTCCGCGGGACAAGGCGCATGGCGGTTTGTGGGAGTTTCCGGGCGGCAAGGTGGAGCAGGGGGAGCATCCGCGCGTTGCGCTGGCGCGCGAAATTGCCGAGGAATTGGGGGCAAGCATCGAGCCGGATGGTCTGGTTCCGGTCGGTTTTGCCGATTCGCCAGTGGGCGGCGGGGCCGGATTATGCATCCTGCTTTATGTTGTTCGCAGCTGGACCGGCGAGATTCGCTGCCTGGAGGGGGAAGCGATCGGCTGGTATCCTATCGCGGAGATCGCCAATCTGCCGATGCCGCCGCTGGATTATCCGCTTGCGGAGCAATTGGCCAAAATTCTTTCCTCCGAATCAATTTAGGGCATTGCCAAGCCAGTCGGGCTGACCTATTGGCGCCGCTCCCAAGGGCGCCCGTAGCTCAGCTGGATAGAGCATCAGACTACGAATCTGAGGGTCGGACGTTCGAATCGTTCCGGGCGCGCCATTTTCCGAATGGTCTTGGGAAAACAGGGCGGCACCGTTGGTGCCGCCCTTTTTCGTTTCGGGTACTCTTCATTCTCGCGCCGGGTTCCCCCGATGCGCCGCCGGGGCTAGTCTCCCGATGTGGGCGAAGTAATCGAACCAGGGCCGCAAGCGGGCCGAGAGGAGCAAGGGGCCAGTGCGCAAGCCTGGCGCTATGCGATGGCCAGCCGCGCCCACGTGGTGGTCGATGCGGCGGCCTATTTCACCCTGATGCAGGACGCGATGCTGCAAGCCCGCCAGCGGATATTGCTGGTCGGATGGGATTTCGACACGCGGGTGCGGCTTGGGCCGGGCCGGCGGTGGTGGAACCGGCCCACCCGCAAGCGCCATCCCGCCCGGCTCGGTCCGTTCATGGTCTGGCTCGCGAACCGGAATCGGGCTTTGCAGGTTCGAGTGCTGAAATGGAATTTCGGCGCGCTGAAGTTCGTCTTCCGCGGCACAATGATATTCGATCTGGTCCGCTGGTTTCTGAATCCGCAGATCGATTTCAAGTTTGATTCGGCGCACCCGCTTGGTTGCAGCCATCATCAGAAAATAGTCGTGATCGACGATCGCTTCGCGGTGTGCGGCGGGATCGACATGACCACCGATCGCTGGGATACGCCGGAACACCGCGAGCATGAACCGCTCCGACTGAAGCCTAACCATCGGCATTATGGCCCGTGGCACGATATGTCGATGATGCTGGAAGGCGATGCCGCTCGCGCCCTTGGTGACTTGGGCCGTAGCCGGTGGGAACGGGCCGGAGGCAGCCCGCTGGAGCCGTGCCGCGAGCAGGCCGAAAGCCCCTGGCCGTCGCGGCTGGAGCCGGAATTCCGCGATGTCGAGGTGGGCATCGCCCGCACAGTGGCGCAATATGGCCGCTACCCCGAAGTGCACGAGATCGAGGAACTGTTCGTCGAGCACATCATGGCCAGCCGCACGCTGATCTATGCCGAAAGCCAGTATTTCGCCTCTCGCCGGATTGCCGAGGCATTGGCGGAGCGCCTGTCTCGCCCCGATCCGCCAGAGGTAGTGCTGATCAATCCGCTCTCTGCCAGTGGCTGGCTGGAGCAGGCCGCGATGGATGGCGCGCGCGCGCGGCTGCTTCATGCGGTTGCCCAACACGATCCCCAGGCCCGCCTGCGGGTCTTTGTGCCGTATACCGGATCAAAGCCGATCTACGTACACGCCAAGCTGATGATCGTGGATGACCAGATAGTGCGAATCGGTTCGGCAAACATGAACAACCGCTCGATGGGCCTCGATACCGAGGCCGATGTGTTCATTGATGCCCGCCGCCCGGCGAACGATCGGCCGGAGGTGCGTGCCGCCATCACCGCGCTGCGCCATCGCCTGCTGGCCGAACATTGCGGTTTGGCAGTCGAAGCGATTGCGCCGCTGCTGGCCGAGCATGGCAGCATGGCCGCGATGATCGACGCGCGTCCTCACGGCCCCAAGCGGCTGGAGCCTTTCCGCTTGCGTCCGCTGACCGACGCTGAAAAGGCGATCGCTGACAGCGCGCTGCTGGATCCGGAGCGACCGGACGAACTGTTCGAGCCGATGCGCCGCCGTCGCGGCCTGTTTCGGCACGGGGGATTTCTGCATCGGCCGCATTGATGCGCGGCCCGGATGGGAGTGATTTTGAAATGAGCAGCATCGTAGGGCCGGACGAAGACGGCGATGATCCGGTGGGCGCCGACGGCAAGATTGCCGTGCCCGAAGACGTGCAGGAGGCGATCCGCACCCTGATTCGCTGGTCGGGCGATGATCCTTCGCGCGAAGGTCTGCTGGATACCCCCCGCCGCGTGGCGCGGGCGTGGAAGGAATATTGCCAGGGCTATGGCGAGGATCCCTCCCGGCACCTGTCCCGCGTGTTCGAGGAAGTGGGCGGCTATAACGAGGTTGTCCTGCTCAAGGACATCCCCTTCCAGAGCCACTGCGAACACCACATGGCTCCGATCATCGGCAAGGCGGCCATCGCCTATCTGCCGTGCAATCACGTGGTCGGCATTTCCAAGCTGGCGCGGGTGCTGCACGGCTATGCCCGCCGCCTGCAGATTCAGGAACGGCTGACGGCCGAGGTGGCGCAGTGCATCTGGGATCACCTGAAGCCTCACGGGGTGGCCGTGGTGATCGAGGCCAGCCACGCCTGCATGACCGCGCGCGGCGTGCGCACACCGGGCGTCAGCATGGTGACCAGCCGGATGATGGGCACGTTCCTGAAAGACGAACGCAGCCGCAAGGAAGTGCTCAGCCTGATGGGCTATGGCTGAACGATATAACGTCGGCTGAAACGCAAAAGGGGCGCCGCGTGCAATGCAGGCGGCGCCCCCCTTGTTCCTTCCCTGTCGGGAAAAGAAACTGGCCTCAGAGCTGGCCGAGCATGTAGTCGGCAGCCGAAACCTTGAATTCGCCCGGCGCTTCCACGTTCAGCTCTTCCACGGTGCCGTCGTTCACGATCATCGAGAAGCGCTGGCCGCGCTGGCCCATGCCGAATCCGGTGCCGTCCATCACCAGGCCCAGCGCCTTGACGAAATCGCCATTGCCGTCAGCCAGCATGGTCACGTCGGCCGAGCCATTGGCCGCGCCCCAGTGCTTCATCACGAAGGCATCGTTCACCGCGGTGCAGGCGATCTCGTCCACGCCCTTGGCCTTCAGTTCGGCGGCCTTTTCCACATAGCCGGGCAGGTGCTTGGCCGAGCAGGTGGGGGTGAAGGCGCCCGGAACCGAGAACAGGGCAACCTTGCGGCCCTTGAAGTACTCGCCGGTCTGCACCGGTTCGTTGCCTTCTGCGCCAGCCTTGATCAGCTTCACGTCGGGCAGCTTGTCGCCAACGGCAATGGTCATTCTCAATTCCTTTCGGGGTTGTGCAGTTGCAGCAGGCATAGGCCGTGTTGCAAGTGAATCGCAACAGGTGATCGTCGTCATCACCCATTGATGTAAATGCGACGAACCGAACATGGTTTCTTTCACCTTAATCCGATTCCGTGAACCGGAATTAACGGTGCCGGGCGCAATCGTCTGCACGTGGGGAAACACGAGCGGAGACCAGGGACATGAACAAGATCGGGATGGCGCTGGCGGCCCTTGCCGCAGGAGCGATGGCGTGTGCGATGCCGGCTTCGGCCAAGGGTGATGGCGATGCCGAAAATCTGCGACGGCTGAACATCATGCTGATGGTCACGTCGCTGCGCTGCCGCACGACCAAGGATAACTTCCAGCCCGAATTCCAGCGCTTCGAAGCCGCGCACATGAAGGATCTCAACGCTGCCGCCAGCCAACTGCGCCAGGGACTGGTCGCTCGTCACGGCGCTGCCGGGGCAACCCGCGCGCTGGATCGGATCAGCACCGGCATGGCCAACCAGTATGGACAGGGCCACCCCTGGCTCAGCTGCGCCGAATTGAAGGTGGCAACACGGATTCTCACCAATATCCGTGGCCGCGAAGCTCTGGGTGAGGCTGCCGATCAGTTGCTCGCGCCGCAGGGGCGCGGCACCCTCGCTCTCGCTGGGCGTTGAGCGGGAAGCCATATAAAGACATCTTTATATTCTTCTACGGAAAAGCTAAGGGCGGTGCCAAGATGGCGCCGCCCTTGTTGCATCGGCGCGCCGCGCATGCCGTTCAGGAGAAGCCTTCGTGTCCACGCTCGCCGCCGCCCCCGATTATGTGATCGCCGATATCGGCCTTGCCGGCTTCGGCCGCGCCGAGATCGCCATTGCCGAAACCGAGATGCCCGGCCTGATGGCGCTGCGCGAGGAATTCGGCGCTTCCCAGCCGCTCAAGGGCGCGCGGATCACCGGCTCCCTGCACATGACCATCCAGACCGCGGTGCTGATCGAAACGCTGGTTGCGCTGGGCGCCGAAGTGCGCTGGGCCACCTGCAACATCTTCTCCACCCAGGATCACGCCGCTGCCGCCATTGCCGCCGCCGGCATTCCGGTCTTTGCGGTGAAGGGCGAAAGCCTGGCCGAATATTGGGATTATGTCGGCCGCATCTTCGATTGGGACGATGGTTCGGGCCGGACCGCCAACATGATCCTCGATGACGGCGGCGATGCCACCATGTTCGCCCTGTGGGGCGCCCGCGTCGAAGCTGGCGAGCCGCTGTTCGAGCCGAGCAACGCCGAGGAAATCGAATTCGTCCGCGCCCTGAAGGACTTCCTCCAGCGCAAGCCCGGCTACCTCACCATGTCGGTGGCCCATATCAAGGGCGTGTCGGAAGAAACCACCACCGGCGTTCACCGGCTCTATCAGATCGCCAAGGACGGCAAGCTGCCGTTCCCGGCCATCAACGTGAACGATTCGGTCACCAAGTCGAAGTTCGACAACCTCTACGGTTGCCGCGAGTCGATCCGATCTGCGCCCTGCAGGCGGCGATGGAAGGCTATGAAGTGGTAACGATGGAAGAGGCGGTCAAGCGCGCCGACATCTTCGTTACCGCCACCGGCAATGAAGATGTGATCACCGCCGAACACATGAAGGCGATGAAGCCGATGAGCATCGTCTGCAACATCGGCCACTTCGACAGCGAGATCCAGATTTCGGCGCTGAACAACTATAAGTGGACCGAGGTGAAGCCCGGCACCGATCTGGTCGAATTCCCCGATGGCAAGCAGATCATCATCCTCGCCAAGGGCCGCCTGGTGAATCTGGGCTGTGCCACCGGCCACCCCAGCTTCGTGATGAGCGCTTCGTTCACCAACCAGACCCTGGCCCAGATCGAACTGTTCTCGCGCAACGATCAGTATGAAAACCGGGTCTACGTGCTGCCCAAGCACCTCGATGAAAAGGTCGCCGCGCTGCATCTGGAAAAGCTCGGCGTGCAGCTGACCAAGCTCAGCAAGAAGCAGGCCGACTACATCGGTGTGCCGACCGAAGGCCCGTTCAAGCCGGATCACTATCGCTACTAAGGGCGATCGATACGGCGCGCCGATTGGCGTGTATCAGGTAGAAAGGCGGGGGGAGACTCCCGCCTTTTTCATGCACAGTGCTTCCCGCATCGCTTGCGGGGCTGGTGAATTGGGCAGCGGCGCCAATCTCCCCCATTTCCCACCGGGTTTGGCTTGTCATTCCGGTGGCCGGCTTATAGCCAAGCGGGCATGATCCTTTCCCAAACCGCGCTGGTGCTGATCGGGCTGCTGCTCGCCGCCTGGGCGGTGGCGGCGGTGTGGTTCATGGCCGCAGCCCGCGCGCGGGTGAAAAAGGCCGAAAGCGCCGTGCGCAACGGGCGCAGGCTGGCGCGCATGGTGGAAGAAAGCCCCGCCATCCCGCTGCTGGTGCGGGCCGATGGGCGAATTGAAGCGTCGCCCCGGCTGGCCAAGTGGCTGGGGCTGGAAACCGTCCCCCAATATCTGACCGAACTTGGCCAGTCCGATGGTGGGGAAGGGGGCATTCCCCCGATCCAGCTGGGCGAATTGACCGCCGCCGTGCGCCGCACCCAGAAAACCGGCGCCCCCTTTCGCCAGGTGATAACCCCGGCGGGCTCGCGCCGGTCGCTTTCGCTCCGCGGCCACCTCGCCGATCCGCAAGTTTCGCCCGGCGGCGCGGCGCTGGTCTGGGTGTTCGATTTTTCCGAAAGCGAAGGCGAACTGGTTCAGCTGCGTGAGGAAGCGGCGCGCGCACGGAGCGATTTTGGCGCGCTCGTTGGCCTGATCGAAGCCGCGCCGATGCCGATGTGGTTTCGTGATCGGCAAGGCCGCCTGCGCCTGGTCAATCGCGCCTATGTCGAAGCGGTGCAGGGGGAAAGCGCCGAAACCGTGGTTGCCGCCGGGGCAGAGCTGGTCGAACCGGTTGATGGGCTGACCGCCGCGCAAGTGGCGCTTCAGGCGGCGGGCCGGCATTTGCCGATCGAACGCATGGTCGCCGCCACTATCGGCGGGCAGCGCCGCACGCTGAAGGTTTCCGATCTGCCGCTGGGTGAAGATGGCATCGCCGGCTATGCGATCGACGTGGAAGACATGGAGGAACTGGCCCGCTCGTTCCGTGCCTTCCGCGATGCCCAGCGCTCGATGCTCGATCAGCTCTCGGCCGGGGTGGCCCAGTTCGATGCTTCGCGCCAGCTGGTGTTCGCCAACCAGCCGTTCCAGCGGATCTTCGCGCTCAAGCCCACCGTGCTGATTGATCCGCCGCCGTTCGAACGCCTGCTGGATATGGCCCGCGATGCCGGGCGCGTTCCGGAACTGCGCGATTTTCCAGCCTGGCGGCGCGAACGGGCCGGCTGGTTCCGCCAGAATTCCACCCAGGAAGAAGCATGGGCGCTGGCCGATAGCACGCATCTGCGCGTGGTGGCGCAGCCGATGCCCGATGGCGGGCTGATGCTGATCGTCGAAGACCAGACCGAGCAACTGCGCCTTTCCGCCAGCCGCGACACGCTGCTGCGCACCCGCACCGCCACGTTCGATAGCCTGTTCGAATCGCTTGGCGTGTTCGCGCCCGATGGCAAGATGCAGCTGTGGAATCGCCGCTTCGCCCAGGATTGGGGGCTCGACGCCGATTTCCTCGACACGCATCCCAAGATCGATCTGCTGCTCGAACGGATCGGTGCCCGGTTGCAGCGCCCGGCGCAGGCCCGTCAGGTGGGCGATGTGATCCGCGCCGCCACGCTGGATCGCCAGCAAAAGGGCGGGCGCGTGGTGCTGGCCGATGGTCGCACGCTGGAATTCGCCGGCGTGCCGCTGCCCGATGGCAACGGCCTGCTCACCGTGCTCGACATTACCGATAGCCAGAAGGCCGAAGCCGCCCTGCGCGAACGCAATGCCGCGCTGCTCGAAGCCGATGCGGTGAAAACCCGATTCCTCGCCAACATGAGCTACGAATTCCGCACCCCGCTCACCTCGATCGGCGGCTTTGCCGAACTTCTCGATCTCGGCATCGGCGGCGATCTGAATGAGCAGGGGCACGAATATGTCGCGGCGATTCTCACCTCGGTCCAGCGGCTCGGCGAACAGATCGAAACGGTGCTCGACCTGTCGCAAAGCGAAGCCGGCCTGCTGCCGCTGGCGCATGAGGAAATCGAACTCATGCCCTTCGTCACCAAGCTGGTCGAAGAACGCGCTCATGCCATTCGCGAGGCGGGGTTGACGCTCGATCTGCGCGGCGATCGCGGCGCCGGGCGGGTGCAGGGCGATCGCCGGCGGTTGAGCCGGGCCATTGGTCACCTGGTGGATAACGCCATCGCCGCCACTCCGCGCGGCGGGCGTATTTTGGTGGACCTGACGCCCACCCGGCAGGGCCCGCGCATCGTGATTTCCGACAATGGCCCCGGCATGGATGCCGCCACTCTGGCCCGCGCGATGGAAGGGCTGAAGCCGGCAGCCGATGGTTCCGGGTTCGAGCGGCGGCAAGGTTTGGGTCTGCCGCTTGCCCGACAGCTGATCGAAGCTCACGGCGGCACGTTCGAATTGCTGTCCGAACCGGGGCAGGGCACCGCTGCGATCGTGACTTTGCCATGAGTGGGGCCATGAACGGCGCGAATTCCATTTCCTTGCCCGATCTGGCCGCGATGCAGGCGCTTGGCAGTCGCATTGCAGCCCGGTTGCAGCCCGGCGATGTCGTGGCCCTGTCTGGAGGGCTGGGCGCGGGCAAGACCACGCTGGCCCGCGCCATCATTGCCGCGCTGGGCCATGCCGCCGAAGTGCCAAGCCCGACCTTCTCGATCATCGAGCTTTACGAGCCACCCGCGGTGCGTATCCCCTTGGTTCACGCCGATTTCTATCGCCTGCGCGATCCCGGCGAAGCGCAGGAGATCGGCTTGGATGATTACCGCGAAGGCGCGGCCCTGATTGCGGAATGGCCGGAATCCGCAGGCGGTTTCGCGCATGAGCCGGGCTGCCTGTCGATCCTGTTGGAAACTGCCGGAAGCGGCCGGATCGCCATTGTAAACGCCGGCCCCGATTGGGTAGGGCGGGAACCATGAGCGACAACGTGCCTGACGGCATCGAACCTTTCCTTGCCGCTGCCGGATGGTCGGGCGCGGTGATCGAGCCGCTGCCGGGCGATGCGTCGTTCCGGCGCTATTTCCGTATCCGCAAGGGCGACAAGACCGCGATGCTGATGCACGCGCCGCCACCGCATGAAGATCCCGCCCCGTTCCTGCGCGCCGCGCGCTGGCTGGACGATGTGGGCCAGCGTGCGCCGCAGGTGCTGCACGAGGCTGCCGCGCAAGGACTTGTTTTGCTGGAAGATTTCGGCGAAGTCCGCATGCGCGACTATCTCGATGCCTGGCCGGATGATGAACTGCCGGTCTATGCCGCGGCGGTCGATGCGCTGAAGGCGCTTCATGCCGTGCCGCCCGGACCGTTTACCGCCTATTCGCTGGCTGAATATCAGCGCGAGGCCAAGCTGTTCATTGACTGGTATTGCACGGCGCAGAACCTTTACGTGGATGGCCGTGGCTGGACCGATGCCTGGGATGAAGCGCTGATGCCGCTGCTGGGCCGGCAACGCCCCGGCGTGACCGTGCTGCGCGATTATCACGCCGAAAACATCATGTTGCTGGGCGCACTGCACAAGCAGGGGCTGCTTGATTTCCAGGACGCGCTGGTTGGCCACCCGGCGTATGATCTGGTTTCGCTGCTGCAGGATGCCCGGCGCGACGTTTCCACCGATCTCGAAGCCGAGATGGTCATGCATTACCTTCAGGACCATGCCGACCCGGAAACCTTCGTGGCCGATTACGCGCGCCTTGGCGCGCAGCGCAACGCCAAGATCGTGGGCATTTTCGTGCGGCTGTGGAAGCGCGATGGCAAGCCGCGCTATCTTTCCCTGATTCCGCGGGTTTGGGCGCTGCTGGAGCGCGACCTGACCCATCCGGCCCTCTCGCCGGTGGCGGCATGGTTCGATGCCAATATCCCGGCAGATTTGCGCGAACAGGGCGGGGGCACCTTCGAGGCATGACCCCAACGCTTGCTTCGGACACCGCGATGATCATGGCCGCCGGCCTTGGCAAGCGGATGCGCCCGCTGACGGCAAGCCGCCCGAAGCCGTTGGTCAAGGTGGCGGGCAAGCCGCTGATCGACTGGAGCCTTGACCGGGTGGCCGATGCCGGGATCACGAAGGCCGTGGTCAATGTCCACTATCTGGCCGATCAGCTGGAAGTGCATCTGCAGCACTATCCGCGGCTCGACATTGCCGTTTCCGACGAGCGCGCGCTGTTGCTGGAAACCGGCGGCGGAATGGTGCGCGCCCACGCGCAGGGCCTGTTGCCCGATCCGTTCTTCTGCCTGAACAGCGACAATATCTGGCTCGATGGGCCGCGCGATGTTTTTGCCGAGCTGAGCGGCGCCTGGGATCCGGCGCGCATGGATGCCTTGCTGCTGATGGTGCGCCATCCCGCCGCGCATGGCTATGTCGGCAAGGGTGATTTTCACCTCGATGCGCTGGGGCGGGTCAGTCGCCGTCGCACCGGGCGGATTGCGCCGTTCATCTACACCGGCATCCAGTTGGTTTCGCACCGGCTGCTGCGCGATGCGCCCGAAGGGCCGTTTTCCACCAACCTGCTGTGGACCCGCGCCATTGCGGTAGGCCGCCTGTTTGGCTGGGTTCACACCGGGCAGTGGTTTGAAGTGGGCAGCCCCGAAGCGATTGGCCCGACCGAGGCGATCCTGCTTGGGCGGGGGTGATCGGGCCGCAGACGGCCGGGCCGGGCCGCGGTTCTATTCCATCGCCGCTCACCGCGGCTTTGCCGATGCGCTCGTTGCTGGGCTGATCCCGCGCTATTCGCACGGCGATCTCGGCCTTGCCCGGCTGACCCTGCTCTTGCCCAGCCGCCGCGCCGTTCGCACGGTAACCGAAGCGTTCGTGCGCCTTTCCGGCGCGGGGCTGCTGCTGCCGCGCATGGCCGTGGTGGGCGATCTCGATCTGGACGAAACGCTGGGCCCGCTCCTCGATCCGCTGGGAGCGGGCGCCGAAGTGCCGCCGGCCGCCGACCCTACGCGGCGCTGGTTGCGGCTGGCCGAATTGCTGCGCGAGGAACTGGGCGAAAAGGCTCCGCGCGGGCCGGCTCTGCTGCGTCAGGCGTTTGAACTTGGCCGCACGATGGATCGGCTGCTGGTGGAAGGGATCGGTCCGCAGGAATTGCTGGAAGACCGCGTTCTGACCGCTGTGGGCGAACAGGCGGAGCATTGGCAGGCCTCGATCCGCACGTTTGCCCGCGTTCAGGTGCGCTGGCTGGCGGAATTGCAGGAACGGGGCGAACTGGACGCGCCGGCGCGCCGCAATCTGCTGTTTGAACGCGCCGCGCGCCGCTGGCGGGAAAATCCGCCCGCGCATCCGATTGTTGCCGCGGGCGTGACCAGCGCTTCCCCGGCGCTGGCGGGCTTGCTGCGAACAATCGCGGATCTGCCGGGCGGCGCGGTGATCCTGCCCGATCTCGATCTTTCGCTGGACGCAGCCGTGTGGGACGATCTGGGCACGGCCGGATCGCCGGCCAGTGCCGATGAGCCACCTATCGGCCCTGGCGATGCTGTAACTCACCCGCAATACCACCTGAAGCTGCTGCTTGCGCGGATGGGTGTTACGCGCGACGAGGTTGATCCGTGGCATCGGTCTGGCCTTTCACCGGCCCCGCCGGCGCGCAGCCGGGCCATTTCAAACCTGTTCCTGCCGCCGGCGGCCAGCGCGTCCTGGGTGCGACTGAAGGCGGAAGATCGGCGCCTCTCCGGTGTGCGCCTGATGGAAACCGCGCATCCCGGCGAAGAGGCGCAGGCCATTGCCATCCTGATCCGCGAGGCGCTGGAGCAGCCCGAACGCCGGGTTGCGCTGGTTACGCCGGATCGCGCGCTGGCCGGGCGGGTGATCGTTCATCTGCAGCGCTGGGGCATCGCAGCCGACGATACCGCCGGCCAGCCCCTGCCGCAGACACCGGCAGGCCGGCTGTTCCTCTTGCTGGCCGAAGTGGTGGCCAGCCAGGCCGGTCCGGTGCCGCTGGTGGCCCTGCTGGGCCATCCGCTGGCCGGCTGCGGGGAAGGGCGGGCCGATTGGCTGGGCCATGTTCGCCGGCTGGACAAGGCGCTGCGTGGCCCCCGCCGTGAACCGGGCCTTGGCCACATCGGCAAGCTGGTGGCAGCTGCGGAAAAGCCGGCGTTTTCTGCGTGGTGGGATGGGGTGGTGGCCATCCTTGGCCCCTTGCTCGAAGATGGCGAGCGGCCGCTGACGCTGTTGCTCGATCAGCTGGCCGCCGCTGCCGAGGGGCTTTCGGGCGGGGCGATCTGGTCTGGCCCGGATGGCCGCGCGCTGGCCGGCTTTGTCGAAGATCTGCGCGGCGCTGCTGGCGATGTGGGCACGATGCTCGACGCCGAGGATCTTGCTGCCGCCTTGCGCGATGCGATGGAACGGCAGGCCGTTCGTCCGCCGTGGGGCGGCCATCCGCGCGTGGCGATCTATGGCCTGATCGAGGCGCGGATGAGCCGCGCCGATCTGGTGATCTGTGGCGGGCTGGTGGAAGGCACCTGGCCCGGCGTTTCCGCGCCCGATGCCCTGCTGGCCCCGGCCGTGTTGCGTGCGCTGGGTGTGCCGGGGGCCGATTTCCGCATCGGCCTTGCCGCGCACGATCTGGCCGCCGCGCTCGGTGCGCCGGAAGTGGTGCTGTCCCATGCCCGGCGCGATGCGTCCGGCCCGGCGATCCCTTCGCGGTTTGTCTTGCGGGTGCGGGCCATGCTGGGCGAAAAGCTGCTGGCCGAACACTCGGAAAACCGCGCCGTGGAACTGGCCCGCGCGATCGATGATGGCCCGCCGGCGCCGCCGCACCCCCGGCCTGAGCCACGGCCCGATGCCGCCCAGCGCGATGTGCCGATTGCCGTGACCGGGCTGGATCGGCTGCGCGGCGATCCTTACCAGTTTTATGCCAGCGAAATCCTGCGCCTGCGCGCGCTGGATGCGCTGGATGCCGAACCCACGGCAGCGTGGAAGGGCACGGCCGTCCATGCAATCCTGGAAGCGTGGCACAAGCAGAAGGGCGAACTGCTGCCCATTGCCCAGGCCGAACTGGCGAAAATGGGCGCCCACCCGCTGGTGCGCGGGCTGTGGTGGCCGCGGCTGGTGGCCGGGCTGGAATGGATCGAGCTGGAAATCGCCCGGCTGAACGCGGAAGGGCGCGCGGTTCTGGTCAGCGAGGCCAAGGGCCACATCACGTATCGCGGGGTTAAGATCACTGGCCGGGCCGACCGGGTTGACCGCTGCGCCGATGGCAGCCTTGCCATTGTTGATTACAAGACCGGCAACCCGCCCAGTGCGCGCCGGGTGGCCGAAGGGTTTGCCCTGCAGCTGGGGCTGATCGGCCTGATGGCCCGCGAAGGCGCGTTTACCGGCGTGGCGGGCGAACCATCGCGGTTTGAATACTGGTCGCTGCAGAAATCGGCCAAGAGCGCCACCGGCTTTGGCGAGTGCAGCGAGCCGATCCTGGAAGGCAAGAAGAAATCCGGCATCCCGCGCGAGGATTTCCTGCCGGAAACCGAAGCCTTCCTGGCCGATGCCATCAGCCGCTGGATCAAGGGGGATGAGCCGTTCACGGCCCGGCTCAACCCCGACTTACCGCAATATGCCGATTACGACCAGCTGATGCGGCTGGACGAATGGCAGGCCCGCGCGGCCGGCCCGCAAGAGGATGGCGCATGAGCAAGGTCTATCCGCTGCAGGATAACCAGCGCCGCGCGGTGGACCCGCGCGAAACGGTGTGGCTTTCCGCCTCTGCCGGCACCGGCAAGACCCAGGTGCTCTCCGCCCGCGTGCTGCGCCTGCTGTTGCAGGATGGGGTAAGCCCGTCGCAGATCCTGTGCCTTACCTTCACCAAGGCCGGCGCGGCCGAAATGGCCACCCGCGTCAACGAGGTGCTGGCGAACTGGGTGCGGATGGGCGATGTCGAGCTTTCCCAGCAGCTGGAGGCCATCGGCGCGCCGATCGATCCCGCCACCCGCGCCCGTGCCCGCACCCTGTTTGCCGCGGTGCTGGATTGCCCCGGCGGCGGTTTGCGGATCAATACGATCCACGCCTTTGCCCAGTGGCTTCTGGCTGGCTTTCCGGAAGAGGCCGGCCTTTCCCCCGGCACCCGTGCCATGGAAGACCGCGACCGCGCCCTGCTTTCGCGCGAGGTTCTGTCTCGCCTGTTGCTGGATGCCGAAGAGCGGGGCGATAACGAGGCGCTGGATGCACTGGCGGCGCTTTCCCTGCGGATGGGCGCTGACGAGGCGGAGCGTTTTCTGCTGCGCTGCGCCACTTGCCGCGAGGCCTGGGTGGGGCCGGGGGCGTGGAGCCCGCCGCTGCGCCCGCGGGTGGAGCGGATGCTGGGCCTCGCCGATGGCGCCGGGCTTGCCGAGCTGTGCGAGGATGGCGCGTTCGATGTGCAGAGCCTGCGCCGCTGCATGGAAATCAACGTCGCATGGAAGGCGCAGACCGGGCAGAACACCGCCAATGCCATTGGCGATTGGCTGGCCAAGGATGCGCTTGCCCGCGGCGAGGCCATCGATGCCCTGGCCGAACTGTTCCTCACCGCGAAAGACGAGCCTCGCTCGGCCAAGTCGCAGGAAAAGATCGATCCGGGCTATGCCGATTTCGCCGCACGGGTGATCGCCTGCATCCGGGCCGTGCGCGAACGCAAGGCCCTGCTTGAACTGGTGGGCTGGCTAACCCCGGCGCTTACGCTGGGGCGTAGTTTTGCCCTCGCCTGGGAAGAGGCCAAGGCGCGCGAGGGGCTGATCGACTTTGACGACCAGATCCGTCAGGCCGCCGAATTGCTCACCCAATCCAGTCTGGCCGAATGGATCCGCTACAAGCTGGACCGGCGGTTCGATCACATCCTGATCGACGAGGCGCAGGATACGAACGCCGCCCAGTGGCAGATCATCGAGGCGCTGACCGGCGATTTCTTTGCCGGGGCCGGCCAGCACGGGGCCGATGCCCTGCGCACCCTGTTCGTGGTGGGCGATTACAAGCAGGCGATCTTCCGTTTTCAGGGCACCAGCCCGGAAAATTTCGAGCGCGCGCGGCAGGCGGTGAAGGCAACCATGCTGGGCCTTGCCGCCAATGCCGACCGGCTGCGCGATGCCCCGCCGGTTCGTACCTTGCAGGAGCTGGGGCTGGGCCGGTCCTATCGCACGGCGCGGCCGATCCTTGAATTTGTCGATGCGGCGATTGCCGGGATCGGGCCGCAGCGGTTTGGCCTTGCATCTGCCCCCGAACCGCACGTGGGCGAAGATCGCCCCGGCCTGGTTGCGCTGTGGCGGCCGGTGGGCCTGAACGGCGAGGGCGAAGGCGAGGGCGATGAGCCCGACGAAGGCGAGGAGGGCTGGCTTTCCCGGCCAGATCGCCAGCTGGCAGACCGCCTCGCCCAGCAAGTGGCCGCCTGGCTCAAGGATGGCTACCTGCTGGTAAAGGGCAGGGAGCGCCGGGCCGGGCCGGGCGATGTGATGATCCTGGTGCGCAAGCGCAAGGAACTGGCCGGCCTGATCGTGGCTCGCCTTCATGCGCGCGGGGTTCCGGTGGCAGGCGTCGATCGCTTGCGGTTGGGCGCGCCGCTGGCGGTGAAGGATCTGGTTGCGGCGCTGCGCTTTGCCGCCCAGCCGCTGGACGATCTGAACTTAGCCGCCCTGCTGGTTTCTCCGCTGGTCGGGTGGAGCCAGGAAGACCTGCTGGAGCATGGTTACCGCGAACCGCGTGTGCCGCTGTGGGATCATGTGCGCCGTTCCCGCGCGCCGCTGGTTGCGGCCACGCTGGATCAGCTCGGCCAAATCCTGGCCTTGGCCGATTACACGACCCCGCAGGCGCTGCTGCAATGGCTGCTGGTCGGGCCGTGGCAAGGGCGGCGCAAGCTGGTGGCGCGGCTGGGCAGCGAGGCGAACGATCCGATCGACGAACTGGTCAACGCCGCCCACGCCTATTCGGCCACGGATACGCCCAGCCTGGTTGGTTTCCTGCGTTGGTTTGATGCCGGCGATGGCGAATTGAAGCGCGAGGCAGAAGGCGGCGGCGGGCTGGTGCGGGTGATGACCGTGCATGGTTCGAAGGGCCTGCAGGCGCCGATCGTGATCCTGGCCGACGCGGCCGACGATCCGGATCGCGGCCTTGGCGCCGAACTGCAACTGGCCGAGCCGCGCCCCGCCGGGGCCGAACACCTGTTTCACAACCCGACCGTTCCGCTGCCGGGCCTGCGCAAGGATGAAAAGGTCGGCCGCATTGCCGAAGCCGAAGCTGCCGTTCGCAGCGAAGAGCGCGAGGAACACTGGCGGCTGCTCTACGTGGCGATGACCCGGGCCGAAGAGGCGCTGTTTGTCACCGGATCGCTCGGCCCGCGCGAAAGCCGCGTGGCCGAGGATAGCTGGTATGCCCGGCTGGCCGAGCTGTTTTCCGGGGAAACATGGCTGCCCGATCCCTTGTGGGGCGAACGGATCGAGCGCGGCAACCCGCCGCCGCCCGCGCCGCCGCGCACCGCGGAAACCATGGCCTTGCCGCTGCCCGCAGCGCTGCCACCATGGCTTTCCCGTGCGGTGGGGGCAGAGCCGCGCCCACCCCGGCCCTTGGCGCCATCTGCGCTGGGCGAGGATGATAGCCCTGCGCCGCCATCCCCGGCCGGGGCAGATGCGGCAGCGATCGCGGTGGCGGCCCGGCGCGGCACGCTGATTCACCGCCTACTGGAACGCCTGCCCGATGTGCCTGCCGCCGAACGGGGCGAAGCGGCAACCCGGTGGCTGGCCCGCAATGCCGCCGATCTGCCCGAAGAAATCCGCGCCGAAATGATCGCCGCCGCGCTTCGCGTGGTTGAGGGGGAAGGGTGGAGCGAGCTGTTTTCACCTGCGGCCCTGGCCGAAGTGCCGGTGGCGGCAACCGTTGGCGAGACGGTGATTGCCGGCACCATCGACCGGCTGGTGGTCACCGCTACAACCATCCGCATCGTCGATTTCAAGACCACCCGCCGCCCGGCCGATAGTGTTGAAAAGGTGCCGGTTTCGATCCTGCGCCAGCTGGCTGCCTATGCTGCCGCGCTGGAACAGGTCTGGCCGGGGCGCACGGTGGAAGCGGCGGTGCTTTACACGCAAACCCCGGCGCTGCTGGTGATCCCGCCGGCGCTGCTGGTCCGGCACAAGCCGGAGTTTGCCCCGGCAGAGTAATCCTGTGCGCCGGTCTGGTTGCATGGATCGCCAAGCGGCTTAGATAACAGGGTGAAACCAGTTTTCGGAGTTGTGATTCCATGCCCACCAAAGCCGTTACCGACGCCAGCTTTGACACTGAAGTCCTTGGATCGGACAAGCTCGTTCTGGTTGATTTCTGGGCGGACTGGTGCGGCCCGTGCAAGATGATCGGCCCGGCGCTGGAAGAGATTTCCGACGAACTGGCCGACAAGGTGGAAATCGCCAAGGTCGATATCATGGCCAATACCGACACGGCCACCCGCTTCGGCGTCCAGTCCATCCCGCTGCTGGTGCTGTTCAAGGATGGCAAGCCGGTGGCCCAGAAACTGGGCGCTGCACCGAAGAGCCAGCTCAAGTCGTGGATCGAAGGCGCGCTCTGACGTCTTGGCACTGCTGCCCGTCAGCCGGGCAGCTTGCTCATTCGTTCGGCCAGTTCGTCCCACAGGGCCGGGCTGGCCGCCCCGATCAGCCCCGGTTCAAGGTGGCGATCCACCCGATAGGGCGAACCATCCGGTCGCGCCGCCTTGCCGCCCGCTTCGTTCAGAAACAGTACGCCGGCGGCATGATCCCAGGCCAGCGTCCGCTCAAACAGCGAAACATCGTTCTGGCCCAGCACCAGCCGGGGATACTGTTCGGCGGCACAGCGCGGGATGTCGACCAGCGTATAATGGGGCGCGATATGGCTTTTCAGCGCCTCGCGCCGGGCCGGATCGGCAAAGATCAGGGAGATGGCCGCAATCGGCGGTTCCTGCCCGGATGTGCGGGCATAGACTCGCTCCCCATCGATCCACCCGCCCTGGCCGCGCGCGGCGTGGCAGAAGCGCCCGGACAGGCAATCGTAAATCCACCCGCCGATCGTCTCACCGCCTTCGGCCAGAGCCACCAGCACGCCGAACGGCGGCTTGCCGGCTGCGAAATTGTTGGTCCCGTCGAGGGGGTCGATAATCCAGCACAGCGCATTGCCCAGCCGGTCCAGCACCGCGGGATCGGCGTGGGCCGCTTCCTCGCCCACGATCGCTGCTTCCGGCAGTAGCCGCGCCAACCCCTCGGCCAGGATCGCTTCGGCTTCCCGATCAGCCACGGTCACCACATCGTCCACCGCCTTGTTGACGATCTCGTGTGCGGCAAGTGCCTGAAAACGCGGCATGATGGCAGCTTGCGCCGCCTCCCGCATCACGCTGTGAACGGTGGCGGTCAGCCCGTCGATCATTAGCTGCGGTAGTCTGCGTTGATCGAGATGTAGCCGTGGGTGAGATCGCAGGTCCATACCGTGGCGCGGCCTTCGCCGAGGCCGAGATCGACGGTGATGCGAATGTTGCGGCCCTTGAGGTGGGCGGCGACGGGGGCTTCGTCGTAATCGGCCAGCGGCTGGCCTTCGCGGGCGGCCCAGATTCCGCCAAAGCCGATGGAAAGCCGGTCGCGGTCGGCCGGTTCGCCGGCCTTGCCCACGGCCATGACCACGCGGCCCCAGTTTGCATCTTCGCCGGCGATGGCGGTTTTTACCAGGGGCGAATTGGCGATGGCGAGGCCGACCTTGCGGGCAGATTCATCGCTCACCGCGCCGGTGACGGCGATTTCAATGAACTTCTGCGCCCCTTCGCCATCCTTGACCACCAGCTGTGCAAGCTGCCTGCAAACATCCTGCAACGCGGCTGCAAAGGCATCGGCGCCGGGGCTGTCGAACGAAACCAGCGGGGCGTTGCCGGCCTGGCCAGTGGCAAAGGCCAGCACGGTGTCGCTGGTCGAGGTATCGCTGTCGACCGTGATGCAATTGAACGTCTGATCGCCGGTGGCGGACAGGCACTGTTGCAGGAAGGCCGGATCGACCGCGGCATCAGTGAACACATAGCCGAGCATGGTGGCCATGTCGGGCGCGATCATGCCGCTGCCCTTGATGATGGCGCTGAAGGTGACCTTCACATCGCCGATCATTGCCGTGGCGGTGGCGCCCTTGGGGAAGGTGTCGGTCGTGCCGATGGTGCGGGCGGCATCTTCCCAGCTGCATTCGGCAGCGATGAGGGCGGCTTCGACCCCGGCGCGGGCCTTGTCCTTGGGCAGGGGCACGCCGATCACCCCGGTGGAGGAGACGAACACCTGATCGCGCCCGCAGCCGAGGTGGGCGGAAACCTGATCCATGATCTGCTCCACCGCCTCGCGGCCGCGATAGCCGGTGAAGGCGTTGGAATTGCCGGCATTGACCACCAGCGCCCGCGCGCGGCCCTGGGCCACGTTCTGGCGGCCCAGTTCCACTTCGGACGAGCAGCAGACATTGCGGGTGAAGACGCCCGCCACTGCCGTCCCCGGTGCAAGCTCCACATAGGTAAGGTCGCAGCGGCCCCAATCCTTGTATCCGGCGCGAACCACGCGCGGGGTGACCCCGGCGATCGCGGGCAGGGCGGGGAAGGGTGTGGCGAGCGGTGAGACGGCTTCGGACATAAGCGGGGACTAGCGCGCCACACCGTGAAATCAAGGGGTGCGAAATCAAGGGGGCAGGGGCAGACAGGCACACCGCCCTGTCGTGACCCATGCCATCCGGCGGAAAGCGCAAGTGCAGAATGCGCGGGCAACGTTCGACCGGGTATGGACGGGGCGATTTGTGCTGCTTATACCCCTTTTCCCAGATGACCCGTTTCCTGCTTGCCCTTCTTGCCCTGTTCGGCATCGCGGCCCAGGCCCCTGCGGCCGAAGCCCGGCCGTGCGACCGGGCGGCGCAGGTTCGCCTCATCACAGCTGGCGCCGTGGCGGCCAGTACGCTGGCTGCCCACGCCACGGCGGTTGTGCCGCGGCTGGCCCCGGCCGGCCTGCCTGCCGATATTGCCGCCGGAACGCCGTTGCCCGCAGTCATGGCGCAACTGCCACCCGCCGTGCGGACAGGGATTGATCGCGCCCGCGAATAGGCACGCTTTCCGCTGATTTTTAGCGCTTTTCAGTGCCCTTGGCGGCCCTGCGCGCTGTTGTCATCCATTGTTGCATCATGCCGGCGCCCTGTGCGCGGCTTTCATAATCAGGAAAATTCCATGCTCGGCGCACTCGGCAAGGCCATGTTCGGCTCTTCCAACGACCGTTACGTCAAGAAGCTTGAAAAGACCGTCGCCCGCATCAACGCCTTCGAGCCGCAGCTTGAAGCGATGAGCGACGACGAACTGAAGGGCCAGACCGCAAAGTTCCGCGAACAGCTTTCAGCCGGCGCATCGCTGGACGATATCCTGCCCGAAGCGTTTGCCACCGTGCGCGAGGCATCGAAGCGCGTGTACGGCATGCGTCACTTCGATGTGCAGATGATCGGCGGCATCGTGCTGCACCGGGGCGAAATCGCGGAAATGCGCACTGGCGAGGGCAAGACCCTGGTGGCGACTACCGCCACATATCTGAATGCGCTGGAAGGCAAGGGCGTTCACGTGGTGACGGTGAACGACTATCTGGCCCGCCGCGACGCTGAGTGGACCGGCCAGCTGCACCGCTTCCTGGGGCTGACGGTGGGCGTGATCGTGCCCAACCTCAACGAGTATGAACGGCGCGAAGCTTACAACGCCGACATCACTTATGCCACCAACAACGAGCTTGGCTTCGATTACCTGCGCGACAACATGAAGCACGAGCGCAGCCAGATGGTGCAGCGCCCGTTCAACTACGCCATTGTCGACGAAGTGGACTCGATCCTGATCGACGAGGCTCGCACCCCGCTGATCATTTCCGGCCCGACCGACGACAAGACCGACCTTTACGTGTCGGTCGACGCGGTGGTGAAGCAGCTTCCCGCCGATCTTTACGACGCCGACGAGAAGACCAAGAACATCACCCTGACCGAAGAAGGGGTGGAGTGGGCCGAGCGCGCGCTGGAGGAGGCCGGGCTACTGGTCGGCTCCAACCTCTACGATGTCGAGAATACCCAGGTCGTCCATCACCTTGACCAGGCGCTCAAGGCCAACGTCATGTTCAAGCGTGACATCGACTATGTCGTGAAGGACGACAAGGTGGTGATCATCGACGAGTTCACCGGCCGCATGATGGATGGCCGGCGCTGGTCCAACGGCCTGCACCAGGCGGTGGAGGCCAAGGAGGGCGTGAAGATCGAGCCCGAGAACCAGACCATGGCTTCGATCACCTTCCAGAACTATTTCCGCATGTATCCCAAGCTTGCGGGGATGACCGGCACAGCGGCGACCGAGGCGCCGGAATTCTTCGACATCTACAAGATGAACGTGGTGACCATTCCGACCAACGTGCCGGTGCTGCGCGTTGACGAGGAAGACGAGTTCTACAAGAACACCCAGGACAAGTTTGCCGCCATCGCCCGCCTGATCCGCGAACGGCAGGAAAACGGCCAGCCGGTGCTGGTGGGCACGGTTTCGATCGAGAAATCCGAGCTGCTGAGCGAGTTCCTCAACCGCGAAGGCGTGAAGCACGCCGTGCTCAATGCCCGTTTCCATGAAATGGAAGCGCATATCGTGGCCCAGGCCGGACGGCTGGGCGCGGTGACGGTGGCGACCAACATGGCCGGCCGCGGCACCGACATCCAGTTGGGCGGCAACGTGGAGTTCCTCATCGAGGACGAACTGAAGGACGTTCCGGAAGGGCCGGAGCGCGATGCCGGGATCGAGCGGATCAAGGCCGCAGTGGCAGCGGAAAAGGCAGCCGTTCTGGCCGCCGGCGGGCTGTGCGTGATCGGCACCGAACGCCATGAAAGCCGCCGGATCGACAACCAGCTGCGCGGTCGTTCGGGCCGCCAGGGCGATCCGGGAATGAGCAAGTTCTATTTGTGCCTTGAAGACGATCTGCTGCGCATCTTCGG
The DNA here is from genome assembly GCA_964627175.1 of uncultured Novosphingobium sp. Taxonomy (GTDB): domain Bacteria; phylum Pseudomonadota; class Alphaproteobacteria; order Sphingomonadales; family Sphingomonadaceae; genus Novosphingobium. Next base: position 186 of record CAZVHM010000033.1, on the reverse strand, counting down.
GCCCGATACGCTGTTTTCGCGGATGATGAACAGCAACCTGGCCGATGGCGAGGCGATCGGTTCGAAGTGGCTTTCCAAGGCGATCGAGACCGCGCAGAAGAAGGTGGAAGCTCGTAACTACGATATCCGCAAGCAGGTCGTCGAATACGACGACGTGATGAACGACCAGCGCAAGGTCATCTACGA
>CAZVHM010000032.1:13579-22619 GCA_964627175.1 uncultured Novosphingobium sp. | reverse complement strand
ACGAAATCGTGCCGATCAACCGCAAGTTCGGGCTGGAAGAACTGCTCCAGGCCTGCGCCGATTATCCCGGCGCCTCGAATGCGCGGCGCATCACCTTCGAATACGTGATGCTGAAGGACAAGAACGACAGCGACGAGGACGCGCGCGAACTGGTCCGCCTGATCAAGCACTATAAGCTGCCCGCCAAGGTGAACCTGATCCCGTTCAACCCCTGGCCGGGCGCGATCTATGAATGCTCGACGCCCGAACGGATCCGCCGTTTTTCGGAGATCGTGTTCGAAGCCGGCATTTCCGCGCCGGTACGCACCCCGCGCGGCCGCGATATCGATGCTGCCTGCGGCCAGCTGAAAACCGCCGCCCAGAAGCTGAGCCGCGCCGAACTGGACCGGCTGGCCGAGGAAAAGCAGGCAGCGCTGGGCTGATAGCCCTGCGCCTGCCGGCCATTCAGGCCAGCGGGGTCAGCCTTGCCCCCATCGCCACGGCGCGCACCACGCCCCCGACCCACACCGTTCCGTCGCCATCGCGGCGCACATGAACGCGCCCCTCCGCGCCGGCGCGCTGCCCCTGCCCGGCCAGGTAATCACCCGTGGCAATACCTTGCCCGAATAGGTATTGCGCGGCCGCGGCGTGAAGACTGCCGGTTACGGGATCTTCACGCAGGCGCCCGGCAGCATCGGCGAAAAAGGCCCGCAGTTCAAAGGAGACCCGGCTCCCCGACGGATAGGCGGCAAGCAGGCCAACGTGGGTGGATGCCGGCGCGCGCACTTCAGGCTCGGCGCCAAGCAATTCATCCACCGAACGCAGATGAAGCAACTGCCAGGGCGGCCCGTTGGCGGCATGAACCGCAGCCACAACCGATTCCCCGGCCACACCGGCCAGGCGCGCCGCTTCGGCCACTTCACCGGCGGAAAGCGCACCCGACCGGGCCAGCACCGGGGCCCGGAAGGCCAACTGCCCGATCTCACGCCGCACTTCCACCAACCCCGCACCACACTGCTGGATCACCGATGTGCTGTTTTTCGGCTCGCCCCCGGCGGCCAGCCAGGCAAAGGCGCTGCCCAGGGTGGGATGCCCTGCAAAAGGCAGTTCTCCCGCCGGATAGAATATCCGCACCCGATAATCGGCAGCCGCCTCGGCCGGCTCCAGCAGAAACGCGGTTTCCGAGAAACCCAGCCAGCGGGTCAGCGCCAGCATCTGGGCATCGTCCAGCCCCTCGCCGCCGCACACCACCGCAAGCGGGTTGCCGCTTTGCGGCCCATTTGCAAAGACATCCACCAGGTCGAGTTTCATGGAACCTTTGGTGCCACGAAGTGCGGCCTTGCGGAACCCCGCGCAGGGCGTGTCCGTTGGGGCAATCAACAGGGCGATAAACTCGAAAGGGATCCAATTTGATGAGGAAGTTCCTGCTGGCCACTGGTTTGGCCGCGATGATTGCCCCCGCCCCGGTGCTGGCCGATCCGCCCCCCTGGGCCCCCGCCCACGGCCGCCGCGCCCAGGAAACGTCGCGAATCTATGATCAGTATGGCCGCTATATCGAGCCGCGCCGGCTTGGCCGGGGCGACCGGGTATGGCGCGGGCGTGACGGGCGCTATTATTGCCGGCGCGACAATGGCACCACCGGATTGATCGTTGGCGCGGCGTTTGGCGCCATGGTCGGCCGGAGCCTTGATGGCGGACGCGACCGCACTCTGGGAACCGTGCTGGGCATGGTCGGCGGCGGCCTGCTCGGCCGGGAACTGGATCGCGGCTCGATCCGCTGCCGCTAGGCCGACAGGCACGATATTTCGCCGGACGGGCCGAAACCTGCCCGTTCGGCACCTTTCCCCGCCTGGCCGGCTGTGCTTGAAGGGCGGCCATGGAACGGCCTGCCATTCTCGTAACCGGCGGCGCAAAGCGGATCGGCTCGCTGGTAGCACGCACATTCGCCCGCGCCGGCTGGCATGTAGTGATCCACTACGGACGCTCTGAAGCCGAAGCGAGAGCGCTGGCGGCTCAACTGCCCTCTGCCGAGGTGGTCTGCTGCGACCTTGCCGACCCCGATGCCGCCGAAGCGATGATCTGCGAGCTGGCCGGGCGACTCGCTGACTGGCGGGTGCTGGTCAATTCAGCAGCGGTGTTTGAATTCGACGGGGCCGATCGGCTTGATCCTGCCGTTCTGGCGGAAGCCATCGCCGTGAACGCCGCGTCGCCCGCGCGGATGAGCCAGGCTTTCCTGCGCATGGCACAGGCGCGCGGCGGACGGCGGGTGATAGATTTCCTCGACCAGAAGCTGCGCAACATCAATCCGGATTTCTTCTCCTATACCATGGCCAAGGCCGCCTTTGCCGCTGCCATGCGGATGCAGGCCATGGCGCTGACGCATCCGGCCGACCGGGTTTATGGGCTGGCCCCCGGCGCCATGCTGCCCAGTTTCGACCAACAGCCGGAAGAACACGAAGTGAGCGGACGGATGAATCTGCTCGCCCGGCTTAACGATCCCCAGGAATTGGCGGATGCGGCGCTGTTTCTCAGCCATGGCTGGCTAGCCAGCGGTGAAACTCTCTACATCGATTCCGGCCAGCACCTGCTGAGCCAGTCCCGTGATGTGCTCTACCTCGCCCGCGGACTGAACTGACCGCCGCCATCGCGGAACCTCCCATGCGCCCGTGCGTTTGCACGCAGGAGCGGGAGACGCGTTGAATGTGGCTGCTTGACAGGATGATGCGCGGCTTGATCCGCGATGGCCGGTTGGTGATCACCGATTACGATGGCCAGACTTACCAATATGGCGATCCCTCTGCCGTTCCCGTCAGCATCCATCTCACCCGCAAGGGCACGGCGTGGCGTATCGCCAGGGATCCCCGGCTAGGCGCCGGCGAAGCCTATATGGACGGCGAACTGCGCGTCGAAGCCCCGCACGAAATCCGCGACCTGATCATGCTGGTCATGGGCAATGGCGCGCGCAGCGGCCACCCGGTGGATGCCCCCAGCCCGCTGCGCCGCGCGGTCGATCGGGCGCTGTGGCGGCTCGATCAGTTCAACGACCGGGCGAGGGTCAGCCGCAAGGTGCGCCACCACTATGATCTCACGCGCGAGTTCTACGAACTGTTCCTCGACGAGGACCGGCAATACACGATGGCCTATTGGCGTTCACCAGACGAGACGCTGGAACGGGCCCAGCTGGACAAGAAAGCCCTGATCGCCGCCAAGCTGCGGCTGGAACCCGGCATGCGGGTGCTGGATATCGGGTGCGGCTGGGGCGGGCTCGGGCTTTATCTGAACCGGCACTATGGCTGCGAAGTGCTGGGCGTTTCGCTCGCACCCGATCAGGTCCGCTTTGCCAACGAACGCGCCGAGGCCGCCGGCGTGGCAAACAAGGTGAAGTTCGCGCTCACCGATTATCGCGATGTGACCGGCACGTTCGACCGGATCACCAGCGTGGGCATGATCGAACACGTTGGTGCGCGAAGCTTCCGCGAATATTTTGGCAAGACTTTCAATCTGCTGGCCGACGACGGGATCATGCTGACCCACACCATCGGCCGCACCGGCCGGCCGGGCAGCACCGACAGCTGGACCCGCAAGCACATCTTCCCCGGCGGCTACATCCCCGCGCTGAGCGAACTGGTGATCGCCCAGCAGGATACCGGCTGGCAGCCGGGCGATGTCGAAATCCTGCGTTTCCACTATGCCCTGACGCTGCACGAATGGTATCGCCGCACCACGCACCATTCGGCAGAAATCGCCGCGCTTTACGATGAACGGCTGCTGCGGATGTGGCAGTTCTATCTGGCCGGGGCCGAACAGGCCTTCCGCTTCGGGGCAATGGTCAACTTCCATATCCAGTCGGTCAAGCGACAGGACGTGCTGCCGATGACCCGCGACTATATCGCCGCCGAGGCCACGCGGCTGATGCAGGCAGAAACCGCGCCCGAATGGCATCTGGCACACGCAGCGGAATAGCCATCAAACACCAAGCACGGTTGCGATTGCCGAGCGCCCCTGTTAGGCGCGCCGCAATTCTTTCTGTCCTTCGCGGGAGCGTGCCCATGTCCGGCTTCAAGCGTGTTGTCCTCGCCTACTCTGGCGGCCTTGACACTTCGGTGATCCTCAAGTGGCTGCAAGTGACCTACAATTGCGAGGTCGTGACCTTTACCGCCGATCTCGGCCAGGGTGAGGAGCTGGAACCGGCCCGTGCCAAGGCCAAGCTGATGGGCGTACCGGACGAGCACATCTACATCGACGACCTGCGCGAGGAATTCGTGCGCGACTTCGTGTTCCCGATGATGCGCGCCAACGCCCGCTATGAAGGCGATTACCTGCTCGGCACCTCGATCGCCCGGCCGCTGATTTCCAAGCGCCTGATCGAGATTGCCCACGCCACCGGCGCCGATGCCGTGGCCCACGGCGCCACCGGCAAGGGCAACGATCAAGTGCGCTTCGAACTGTCGGCCTATGCCCTCGATCCCAACATCAAGGTGATCGCGCCGTGGCGCGAATGGGACCTGACCAGCCGCACCGCGCTGATCGACTGGGCCGAGAAGCACCAGATCCCCGTCCCCAAGGACAAGCGCGGCGAAAGCCCGTTCAGCACCGATGCAAACCTGTTGCACACCTCTTCCGAAGGCAAGGTGCTGGAAGATCCGTGGGAAGAAACCCCGGACTATGTCTATTCGCGGACCGACAACCCGGAAAACGCTCCCGATCAGCCGGAATACATCACGATCGATTTCGAACGAGGCGACGGCGTGGCCCTCAACGGCATCGCGATGAGCCCGGCCACCCTGCTGGCTGCGCTCAACGATCTGGGCCGCAAGCATGGCATCGGCCGGCTCGATCTGGTGGAAAATCGCTTCGTCGGCATGAAGAGCCGCGGCATGTATGAAACGCCGGGCGGCGAGATCTATGCCCGCGCCCATCGCGGGATCGAACAGATCACCCTGGATCGCGGCGCGGCGCATCTCAAGGACGAGCTGATGCCGAAGTATGCCGAGCTGATCTACAACGGCTTCTGGTTCGCGCCAGAGCGCGAGATGCTGCAGGCCGCCATTGACCACAGCCAGGAAAAGGTTTCCGGCACGGTCCGCCTCAAGCTCTACAAGGGCGGAGCCTATGTGGTCGGCCGCAAGTCGCCCAACTCGCTCTATTCCGAGCGGCACGTGACCTTCGAGGACGATGCCGGCGCCTATGACCAGAAGGACGCGGCCGGCTTCATCAAGCTCAACGCGCTCCGCTTGCGCCTGCTTGCCCAGCGCGACCGCAAGTAAGCTTTTCAGACCCTGATGGGGGACGGAAACAATTCCGCCCCCTTCGCTTCACCGCATTTATCCACCGCTGCACGGATGGCGGGTGGATAGATGCGGTTTTTGCTTGATCGACTCACCGATGAGGCGCAGCCTCTTCCTGTCAGACCAGCCGAAAGACACTGAAGTCTAAGGATAATTCCCTGATTTCAGGGTTAGATTCTGCTGGAATGAACCGGCAAGGCATGTTCGCGGCAGAGCCGAAAAATTCGTTCCACGCCGCCTTTGGGCGGTGAACGAACCATTGGCTCGCTGTGACAGACTGCCGGATGACCGTTCAAGTGGCAGGCAGCCTAACGCAGGCCAGCTAGGCCGGTGCTCTTCAACGAAGAACACCGGCAGGTGCGACCAGCGCGCACTGTCAGTCGCGAGAACGCTCACGGACCGCCAGGCGGATTGCGATGGATCGGGGAGATTGCCTTCGGGCATTCGCGCCCCGGTGCCCCAGCTTCCGCCTGACGGTACCGCAGCCGGATTACGCTGGTCACGGCCAAGCCCGCAGGGTGATCCGAACCAGCGCCCGGCGCAGGGATCCGCCCTTGCGGCGGAGCCAGCCTCGGCGAGGCCGCCGTCACGGTCCTGGAGATCGGACGACGGCCTCGCCCCGCACTACCCACAGAAAACGGCCGCCCGGTATAACCGGACGGCCGCAATTTGTTTGGCACTCAGGTCAACATGACCTGAGTGCCTTCGTTCAGTGCCCTTGGACCGAGCGGCGTGGCAGCGCCACCAAGGCAGCGAAGGCGATCAGAGACCCTGCTCCCATGATCATGGCCACTGCCGGCAGATCGAAGCCCGCCTGGAACAGGAACCCGCCGACCATCGGGCTAAGCGCCGCACCGCCCCTGCCGACACCAATTACGAAACCGGTTCCGCCTGCACGGATCGAGGTCGGAAAATTCTCCGCGACCAGCGCATAGAGACCGACAATAGCGGCATTGGTGCAGAAGCCAGCCATTGCGGCCGCAATGGAAAGCGACTGAAGATCGGCCGGACTGCGCCCGAACAGTGAGACCATCACGGTGGAGGCAAGCATGAAAATGCCCAACATCGTCCGCAGGCGGAAACGCAGGCTCAGGAAGCCGAACAGCAACCCGCCGATCAATCCGCCAACATTGGCCCAGACCAGCACCCCGCCGGCTGCCGATGGCGCAAAGCCCATGTCGGCAACGATTTTCGGCGACCACTTCAGGATGAAGTAGAAGGTGACCAGGTGCATGAAATACACCACGGTCAGCAGCACCGTGACTGGCGCCATCCCGCGCGTGAACAATTCAGAAATGTTGGGCTTACGCACTACCGGATCAAGCGGCGGCAGACTGTCTACCACCGCGTGGCCCAGTGCCCGCAAGCTGCGGTTGACCCGTTCAAGCGTGTCTGGACCACGCTTCTGCAGCAGCGCGGAGACCGGCTCGGGCACCAGCAGAGGAACGAGCGGCAGGAAAAGCGCGGTCATCGCCGTGCCCAGCCAGAATACATCCCGCCAATTACCATCAACCAGCAAGGCGCTGGCAATGGAACCACCAACGATGGCGCCAACAGGATAGCCCGCCGCCATGACCGCGATCGCCGCGCCGCGCCACTTGTCATTGGAAAACTCTGCCACCAGCGCATTCGTGACAGCCAGCATGCCGCCGATGCCCAGCCCGGTGAACAGGCGAGTTGCAGCAAGTGTGTTGATCGAGGTTACCTGCGTGCTGCTCATCATGCCGACTGCCATGATGACAAGGCAGGCGATCACGGTGGGCCGGCGCCCCATGCGATCGGCTGCCTGACCGAGCAGGATGGAACCCACCATCATTCCGATCAGTTCCATCGACAGCACGATGCCGAGGGCGGCGCGATCGATGCCCCATTCCTTCGCGATACCGGGCGATGCGAAGCTGATCGACAGCACATCGAAGCCATCGAGCGCGTTAAGCAGAACGCACATGCCGATGGCGGCGATCTGACGCACCGTCATAGGTTGTTGCGCCAGAGCGCGCCTTGGATCGTTTTCCGTTTGCAGTTCCGCTGTAGCCACTGACATTCTCCCCTCCGCTATCCCGGTATTCCGGCTGGCGGTGAACTTTAAACTGGCAGACCGACGTAGTTTTCCGCAATGCTCGTCTGCGCTGCCTTGCTGCTGGCGATATAGTCCAGTTCGGCAATCTGCATTGCCCGCTCGAACGCGCCATCCTCAGGAAAACGATGCATCAGCTTGGTCAACGACCAGCTGAACCGCTCGGACTTCCAGACCCGCGCCAGCGCGCGAGCCGAATAGCCAGCCACGGCATCATGATCGTTACGCCGCAGGAACCCGACCAGAGCTTCGGCGGCATAATGCACATCGCTGGCAGCAAGGTTCAGCCCCTTGGCGCCAGTGGGCGGCACGATATGTGCCGCATCGCCGCACAGCAGCAGGCTTCCATGGCGCATCGGTTCAAACACGTAAGAACGCAAAGGCGCGATCGACTTTTCAATCGCCGGACCGCGGGTAATGTTCGCTGCGGCATCAGACCCCAAGCGGAGCGCCAGTTCGTCCCAGATCCGCTCGTCCGACCAGTCCTCGATCTTCTCGGTCAACGGAACGTCGACATAGTAGCGGCTGCGGGTATGACTGCGCATCGAAGCCAGCGCGAAACCGCGTTCGTGGTTGGCATAGATCAGTTCATGGTTGCACGGCGGCACATCGGCCAGGATACCGAGCCAGCCGAACGGATAGACCCGCTCGTACTCGCGAGCGGCGCTGGCCGGGATGGCCTTGCGGCTGGGGCCATAAAAACCGTCGCACCCGACGATGAAACGCGCGTCGATGCGATGCTCGATCCCGTCCTTGAGGTAGGTAACTGAAGGAGCATCGCTCTCGATCGCGTGAAGGGCAACGTCTTCCACGCCATAGACGACCTCAAGCCCACGATCGTGCGCGGCATCCATCAGGTCGCGGGTGATCTCGGTTTGCCCATAGACCACCACGGTCTTGCCGGTGAGATTGGCAACATCGATGCGGATCAGGCGTTCGCCATCAGCGAGGTTGAACCCTTCCTCGATCAGCCCTTCGGCCTTCAGGCGGGCATCGAGGCCCAGCCGTTCCATCAGCCCGACCGTCACCTGCTCCAGCACCCCGGCGCGGATCCGGCCCAGCACATAATCAGGAGTCTGCCGTTCCAGCACGATGCAGTCGATGCCTTCGGCCCGCAGCAGATGCCCGAGGAACAGCCCCGCAGGACCGGCACCGATGATTGCGACTTCAGTCTTCACGGCTATTCTCCTGAATTGCTTCAGCTGACCAGCATCAATGCGTCGAGCGCAACCACGCCTTCCCCTTCAGCGTGCAGGATAACCGGGTTGAGGTCCAGTTCGATCAGCGACGGTTCAGCCAACAGAACGCTGGTGATCGTCCTGATCAACCCGGCGAGCGCAGCGACATCGAGCGCAGGCGAACCACGGTAGCCCCGCAGCAGCGCCGCGCTTTTCAGCTGCATCAATTCGGCAATAATGGCTTCTTCGGACAAATCGGGCGTAATCAGGCGCACATCCTGGAGGATTTCAGCGGTCACCCCGCCGAAACCGGCCAGTACCACCGGCCCCCATTCGGGATCGTTCTTGGCGCCGACGATCATTTCCAGGCCGCGCTTGCCCATCTTCTCGATCAGCACGCCATCCAGCGTGATCGTGCTGTCGTAAGCGGCGACATCTGCAAACATGCGGGTCCACGCCGCACGCACGGCATCGGCATCAGCCAGGTTGAGCGCCACACCGCCGGCATCGCTCTTGTG
>CAZVHM010000032.1:0-13479 GCA_964627175.1 uncultured Novosphingobium sp. | reverse complement strand
GCCCCTTCATCCAGCCCGGCAAAGACCAGCGGCTTGCTGCCCACCCGGCCTTCCAGCGCATTGACGATGGCCGGCACCTTGATGCCCGACGTAACCGGATCGCCCTGGATGATTCCGGCAACGATCGCACCGACGCGCGGATCTTCGAACAGCGCGCCCAACGTGTTGGTGTAAATTTCGGGCTGGCTGAGCCCTTGCGCGGTGATATCCAGCGGGTTGCTGACCGGCACGAAGGCGGGGAGCGCGGCACGGATCGCCGGCGAATTGTCGTCGTCGAGCGCGACCAGCGGCAGTTCGAGTTCCTCGGCCAGATCGAGCGTCAGCGCCTTGAAAGCGCCCGATTCGCCCAGCACGGCCACTTCGGGGCCGGTTACCGGCGGGCAGCGCACCAGCAGCTCGGCGATATCGCCCAGTTCTTCGATGGTTTCCCCGAAAATCACCCCTGCCCGCGATACCAGTGCGCGCATCAGCTTGTAGTCACCGGCCATTGCGCCAGTGTGCGTTGCCGCGGATTCGCGCGCCGCGCTGGATTTGCCGGGATGCAGCAGGACCACCGGCTTGCCCGCCGCCCGCGCCCGCCGCGCCGCGGCGAGAAACGCCTGCGGCTGGCGGAATTGTTCCACGACCATGGCGATCACGTGGGTATTCGGATCATCGACCAGCCAATCGACGTAATCCTCAACCCCGCTGGCCGCTTCGTTGCCGGTCGAGATAGAATAGGACAGCGGCACTTCGCGGGCGAGCAGGGTGGTGCTCAGCACTGCCGCCATTGCGCCCGATTGCGAGACGATGCCGATCGCCCGGCGCCCGGCCGGAGCGATGCATTCCGTTTCCACGAAGGTCAGGGTAACGCCATCGACATGGTTGACCATGCCAAGGCAGTTCGGCCCTTCGATGACCATCCCCGCCTCGGCGGCGATCCGGCCAATTTCGGCCTGCTGGGCGAGACCTTCGGCCCCGCCCTCGGCAAAGCCGGCAGAGAAGATGACAACCGCCCCGCATCCGCGCGCCGCGAGCCCCCGCACCGCATCCAGCACCGCCGGTTGCGGAATTGCCAGAACCGCCACGTCGACCCCTTCCGGCAGGGCATCGACCGAAGGCAGGCACTTGCGCGCGCCGATCGCCTCCCGCTTGGGATTGATCGGATAGATTTCCCCCGCGAAGCCATTGCGATCAAGGTTGCCGAGGACCGAAGCCCCCAGCGCACCCGGCTTGTCGCTGGCGCCCACCACCGCGACCGATTTCGGACGCAGGAGGCGGGCAATCATCGCAGAATCGGGGCGGTTGGTCATGTCATCTCTCTCCGGGTCGACCGATCAGCGCTGCTTGCCAAGATCGTAGGCGCCAAGCCCCGGCTTGAAGGTCTTGTCGTCGATGAACTGGCGAGTCGCTTCCTTACGGCCCTCGTTATCGAACAGATTGGCCGCTTCCTGGGCGCGGATCAGGTAATCCTGAGCGTTGTCGTAGGTCATTTCGCGCACGCGGCGGATCGCCCACTTGGTGGCGCGCAGGGCATGGGGGTTCTTACCCAGCAGCACTTCGGCAACGGCGGTCACGCGGGCCTTCAGCTGGTCGGCCGGCACGGCTTCGTTGACCAGACCCCATTCGGCGGCCTTCTTGCCATCGACGTTTTCCCCCATCATCGCGTGATACATCGCGTTGCGGAAGCCGGTGAGTTCGACGATCACCTTGCTGGCGCCGCCGCCGGGCAGGATGCCCCAGTTGATTTCGGAAAGGCCGAAGGTGGCGTCTTCGGCGGCAATCGCCAGGTCACAGCCGAACAGCGGACCATAGGCCCCGCCGAAGCACCAGCCATTAACCATCGCGATGGTCGGCTTCTCGAACCAGCGCAGGCGTTCCCACCAGCCATAGGCTTCGCGCTGCGCCTTGCGGGTAGCGCCAAGCCCCTTTTCTTCGTTCTCACGGAAGTATTCCTTGAGATCCATACCGGCCGACCATGCCGTGCCCTCGCCCGTCAGCACCACCACGCCGACGTCTTCACGGAACTCGAGATCCTCGAGCACGCGCATCATCTGACGGTTGAGCTTGGGGCTTTGGCAGTTGCGCTTTTCCGGACGGTTGAACGCAACCCAGGCGATGCGATTCTCGACGCGGACCGAAACGGTTTCTTCTTCTGAACGATCAGTCATGGCAAAGCTCCGGATAAGAGGATAATTGCTGTGTGGTATAGCTGTTTTTTGCTATGGTCAATAACGTTCAGGGAGTGCGTTCCAGTGTCCGAAGTCGCGTCTGCGCCAATGACGGCGATCGATCCACTGGGGGAATTGCCCGGCTATCTGCTGCGCCGCGCGGCGCAGGCGATGATGGCGGAACTGGGCAATCGGCTGTCGCCGCTGGGCCTGCGGATTTCCGACGGCACGCTACTGCTGGTGGTGGGTGAACGGCACGACCTGACATCAAGCGACATCGGCAAGATGCTGGATATTCAGCGCGCCAATATGGTCCCGCTGCTTAACCGACTCGAATCGGCCGGCCTGATTCGCCGCGAGCCGATCGATCGCAAGTCGCAAGCCATCGTGCTGACAGAAGAAGGTCTGGCCCGACTTGCCGAAGTCCGCGCCATCACCACTGCCTTCGAATCCGATCTGCTCGGACGGATTCCGGCCGTTCATCGTAGCCATTTCGTACCGGCCCTGCAGGCCTTGCTGGCTTAGTCTACCCCGCTTTGCAGCCAGAGCCCCCGACTGCGGAACTCACTGGCCGTCACTCCAGCCCGCGCCTTGAAGAACCGCGCGAAATAGGCCGGATCGGCAAAGCCAAGGTCACCGGCGATCTGGCTGACCGACGCGGTTGAATAAGTCAGGTGACGCATCGCCTCCAGCAACAGGCGGTCTTGCACCACCTCGCCCGGCGCCTTGCCCAGTACCTCTCGGCAAGCACGGGTCAACGTGGGCGCGGTTGTTCCAAGCACTGAGGCATAGCGGCTGACCGGCCACCCTTGGCGAAAGCGCTGGTCCACTTCCAGGCGGAACCGCCGCACCAAGCCATCGCGTGGGCTTGCCCTGCCGGTTCCGGCCGCGCCTTCGGCAAGTGCCTCACCAATCACGGCAAGGACAAGCGCCAGTTGCCCGGCATGAACGTCGCCGAGCCTGCCCCCACGGCTGTCCGCCAACCCCGCATCAAGATCGGCCAGCAGCCATGAAAGTCGCCGCGCCGCCGCAGAAGCCGGATCGAGCAGCGCCCAGCCCGCGCCCGTCCCGGCGCTTCGCACCGCCCCGCCAAACGGGGCAATCCGATGATCTTCCATCAGATCCCCGGCGATGGACAAGACCCAGCCTTCGGCATCGGGTTCGAACTGGAAAGCGTGGACGCAGGAGCTGGGCAAGGCGACAAGGCTGGTCGGGCGCAGCGCCACTTCCACCCCGTCGCTCTTGAAGAGGCACGATCCCGCCTCGAGCAGGAGAAACTGGAATATGCCAGGGTGAGAATGTGGCGAAATCGTCCATTCGTGCAGGCTGGATCGGCGGGAAACCGGCTCTATGTGGAGAAATTCGGGCGTGATCGGCGCCTGCCCTTCCCCATAAAGGGCATAGCGGTTGAGAGGATGATGGCGTGACATCGCACCTTATCGCCACCACAATTTGATCGAAAAGTCCAATTCAATGCACGAATCGTGAGTCGGCACAGGGTGCGCGATCAGCCATGTTCGGAGCACAAGGACTGGAGAGACCCGCATGACGCTGGCAACCAAATTCCGTTTTGACCCCTATTCGCCGGACATCGATGCCGATCCCTTCCCGGCGTATAAAGTCCTGCGCGACGAATATCCCTGCTTCTGGAGCGAAGAAGCCGGGATGTGGGTGCTTTCGCGCTACGACGATGTGCTGAACGCGCTGACCAACTGGCGCGTCTACAGTTCGGCCCAGGGCAACCTGGTTGACGAGTTTCCCGGCCGGGCCGGCGCCACCCTTGGCAGCTCCGATCCGCCACGCCACGATCGCCTGCGCGCCCTGATCCAGTCTGCCATGACCAAGCGGGCGCTGGACCATGTGCTGGAGCCGGCCCGCGCATCCTGCGCGGCGCACTTGGCGGAAATCCGCGAGAAGCTCGATCGCGGCGAAGACTTCGACTTCGTCAACGATTTCGGCTCGAAGGTTACGGTCGATCTGCTGTTCTACCTGTTCGACCTGCCCCGCGAGGGCGCCGAACAGGTGCGCGACAACGCGGTGCTCATGGTCCAGACCGACCCTGTGACCCGGCAGAAGAGCGAGGCCCACCTTGCAGCCTTCCACTGGATGGCCGACTATGCCGAAAAGCTGGTGCAGGAGCGCAAGAAGAACCCCGGCGAAGACCTGCTGTCCAACTTCATCACGGCCGAGATCGATGGCGAAAAACTGCTCGACCGCGAGGTGCAGCTGACCGTCACCACGCTGATCATGGCCGGTATCGAATCCCTTTCGGGCTTCATGGGCATGTTTGCGCTGAACCTGGCGGATTATCCCGAAGCGCGCCGCGCGCTGGTGACCAATCCTTCGCTGATCCCCGATGCCATCGAGGAATCGCTGCGCTTCAACACATCGGCCCAGCGCTTCAAGCGTTGCGTGATGGAGGACACCGAACTGCACGGGCAGGTGATGAAGAAAGGCGATTTCGTCATGCTGGCCTATGGTTCGGCCAACCGTGACGAACGGATGTTCCCCGATCCGGACGTTTACGACATCACCCGCAAGCCGCGCCGGCACCTCGGCTTTGGCGGCGGCGTGCATGCCTGCCTTGGTGCGATGCTGGCACGCGTGGCCTGCCAGGTGGTCTTCGAGGAATTCCTCAAGGCCATTCCGGAATTCACCCGGGTGGACGAAAAGCTTCCTTGGGTGCCGTCCTCCAACTTCCGCAGCCCCAAGGAGCTGCGGCTGCGCCGAGGGTGAGGCAACGTGAAGGGGGCCGCAAGGCCCCCTTTCCTATTCGACGATGAAGTAATCGACCACGACGTGATCGGGCTTGCGGATACCGCGCCCGATGAACACCGAGCGCTGCAGCCAGTCCAGCTCTGCACCGGCCACCTTGAATTCAGGCGCTGTGCGGAAATAGTAGGCCGAAGGATCGACCAGTTCGCCCTTGGCCAGTTTCTCGGTCACCTCGGGCGAAGCAACCCGCACGCCGGGATTGGTAATCTCGATCACTGCGCCATTGGCAGCTTTCAGGAAATAGCGCGCCAGAACATTGGTCAGCCCGCCATCCATGATGGTCTGCCAGTCTCCCCCGCCCGGCAGGACCACGCCGCTCAGCCTGGGACCATACACAGACCCGCCGGTGATGGCGATGAAGCGCCGGCGGCCGCCCTCGACCTGGCCCTGCTCAACAGGAGCGGCCACTTCGACCCTGACGGAAAAGGCATAAGTCAGCCGCGGCGCGGGCGCTGATGGCCCCTGCGGTACGGCCGGCTGGGCGCCAGCTCCCACAGGGAGGCTGGCGAGCAGAGTGGCCGAAAGGGCCGTGACGAGTTTCGACATGGCTCTTTCGGCTCCTTTACCAGTGCTTCCCGATCAGATCGGGAAGTGGCCGGGCTGGGTTTCCATCGTGATCCAGCGGGTTTCGGTGAAGCTGTCGATGCCCTGACGGCCGCCAAAGCGGCCGTAGCCCGAAGCACCCACGCCGCCGAACGGCATCTGGGCTTCGTCGTGCACGGTCGGACCGTTGATGTGGCAGATGCCAGACTTGATCTGCCGCGCGACCGAAAGACCCTTGGCCGTATCGCGGGTAAACACCGCGGCCGACAGGCCATACTGGGTGTCGTTGGCCAGCTCGATGGCATGTTCGGTGTCGCGGGCGCGGATCACCGCCACCACCGGGCCGAAGCTTTCGTCGCGGTAGAGGTTCATGTCCGCGGCAACGCCAGCCACCACGGTGGCAGCCATCAGCACGCTTTCACCCTTGCCGCCGGCAACCACCTTGGCACCCTTGGCAACAGCATCGTCGATCAGCGCGTTCACATGATTGACCGTCTTCTGGTCCACCACGGCGCCCAGCGGGGTCGTGCCTTCGCGCGGATCGCCGGCAGCCATCGTCTGGGCCTTGGCGGCGAACTTCTCGATGAACTGATCGGCAATCGCCTCGACCACGATGATCCGCTCGGTCGACATGCAGATCTGGCCCTGGTTCATGAACGCACCGAACGCGGCGGCCTTCACCGCTTCGTCAAGGTCGGCATCTTCCAGCACTACCAGCGGAGCCTTGCCGCCCAGTTCTAGCAGGCAGGGCTTCAGATGCTCGGCCGCGCGCTTGGCGATGATCTTGCCGACGCCGGTGGAGCCGGTGAAGTTGATCCGCTTCACCTGCGGCGCATCGATCAGCGCACCGACCACTTCGGCGGCATCTTCCGGCGCGTTGGTGACCACATTGACCACGCCTTCGGGGAAGCCGGCTTCAGCAAACGCCTCGATGATCAGGGCGTGAACCTGCGGGCAGGTCTCGCTCGCCTTGAGGATCACCGAATTGCCGCAGGCCAGCGGCACGGCGATGGCGCGCACGCCCAGGATAATCGGCGCGTTCCAAGGCGCGATACCGAGAATCACGCCCACCGGCTCCTTCAGCGCCATCGACAGGCAGCCCGGCTTGTCCGACGGAATCACTTCGCCGGCGATCTGGGTGGTCAGCGCAGCAGCCTCGCGTACGATGCCGGCGCCCAGGGTCAGGTTGAACATGGCCCAGCCGGCAGTCGATCCGGTTTCAGCCATCATCGCCGCCACAAAGGCATCCTTGCGGGCCATCATCGCATCGGCGGCCTTCATCAGCACGGCGCGACGGGCGTTTGGCCCCATCTGCGACCAGACAGCAAAGCCTTCGGCCGCGCGGCTCGCGATCGCGGGAATATCGGCAGCCTTCATGGCTTCCGCTGCCGAGGCAACCTCGCCCGTGATCGGGTTGATGCGTTCGAACTTCATTTGGATTCTCCGGGGGGAAAAATTAGCTATCCCTGATAACAATCACCGACACCCAACGCAAGAACGACTACGCGGAAGAAGGCGACCGCACCAAGCCAAGGCACAGCAGGACCAACCGGCCCTGGCGGCGAACAGCGCCTGCAGGAACCAGCACTATTGCACGCCGGCCTCCAGACATTACCTGAAGGAGCACCCCCCACGCAACCGCGCCGAGGAACTCATGGCCGACTTTGCTGATCCGCTGCTGGTAATCTGCCCTTCGTGCACGACAGCCAACCGGCTGCCGGCCAGCCGCCTTGGCGCCGGCGGCACATGCGGACGCTGCAAGGCGCCGCTTTTCGCAGGGCAACCCATTACCCTGACCAGCGCCAACTTCGAAGCTCATGCCGCCCGGTCGGACCTGCCGTTGCTGGTGGATTTCTGGGCCGCCTGGTGCGGACCGTGCCGGCAGATGGCACCAGCCTTCACCGCTGCCGCGGACCAACTGGAGCCGCACGTGAGGTTGGCAAAACTCGATACCGAAGCCGAGCAGCAGATTGCCGCGCGCTTCTCGATCCAGTCCATCCCCACGCTCGTGCTGATCCGCAAGGGGCGGGAAATAGCCCGCCGTTCCGGCGCCATGCCACAGGCAGCCATAGTGCAATGGGTGCGACAGGCGCTCGGCGCAGGAACTTGAGCGCCTCCTCCACCGCCCCTCCGCCCGTTTCGGCCAGGTTTCCGCTCTTGGAACGCAGGCTCCGCCCGACCGCAACGTACGATTTCCCCAGCCTGCCGCGCGATGCGTGAGGATGCACTTGCCAGCGCCGTTGTCGCACATTAGGGCACCGTCGAGTTTTTCATCTCCCGTTCACGAGAGGACATTCCATGAGCGACACCGCCGACCGGGTTAAGAAGATTGTGGTCGAGCACCTTGGCGTCGAAGCCGACAAGGTCACCGAAGATGCCAGCTTCATCGACGATCTGGGTGCAGACAGCCTCGACATCGTCGAGCTCGTGATGGCCTTCGAGGAAGAATTCGGCGTCGAGATCCCGGACGATGCGGCCGAAAAGATCAGCACCGTCTCGGACGCGATCAAGTACATCAACGACAACAAGGGCTGATCGGCCCTTCGAGGCCCCCTTGCCCTGAGCTTGCTGAAGGGCAGCTCCTTTCTGCGCAATTTTTGCGCGGCATGGGGCGGGGCCTTCCAGTTCCCGCTCACGCGGGTACAAGCAGGCTCAGCCCGCCGGGTTGGGCCTGTTGTTTTTTCGTCTCAAGAGTCTACGGGGCGGAAAGAGAAATTCGGAGCTGCGTATGCGTCGTATCGTCGTAACCGGTCTTGGCCTCGTCACCCCGCTGGGAGCAGACGTCGAGACAGTCTGGGCCAATCTCCTTGCCGGCAAGTCTGGCGCAGGGCCGATCACCAAGTTCGACGCCAGCGACCAGAAGTGCCGCATCGCCTGCGAGGTGAAGCCAGCCGACCACGAATACGGTTTCGATCCGAACAAGCGCGTGGATCACAAGGTTCAGCGTCAGGTCGATCCCTTCATCATCTACGGGATCGACGCTGCCGGACAGGCGATCGAAGACGCCGGCCTTACCGACATGGATGAAGCCACGCGCCTTCGCGCTGGCTGCTCGATCGGTTCGGGCATCGGCGGTCTGCCTGGGATCGAGAGCGAATCGCTCGTCCTTCATGAAAAGGGCCCGAGCCGTGTTTCCCCGCATTTCGTCCACGGCCGCCTGATCAACCTGATCTCCGGCCAGGTCTCGATCAAGTATGGCCTGATGGGGCCTAATCATGCGGTCGTCACCGCGTGCTCCACCGGCGCGCACTCCATCGGCGATGCCGCGCGCATGATCCGCGACGGAGATGCCGACATCATGCTTGCAGGTGGCGCCGAAGGCACCGTCTGCCCGATCGGTATTGCCGGGTTCGCCCAGGCTCGGGCCCTTTCCACCGCCTTCAACGACGAACCGACCCGCGCCAGCCGCCCTTATGACAAGGATCGTGACGGCTTCGTGATGGGCGAAGGCGCCGGCGTGGTGGTGCTGGAAGAATACGAACACGCCAAGGCGCGCGGTGCGAAGATCTACGCCGAAGTCGTGGGCTATGGCCTTTCGGGCGATGCCTATCACGTGACGGCACCGCATCCGGAAGGTTCGGGCGCATTCCGTTCGATGCAGATGGCCCTGCGCAAGGCCGGCATGACCCCTGCCGACATCGACTATATCAACGCGCACGGCACTAGCACCCCGCTGGGCGACGAACTGGAACTGGGCGCGGTGCGTCGGCTGTTTGGCGAAGAAATCGCCAACGTCTCGATGTCGTCCACCAAGTCGGCCATCGGCCACCTGCTGGGCGGCGCCGGTGCGGTCGAATCAATCTTCTGCATTCTGGCCCTGCGCGATCAGATCGTGCCCCCCACGCTCAACCTCGATAATCCGTCGGACGGTTGCGCCGGGGTGGACCTGGTGCCGTGGAAGGCCAAGAAGCGCGAGGTCCGCGCCGTGCTCAACAACAGCTTCGGCTTTGGCGGCACCAATGCCAGCCTGGTGATGAAGAAGATCTGATCCCATGCTTCGTCGCGGCAGGCTGATAGCGCTCGCCGCGGCGGCGCTTGCTTTCGCGTGGCTAGTGGGTGGCTGGTTCGTGCCAGGGCCCCTGCCCCGCGATATGGAATTCGTCGTTCCTGAAGGCATCGGTCTTGCCGGGGTGAGCGACCGGCTGGCCGAACAAGGCGCCATCCCGTCATCGCTGACATTCCGGCTGCGGGCCCGCCTGCTGGGCGGCACTGCACCGATCAAGGCCGGCACCTTCATGCTGCCACGCGGCGCCAGCCAGAGAACTCTGGTCGAGATCCTCCACGGCGGCAAGGTCATCCGCCGCTTCGTCACCGTGCCCGAAGGCATGCCCTCGATCATGGTCCAGGAACGGCTGATGGCCCAGCCCAACCTTTCAGGCGAGGTGGCCGTGCCGGCCGAAGGCTCGGTGCTGCCGGAAACCTATGAAATCGCGCTGAACGAGAGCCGTGCCGCTGTGGCGAGCCGGATGCAGGCAGCGATGCAGCGCACACTCAAGGAACTATGGGCCGCGCGCTCGCCCAACGCGGTGGTGAAAACGCCGGAAGAAGCGGTCATCCTTGCCTCGATCGTGGAAAAGGAAACCGGCAAGCCCGAAGAACGCACGATGGTCGCCGGCCTCTATTCCAACCGCCTGCGCCAGGGGATGAGACTGCAGGCCGATCCCACGATCATTTACCCGATCACGCGGGGTAAACCGCTCGGCCGGCGCATCCGTCAGTCGGAAATTTCCGCGGTGAATGATTACAACACCTACTCAATGGCCGGATTGCCCAAGGGCCCGATCACTAACCCCGGCCGGGATTCGATTGCTGCCGTGCTTAATCCGGCCAAGACCGACGCGCTTTACATGGTGGCGGATGGCACGGGTGGCCACGCCTTTGCCGCCACCCTGGAAGAGCACAATCGTAACGTGGCAAAATGGTTCGCGCTGCGCCGGCAGCGAGGCGAACTCTAGGGCAACCGCCGAGCTGCCCCCGTGCAGCCCCAGCACATCTCCAAATGCCGTCCCGAAAGCCCGTTTTAGCGCGGCTCGCTTGGCGCTCGCTCGCAAAGGTCAGGTCATCGGCCTCCCCCTCAGCCGGAACGCGAATGCCGGTCGGATCGTTTGGCTGAGGTGCGACGTTCACTTGCCCAGGGAAGGCGCCAACATGTCCAACTACAAGGTCGGCTATCTGATCGGCAGTCTTGCTGCCGGTTCCATCAACCGCAAACTGGCTATGGCTCTGATCAAGCTTGCCCCGGCACAACTCACGCTGACAGAGATTCCGTTCAAGGATCTGCCGCTCTACAGCTATGACTACGATGCCGATTTCCCCGCGCCGGCACGCGCATTCAAGGATGCACTCAAGGCGGTGGATGCGGTCATGTTCGTCACCCCGGAATACAACCGCTCGATTCCGGGCGGACTGAAAAACGCGATCGATTGGGCCAGCCGGCCCTACGGGACCAACTCCTTCACCCACAAACCCTCAGCCGTGATCGGAACGTCACCGGGGGCTATCGGCACCGCAATCGCGCAACAGAGCCTGCGCAGCGTCCTGGGCTTCTGCAACTCTCCCCAGATGAATGCGCCTGAAGCCTATATCCAGTTCAAGCCCGGCCTGATCACCGATGAAGGCGATGTCACCGTGGAAACGACCGAAACGTTCCTGCGCACCTACATGCAGGAGTTTCACGATTTCATTGCGCGCGTCTTGTCGGTCCTGCCGAGCGACACCTGAAAGGCCCTTCTCGCGCGCAATGGCATGCGACACGATCCGCTGTTAATGGTCTGATCGTCCGCAACGTTTGGCGGGTTCGGGAGTTCACGGATGATGGCCAGGGCGGCAGTGTTGTTCGCAGCGCCTCATCGGTTGCTGTTCTTGACCGGGGCATTTCAGTTTGCCGCAATAATGGCCTGGTGGAGCGGAGCGCTGCTTGAGCTGCTGGGCGTTCCCGCCGGACTGCCGCACGAATTGCCTGCCAGCCTGCTCCACGCGCCGCTGCTGCTGTTCCTGGCCCTGCCACCGTTCTTCTTCGGGTTTCTCCTCACGGTATTCCCGCGATGGATGGGATTTCCGGACTCGGCGCCCCCAACATATATCCCCGTCGCTGTCGCCTTCCTGCTATCGGCCGCCCTGCTCTGGCTTGGTCTGGCCGGCATGGTCGGTTTCGGGATTATCGGCGCTTTCACTGCGGCTGCGGCAGGCTGGGCCTGGGCGCTGTTCTGCATGGGACGGCTGGCCTGGCTGGAACGGCGCGCGGAAAAACCGCCGACCTGGCACGCTTGGTCGATCCTGGCCGCTGTCTCGATCGGCCTTGTCTGTCTTGTCGTAGCAATGGTTGGATTGCGATCACTCGATCCCTTGATGGTCCATGTCGCCAACCTTGCCGCGCTGGACCTGTTCATTCTTCCGGTATTTCTGACAGTCTGTCACCGGATGATCCCCTTCTTCGCCAGCAATGTCGTGGCCGATTACGAGGTCTGGCGGCCATACTGGGTGCTGGCCGCATTCTGGTCGGCCAGCATTGCCGCAACGGCGGGGTTCGCACTTGGCGTTTCCGCAATTGCCGCCGCGGCAAAACTGATCCTCGCCGTGCTGACCGGGCTGATGCTATGGAAATGGTCCCCGCGCGAACCTGCGCCCGGCCTGCTCTGGGTGTTGATCCTTGGCTTTGCGTGGATGCCCCTCGGCTTCGGATTGGCGGCCTGGACGGAACTTTCCGCCCCGGAGTATGGCCGCGCCTCGATTCATCTCCTGACGGTGGGTTTCGCCGCGAGCCTGATGGTGGCGATGGTTACGCGGGTAACGCAAGGACACTCTGGCCGGCCGCTGACCATGCCGGCCCTCGCCTGGCTGGCCTATGCCGCTATCCAGATCGCAACCTTGCTGCGTTTGCTCGCGGCGGCAAACGGCGAACAGCTGGCCTTGCTCACCGCCTCGGCCATTTGTCTCACAGTAGGAGTGGCCCCCTGGGCCTTGCGCGCGATCCTGATTTACCTGCGACCTCGCGCGGATGGAAAACCGGGTTAAGATCACCGCTGCGGCACCCGCGATTGACGAGCGGCCCTCTTCCCGAAATAGGATTGCGTGATGCCCAAGTATTCCATCCTCGCCATTCTCGCCCTTTGCGCCACGGGCTGCATGTCTGGGGCGGAGCCCGAGACAGTTGCCGCGCCTCCCCCGAGCATGCACAGCGCGCAACCGGCGGGGGCAGCAAGCAGGACCGAGGGCCTGGTTTTTGCCCAGCGGCATTGCACCGCCTGCCACGCGATAAGCCCCGGAGGTTCATCCCCCAATGTCGAGGCGCCCACGTTCGAGGCGATCGTCAACACGCCCGGCCTCACCGACGAGACGCTCCAAGGTTGGTTGCGGGATTCGCACAACTTTCCGGAATTGATGAACTTTTCCATCGATTCGGACCAGATCGACAGCCTTGCTGCCTACATGATAACATTGCAGCGCAGCGATTTTATGCCGCCGATTTGAAGAGCTAACGCGGCCATCCCGAAACGGACCGGAAAGGCTTCCTCCCAGCGTTCGCCAAACGATTCCGAGATTGTTCGGGTAATCGGCTTCAGCAGGAAGTTGAGTATCGAATTACGCCCGGTCTTGATCTCGGTCGTGGCCATCATCCCGGGCTGAATCACGATGGGCTCAGGGCGAGAGTGCATGGCGCGGGTATCGACATCGACTACGCCGTTATCGGTCGAGGTGGTTTCCTGAAACGAGTTCATCACATCAAGCCACAAGCGGCGGCCGCTGGCATTCAGAGCGTTTCCAGGCGCTTGGTCCAACTACCCTCGCCTCTTCGGACCCATTGGGCACATCCCGCCTGCCGAGGCCGAGGCCAAACACTATGCAGCCAACGAGACCCTCGATATGGTTGCATGGATTCAAATGAAACTGACTCCGGAAAACCCGGGACGGTTCAAACACACCCGGCGTGATCGGTGACTACGCTTTGATCGCTAATGACCTGCCACGGGTAATTTCCTCCAGTTGCGATTAGAGTCCGGCCATCACGAGG
>CAZVHM010000031.1:3209-22935 GCA_964627175.1 uncultured Novosphingobium sp. | reverse complement strand
GGGATCATCCGCTTGCTGGTTTCGTTTGCCGTCTTTGCGATCGCGACGGTGCTCATACTTGATAATCTGGGCGTTAATGTCTCAGGCCTTGTCGCCGGGCTTGGGATTGGCGGCATCGCCATCGGCTTGGCCGCGCAAGGCATTT
Source organism: uncultured Novosphingobium sp. (assembly GCA_964627175.1). GTDB lineage: Bacteria > Pseudomonadota > Alphaproteobacteria > Sphingomonadales > Sphingomonadaceae > Novosphingobium. The sequence continues at coordinate 22,790 of CAZVHM010000031.1, read as the reverse complement.
TTTCCGACCTCTTTGCAGCGCTCAGCATTATTTTCGACAAGCCATTCCGTGTCGGCGATACCATCACTTACAGTGGGAAGGAGGGCATGGTTACGGGAACCGTCGAGGAAATCGGGCTGAAATCCACGCGGATCAGGGCCATAACCGGCGAACTGCGGATTATCGGTAACACCAGTCTCCTTGCTCAGGAGGTCACGAACTACGCGGGGCGATCGCTATACCGCATGCACCTGGCTGTAGGCGTCATCTACCAGACGGACCCCGATTTGGCCGCTTCCATTCCTGACCTCATGAGAGAGGAAGTCGAACGCGCTGGCCATCGCTTCGTCAGGGCCAATTTCACAGGCTTCGGGGCGAGTTCGATTGATTTTGAGCTCTATTTTGAAGCCGATGTGGATGACATCGTCACTGCGAATAACGCTTACCAGGATGTTGCGCTTGGGATTTTGCGTCAGTTTAACCGCCGCAACATCGAGTTTGCCTATCCGACCCAGACGACATTCACGGCCGCCCCTGACGGCAGAATGGTAATGCCCTATCCCGAAAATGCCTTGATCCCTGTACGCCAGGAGAAGGGTGCCATGGCCCACGCCGGGAGCTGAGCCTGCCTGAATGGCAGGTCTACTCCCGTATGGCGCACTCCTGACTGCAGACGCCTCAAGTGCGGGAATCGGAATTGCCATTCAGTCGTTGCCAGCAGCATGGCGGGGAAACTATTGCTCACCCGGCATGAAAACCGCTGATCGCATCTTGGCTAACCTTCGCCTCTCGCGCGACGACCTCGCATCCCGGCTGACTCGTTTGCGAGCTCGCATCGCGCGTGCGCTGCTCTTGCCCAACATGCGCGGCGATCCCGGTGCCGACCTGCGCGGCATGATCCGGGCCGAGGGTGCGCTTACCAGCGGCTACATGCTGATGTGCGTGCTTTCAGCAGGCATCGCGATCCTGGGTTTGCTGCAATCGTCCACCGCAGTGGTAATCGGTGCCATGCTGGTATCGCCACTAATGGCGCCGATCGCTTCTCTCGGCTTCGGATTTGCGTCCCTGGATGGCCACTGGATCCGGGATTCGGCGCGGGTCGTAATCGTAGGCGCCGCGCTTGGCATTCTCACGGCCATCCTGTTGACCCTGATAAGCCCTATTCGGGACGCGACGCCCGAAATCATCGCACGCACACAGCCCACCTTGCTTGACCTCGCTGTCGCTCTTTTGTCAGGTATTGCTGGTGGCTATGCGACGGTACGCCAGAAGGGCGGCACGGCCATCGGGGTCGCGATCGCGACAGCGCTGATGCCTCCACTCGCCACAGTTGGTTACGGCATTGCCGTGATGCAGCCGGTTTTCGCCTTGGGCGCTACTCTGCTGTTTCTGACGAACCTGGCGGCGATTGCCTTTGCCTTCGCCGTTGTGGCTCGGCTCAGCGGCGCGGCACGGCCGCGACATCGGGTGGAATGGACGGCCGGCTATATCACGATAACCGTGCTATGCATTGCCGCGCTCGCCACGCCCCTTGCGATAAGTTTGCGCGCCATTGTGACCGAAGCGCGTGCCCGGTCTGCCGTAATCGCTACGGCGAACTCGGTTTTTGATTTCGGCAATGCACGAATCGCACAGATGGATATCCGCCAGCCATTGTTCGGCGGCTTGCAGATCGATGCCGTCATAATCACGCCAGACTATCTCACCGATGGCGAAAGCCAGTTCAAGCAAGTGCTGCAAGAACGGCTTGGTGAAGAGTTCGAACTCAATCTGCAACAGGTGCTTGCGGCCGACATTCCGGCTCAGACGCGTGCGCTGGTCGATGCAGCGATGGAGCGGACCCGTGCGGGTATTGCCGCGGATGTGGCGCCACTCGATCGCATTCGATCTGCGATTGGCCTACCGCTTCAGGCTGTGTGGACCAACCGTGCGGAGCGCGTGGTCGAGGTCGTACCTGCCACCGCACCGGGCTGGAGGCTGCAGGATTACCGCAAGGCAGAAGCCATTGCCAATGAGCAGTCGGAGCCTTGGACCGTCCGGGTTTCGCCCCCCGTCACTCCAAGACTTATCGTTCGGATAGGCGACGACCAGACTCCCGAGGCAGTCTCACCGGAGTTGGCGCTATGGGCCATCGAACGTTGGGGGGTGAAGCGGGTCAGGACATCGCTGCCCGACACTTCGGATGCCTCGAGTGCGCTTCCGCAAGCTGCCGCACTCTCAAGCCAACTGCTCGATGCGGGAGTGCAGATCGTTCCTGATCCGGACCTGTGGGTGGCGGTTGAAGGATCGTCTCAGGTTTTGATCGAGATATTCCCCCCAAGGCCGGAATGATGCCGCGTGATTACCCCGTGATTGCCAATCGAGATCACAACACCCTAATTATTCAATTTTATCATTTAATATCAACATATTACAAGAATATAGGGCCGAGGTGTGGTACTTCCGCTATCGGCGCAAGTAGGCCGGGCTCCCTCCCCCCGCGGGGGAGGAAGCCGCGGGCAGGATCAGACCAATCCGGCCGTTTGCGCCAGAACCCACAGGCCAATGGCCAGGAAAAGCAGGGCGGCAATGATCCGCACCACGTTGAGCGGCACCTTCTTGACCAGTTCTTCGCCCAGGAACACGGCCGGCACATTGGCGATCATCATCCCCAGCGTAGTCCCGGCCGTAACCCAGAACGCATCGAGATAGCGCGCGCCGAGGGCGACGGTGGCAACCTGGGTCTTGTCGCCCATTTCCACGATGAAGAAGGCGACGACGGTGGCCACGAACACGCCGAATCGAGCCGGCGGCGGGGCTTCTTCATCGTCCAGCTTGTCGGGTACCAGGGTCCATGCCGCCATCGCGATGAACGAGGCGGCGATGGTGTAGCGGAACCATTCCGCGTTAAGGAAGGCGCCGATCTGCTGGCCGACCAGGGCAGCCAGAAAGTGATTGGCGAGCGTGGCGACGAGGATGCCGGCAACGATCGGCCACGGGCGGCGAAAGCGGGTGGCCAGCAGGATGGCAAGCAGCTGGGTCTTGTCGCCGATTTCGGCAAGGGCGACCACCGCGGTAGAGGTAAGCAGGGCTTCCAAGGCAGATACTCCGGGGCCGGGCGATCGACGAAAGCACAACAGCATCCCGCCACCCGCCCGGCCGGACGGAAGCGCGATGCCATTGGTCTCGCCCGGGCGGATGATCCGCCCCCGGTGCGCCACGGTCTCTCGACCGAGTATGTTGACGCATCGGCCCGCCGGAAGCCCGGCGGCTGGCTACTCCCCAGATGACAAGGTTCGCCTAGGCGGCGTTTGGCGCGCTGGCAAGCGAATAGAAAGGGGCAGGGCGGGCCTGTGCGGCCTGCCCTGCCCGGTCAGTTTCAGCTCACGACACCGGCGGCGGCGAGGACTGCGAGGGTCAGGATATCGGGGGCCAGAGCGGTCATCGGGGCGATCTGCACAGGCTTTTCCATGCCCAGCATCATCGGCCCGATCACCGCGTTGCCAGCCAGTTCGCGCAGCAGCTTGGCCGAGATGTTGGCCGATTGCAGGCCGGGCATGATCAGCACGTTGGCCGGGCCGGACAGGCGGCTGAACGGGTAATGCTCGGCCACCTTGGGGTTGAGCGCAACGTCGGGCGCCATTTCGCCTTCGTATTCGAAGCCGGGCTGCAGTTCGTCAAGAATCGACACTGCGCCGCGGATCGGCTCCACCCACTTGCCCATCGGGTTGCCGAAGGTGGAGAACGAGAGGAACGCCACGCGCGGTTCATGGCCCATGCGGCGGGCAACGGCGGCGGTTTCCATCGCGATATAGGCCAGCTGTTCGGCGGATGGCCGCTCGTTGATGGTCGTGTCGGCCAGGAACACGGTGTAGTTCTTCGCTACCATCATGTGCACGCCAAACGGGGTGTGGCCCGGCTTGGGATCAAGCACCTGACGCACTTCCTTGATGGTTTGCGCGAAGGTGCGGGTCATGCCCGAAATCAGCGCATCGCCGTGGCCCAGCGCCAATAGCAGCGAGGCGAACACGTTACGATCCTGGTTGACCATCCGCCGCACGTCGCGTTCGAGGAAGCCGCGGCGCTGCAGGCGCGCATAAAGGTAATCCACCATCTGGCCGACCAGCGGCGAGGTGGCTGAATTGTAGATCTCGTAGCTTTCCGGCTGGCCCACGCCCAGTTCGGCCAGCTTGTCCAGCACGGCCTGGGTGCGGCCGACCAGCACCGGGGTGCCATAGCCAAAATCGCGGAACTGGATCGCCGCGCGCAGCACCACTTCGTTCTCGGCCTCGGCAAAGATCACCCGCTTGGGGTTTTCCTTGACCTGGTTATAGACGTTGGTGAGCACCGAGGTGGTGGGGTTGAGCCGGCCCTTGAGGCTGAGCCGATAGGCTTCGAAATCCTCGATCGGCTTTTGCGCCACGCCGGTATCCATCGCCGCCTTGGCCACGGCCGAGGAGACGACTTCCATCAGGCGTGGATCGAACGGGGCGGGGATGATGTAATCCAGCCCGAACTGGTGGTTCTTGCCATAGGCGGCGGCCACTTCTTCGGGCACCTGTTCGCGCGCCAGCTCGGCAATGGCGCGGGCGGCGGCGATCTTCATTTCCTCGTTGATGGCGGTGGCCCGCACATCCAGCGCACCGCGGAAGATGAACGGGAAGCCCAGCACGTTGTTGACCTGGTTCGGATAGTCCGACCGGCCGGTGGCCACGATGCAGTCCGGGCGCACAGCCTTGGCCGCTGGCGGGGTGATTTCCGGATCGGGATTGGCCATCGCGAAGATGATCGGCTGGGGGGCCATGGTCTTGACCCATTCGGGCTTCAGCGCATCGGCGGCGGAAAGGCCGAGGAAGATATCGGCGCCGACCAGCGCCTGTTCCAGGTCGCGCGCTTCGGTATCGACCGCGTGGGCGCTTTTCCACTGGTCCATGGATTCGGTGCGACCCTTGTAGATCACGCCGGAGCGATCGCACATGGTCACGTTGCCGGGCTTGACGCCCATTGCCTTGATCAGGGCGGTGCAAGCGATGGCCGCCGCACCTGCGCCATTGACCACGACCCGCACGTCTTCGAGCTTGCGCCCGGTCAGGTGGCAGGCATTGAGCAGGCCGGCGGCCGAGATGATCGCCGTGCCGTGCTGGTCATCGTGCATGACCGGGATCTTCAGCCGGTCACGCAGTGCCTGTTCGATGATGAAGCATTCCGGCGCGCGGATATCTTCCAGGTTGATCCCGCCAAAGCTGGGTTCGAGCAGGGCCACCGCCTCGATGAAGGCTTCGGGATCCTCGGTCGCCACTTCGAGGTCGATCGAATCGACGTCGGCAAAGCGCTTGAACAGCACGGCCTTGCCTTCCATCACCGGCTTCGATGCCACCGCGCCAAGGTTGCCCATGCCGAGAATGGCCGTGCCGTTGGAGATCACCGCGACGAGGTTGCCCTTGGCGGTATAATCGTAAGCTGCGGATGGATCGTCGGCGATGGCGCGGACGGGGACTGCAACGCCCGGCGAATAAGCCAGGGAGAGATCGCGCTGGGTGGCCATCGGCTTGGAGGCGATGATCTCGATCTTACCCGGGCGGATCGTGCTGTGGTAAAACAGCGCTTCACGTTCGGTGAAGCGGACGTTGCTTTCATCGGTCACTTAAGATGTTCCCTCCGGCTATGGTCACTTGCCACTAACCCGGTTGCGCTCAAGACGATAGGGGAAAGCTGTGCAGGCTGCCCTCCCGAATCGGGGATTCACACGCTAGGCATGCGCGATGAACGCCCCCGCATCCGCCCCGACTCCGATGATGGCGCAATATCTGGCGCTCAAGGCGCAGGCCGAAGATTGCCTGCTGTTCTACCGCATGGGCGATTTCTTCGAACTGTTCTTCGATGATGCCCGCACCGCTGCACAAGTGCTGGATATCGCGCTGACCAGCCGGGGCGAACATCAAGGCCAGCCGATCCCGATGTGCGGGGTGCCGGTCCATTCGGCCGAAAGCTATCTGGCCCGGCTGATCCGCGCCGGCTGCCGGGTGGCGATTGCCGAACAGGTCGAAACGCCGGAAGAAGCGAAAAAGCGCGGCGGATCGAAGGCGCTGGTGGCGCGCGATATCGTGCGCTTCGTGACCGCCGGCACGCTGACCGAGGAAGCCTTGCTGGAGCCGCGCCGTGCCAATGTGCTGGCGGCGGTGTGCGAGGTGCGCGGCGCGGTGGGGATTGCCGCCTGCGACATTTCCATCGGCCGGATGGAATTGGAGGAATGCGCGCCCGACCAGATGGCCGCCGCACTGGCCCGGCTGGGGGCAAGCGAACTGGTGTGCCCCGACGGCTGGGACGCCGCGCCGCCGGAAGGCATCGCCCGCCCGGTGCGCGAGTTTCAGAGCGATGGCGGGCAGGAGCGGCTGTGCCTGGTGCATGGCGTGGCCACGCTGGATGGTTTTGGCGCGTTTACGCGGGCCATGCTGGCGGCAGCATCGGGCCTGATCGCCTATCTCGATCACGTGGGGCGCGGCAAGCTGCCGCTGCTGCTGCCGCCGGTGGCGCGCAGCGGGGCGGCGCATCTGCTGATGGACGAGGCAACGCGCGCCAGCCTGGAGATTCTGGAAGCCAGTGGCGGCGGGCGCAAGGGCAGCCTGTGCGAGGCGGTGGACCGCTGCGTGACCGGCGCGGGTGCTCGCCAGCTGGCCGAAGACCTTGCCGCCCCGTTGACCGACGAGGCGATGATTTCCGCCCGGCTCGATCTAGTGGAGTGGCTGCACGACGACCCACTGCTGCGCGGCGATCTGCGCGCGGTGTTGCGGGCCTTGCCCGATGTGGGCCGCGCGCTTGGCCGGGTAGTGGCCGGGCGCGGTTCGCCGCGCGATCTGGGCCAGCTGCGCGACGGCCTGGCCGAAGCGCGGCGGCTGCGTGACTATCTGTTGCGCCGCGCCGATCGCCCGGCGCTGCTGGATACGCTCTTGCCCGCGCTGGGCGGGCATGGCGCGCTGGTCGATCACTATGCCCGTGCGCTGGTGGCCAGCCCGCCAACCGAACGCGCCCAGGGCGGCTTCATTGCCGAAGGCTATGATCACGCGCTGGATGCCCTGCGCCAGACCGCTGGCAATGCCCGCCGCGCGATTGCCGCGCTGGAAGCGAAATACCGCGACGAGACGGGGATCGCCGCGCTCAAGATCCGCCATAACGGCGTGCTGGGCTATTTCATCGAGGTTCCGGCCAAACATGCCGACCGGTTGATGGCGCCCGACAGCGGCTTTACCCATCGCCAGACCATGGCCGGTGCGGTGCGCTTCAATGCACTGGCCCTGCACGAGGAGGCGAGTCGGATCGGCGAGGCGGGCGGCCATGCCCTGGCCGCTGAGGAAGCGCATTTTGAAACGCTGGTGGCAGAGGCGATCGCATCGGCCACGGCCATTGCCGAAACCGCGGCAGCGCTGGCCCGGATCGATGTGGCGGCAGGCCTGGCCGAACGTGCCGCCGAAGGCCTGTGGAGCCGCCCGCAGGTGGTGGATCGGCCTTGCCTGGAAATTGCCGGCGGGCGCCACCCGGTGGTGGAAAGCGCGCTGGCGGCGCGCGGCGAACGGTTCGTGGCCAACGATTGCCGGCTTGCCCCGGAAGACCGGCTGTGGCTGATCGGTGGGCCGAACATGGGTGGTAAATCCACCTTCCTGCGCCAGAATGCGCTGATCGTGCTGCTGGCGCAGGCGGGCAGCTTCGTGCCGGCGGCCAGCGCCACGGTGGGGCTGGTCGATCGCCTGTTCAGCCGGGTGGGCGCAGCCGACAACCTGGCCCGTGGCCGGTCCACCTTCATGGTCGAAATGGTCGAGACGGCGGCCATCCTCAGCCAGGCGACCGAGCGCAGCTTTGTCATCCTTGATGAAGTGGGCCGCGGCACATCGACTTATGACGGGCTGGCGCTGGCCTGGGCGGTGGCCGAGGCGGTGCATGGGGTGAACCGCTGCCGCTGCCTGTTTGCCACCCATTATCACGAGCTTTCACGGCTGGCGGAAAGCTGCGAGGCGCTTTCGCTGCACCATGTTCGCGCGCGGGAATGGAAGGGCGATCTGGTGCTGCTGCACGAACTGGCCGATGGGCCGGCGGACCGTTCCTATGGCCTGGCCGTGGCGCGGCTGGCCGGCGTGCCGGGGCCGGTGCTGGCCCGTGCTCGCACCGTGCTGGACAAGCTGGAGAAGGGCCGCGCCGAAACCGGCGGCCTTGGCGCGGGGCTGGGCGATCTGCCGTTGTTCGCCGCTGCGTTCGAGGCTGCAGTCGAGGAGGCGGATGCCCTGCGCGAGCGGCTCGCCTCGCTCGATCTCGATGCGCTGTCGCCGCGCGAGGCGCTGGACCTGCTTTATGAATTGAAGCGGCAGGCCGCAGACTGACGGAGGGCGCATTTCGCGCTTCGTTAACTGCGGCCAGCTAGGTCGGCGCAATCATGCCCGGTTTGTGTTTGCACCCATTCTCCGCCTGTCGGCGCGCGCTGGCGGGCTGGTTTTGATGGGCGGGCTGCTGTCTGATGTGCGCAAGACCGCAATGGGCGCTGCCGGGTTGCTGGTGGTAGCCGTGCTGGTGGCCGATCCGAGCGGGCTTGGCGGCTCGGTCGCGTCGGAGGAAAACGATGCGCTCGCAGCACCCGAGGCTGGGGCGGCGCAAACGCCCGCGCCATCGGCGGGCAGCTGGTTTGCCGAAGACAGCGCCGAACCGGCAGCACCCATTACCGTTCGCCCAGCTGCCCGGCCGCCTGTGCAACCGGCAGTGGAGGCAGCGGCCGGAACGATCTATCCCCCCGGCCCGGTTGGCCCGGATTTCCCGCCCGAATTGACCCGGCGGGTGCAAGGCGGCTGATCATTCCTCCTTGGCGGCCGTGCCAAAGCTGCCTTCTTCGTCGTCGTCGTTCCGTTCGCCGGCAAAGGCGCTCATGTCGATTCGGCCGCTGGTTTCCATCTGCTTCATGTGATCGACCAGGTCCTGTACGTTGTCGCCCTCGTTGCCGCTCTTGACCTTTTCCGTGGGTTCGGCCCCGATGCCGCTGGAGGCGCGGCCCAGCGCCTCTTCCGCCACGCTCTGGGCCTGGGTGCTTTCGTCTTCCTGTTCGGAATTGTGGGTTTCAGGCGCGATCTGTTCACGATCCTTGGGCATGGCGCATTCCTTGTGCAGAGCTCCTGCCCGAACAAGCGAATGCCATGCCCGCCGGTTCCCGCTAGCGTGTGGGAACGGGCGCCTCGCCGGAATAATCATAGAAGCCGCGCCCGGTCTTGCGGCCCAGCCAGCCGGCTTCGACGTATTTCACTAGCAGCGGGGCGGGGCGATATCGCGCATCGCCCGTGCTGGCGAACAGGATGCGGATGATTTCCAGGCAGGTATCCAGCCCGATGAAATCGGCCAGCGTCAGCGGGCCCATCGGATGGTTGAGGCCAAGCTGGATGCCCTTGTCGATATCCGCGATCGAGGCAGTGCCAGCGCCCAGCACCACGATGGCCTCGTTGATCATCGGCAGGAGGATGCGGTTGACCACGAAGCCCGGTTCGTCCTGGCTTTGCACGATCTCCTTGCCCAGGCTTTCGGCAAAGGCGCGGGTCCGTTCCACCGTGGCGGGTGCGGTGGCAAGGCCGGGGATGATCTCGATCAGCTTCATCAGCGGCACGGGGTTGAAGAAGTGCAGCCCGATGAAGCGGGCCGGGTCGGCTACCTGGGCGGCCATGCGGGTGATCGGGATCGAACTGGTGTTGGAAGCAAGGATTGCATCGGGGGCCAGCACCGGGGCTGCCGCCTCGAAAATCCGCAGCTTGATGTCTTCCCGCTCGGTCGCCGCCTCGATGATGAAGGCGGCTTCGGCCATCGGCGCATATTCGCCCACCGGCACGATCCGATCCAGCGTCGCGGCAGCATCGGCAGCGGCGATCTTTTCCTTTTCCACCAGCCGGGCAAGATTCTTGCCGATCCGGTCCGTGGCTTTCTGCGCCAGATCGAGCGAGACGTCGGAGAGGAGGACGCGGTGGCCGAAACTGGCGGCTGTTTGCGCGATACCGGAGCCCATCTGCCCCGCACCGATGATCCCGATCGTCGCCATGTCATGCTTCCTTCGCAATTGCAGCATGGCTGATTAGCGTGGGCAGCGCCGCTTGGCTAGCGATTGGCTCCCGGAACCCAGAGCACATCGCCCGACCCTTGCGCGTTGATCGCGCGGGCAAGGACAAACAGATAGTCCGACAGACGGTTGATATAGGTGAGCGCGGCCGGATTGACCGGCTCTGCCGCGGCCAGCGCCACGATGCAGCGTTCTGCCCGGCGCACGGCGGCGCGGGCCACATGAACGCGGGCCGCCGCTTCGCTGCCGCCGGGCAGGATGAAGCTGGTGAGCGCCGGCAACGCCGCGTTGTGACGATCCATTGCCTGTTCCAGCCACACGGTTTGCGCTGCGGTCATCCTCAGCGACATGGCCGATGGGGCAAAGTCAGCCCCTGGAGTGGCAAGATCGGCCCCCAGATCGAACAGGTCGTTGGCGATGCGGGTCAGTTCGGCGTGAAGCGGGCCTTGCGCCAGGGCGACCGTGGCCAGCCCCAAGGCGCTGTTGGCTTCATCGACGGCGCCGATCGCTTCCATGCGCGGGGCATGTTTCGCGCAGCGCGAGCCATCCACCAGGCCGGTGGTGCCATCATCGCCGGTGCGCGTATAGATGCGGTTGAGCTTGACCAAATCAGGACTTGGCGAGTGCCAGCAGCACGCCCACCACCACCACGGCCGCAGCCTGATACGTGATGCGGGCGAACATCATCTTGTTCTGCAGCAACTGCATTTCGGTTGCCCCGGTGCCCTCGCGGTCGAGGTCCGTCCTGGTGCTTTTCAGGAAGGCCATGATGCCCTTCACCAGGCTGAAGACGACCATGGCCATCAGGACGACGATCACGGGAACGAGGATGTAGGTCATGGAGCACCATGTAGGACCGGGGAGAGCGAAATACCAGCGGGGAAACGGCCCTCGCGCAAGCTGTTCGCCAGGGCAGGGCCATCCTCTCCGGCGCGGCGGCGATCCGCCAGCGATGGGGCATTGCGGCGCTTGGCGAGTTTGCGGCCATCGGCCTCGGTCAACAGCCCGTGATGGTGCCAGGTGGGCACGGGCAGCCCGAGCAGGGCCTGAAGCAGGCGATGGACATGGGTGGCGGCGAACAGGTCTGCCCCGCGGGTAACCAGAGTGATCCCGTCGGCGGCATCGTCGAGCGTGGCGGCAAGGTGATAGCTGGCCGGCGCATCCTTGCGGACCAGCACGACATCGCCGAACAGGTTCGGGCGAGCCTGCTGGATGCCGGCCAGTTCGTCGGTCCATGTCAAAGGACCGGTAGCGGCTAGCGCGCGGGCCATGTCGAGCCGCCATGCCGCGCCTTCGGGATCGACCGGGTGATTGCGGCAGGTGCCGGGATAGATCGGGCCGTCGGGGCCGCTGGCAGTGGCCGCTGCGGCGATTTCGGCGCGGGTGCAGCGGCAGGGATAAAGCAGGCCCAGGGCTTTCAGGCGCTCGGCCGCGGCAGCATAGCTGCCAAGGCGCGCCGACTGCCGCACCACCGGGCCATCCCAGGTCAACCCCAGCCAGGCCAGATCGGCCAGGAACTCGGCGGCAAGATCGGCGCGGCTGCGTTCGCCGTCGATATCCTCGATTCGCAGCAGGAATTGCCCGCCCCGCGCCCGGGCCAGATCGTGGGCCACGATGGCGGCATAGGCATGGCCAAGGTGCAGCGGGCCGTTGGGGCTGGGGGCGAAGCGGGTGCGGATCACCGGACAGGCATAGCCCCGTTTGCGCCCACTTGTGGATAGGCGATTACGTGGCGGGTTGACCGGCGCGCGCGCAAGTGCTGATTTCCTTCCATGCGCTGTCGTGAAAACGTCATACCGCCGTGCGAACAGGGGTCATGCTCAAGAGCGAGCTGATCGAACGCGCGGGCCGGTTCCGCAGCGTGGAGGAGGATCCCTCTCGGCACCTTTCGAATTGCCCTGCGCTGGTGCTCAATGCTGATTATACGCCGCTTTCCTATTATCCGCTGAGCCTGTGGCCGTGGCAGACGGCGGTGAAGGCGGTGTTTCTGGAGCGCGTGGACATCGTGGCCAGCTATGAGCGCGAGGTGCATTCGCCCACCCAGGCCTTGCGCATCCCATCGGTCATCGCGCTGCGCCAATATGTGAAACCCAGCGAATTTCCGGCATTTACGCGCTTCAACGTGTTCCTGCGCGACCGGTTTTCCTGCCAGTATTGCGGATCGCCGCACACGCTGACCTTCGATCACGTGGTGCCGCGCCGGCTGGGCGGCAAGACCAGCTGGGAGAACGTGGCGACCGCTTGTTCGCCCTGCAACCTGAAAAAGGGCGGGCGCACCCCGCAGCAGGCGAACATGCCCCTGCTGGTGCAGCCGATCCGCCCGACCAACTGGCACCTGCAGGAGCGCGGGCGCGGTTTTCCGCCGAATTACCTGCACGAAACCTGGCGCGACTGGCTTTACTGGGATGTGGAACTGGAAGCCTGACCGGGCTATTCCCCGCGCCCACTGCAACGCGTTTGCATTCACACTGCAACCCTATCGGAGAGACCCCGCATGGCCAACAACCCATGGTCGCACGCCCGCAACCCTAATCTTGCCGACGATATCGACTTCTCCATCAAGGGGCAGGAGCTGCAGTTCGTCGAGATCGAGCTTGATCCGGGCGAGAGCGCGGTGGCCGAAGCCGGGGCGATGGTGTGGAAGGATGCGTCCGTCGGCATGGCCACCGTGTTCGGCGATGGCCGCGGTGCGGAAGGCGGCTTCATGGGCAAGCTGCTGGGCGCGGGGAAGCGGCTGGTGACGGGCGAAAGCCTGTTCACCACGGTGTTCACCCATCAGGGCGAGCAGGGCAAGGCGCGCGTGGCCTTTTCCGCGCCAGTGCCGGGGGCGATCGTGCCGCTCAAGCTGGATAGCGTGGGCGGCACGCTGATCTGCCAGAAGGATGCCTTCCTGTGCGCTGCGCGCGGGGTGCAGATGGGCATCCACTTCCAGCGCCGGGTGATGACCGGGCTGTTTGGCGGCGAAGGCTTCATCATGCAGCGGCTGGATGGCGATGGCTGGGTGTTCGTGCAGATGGGCGGCACGGTGGTGGAACGGACGCTGGCCCCGGGCGAGGAAATCCATGTGGATACCGGCTGCGTGGCGGCGTTTACCGCCGGTGTCGATTTCGACCTGATCAGCGCGGGCGGCGTGAAATCGATGATTTTTGGCGGCGAGGGCGTGTTCTTTGCGCGGCTGCGCGGGCCGGGCAAGGTGTGGATCCAGTCCCTGCCGTTTGCCCGGCTGGCCGGACGGGTGATCGCCACCGCCATGCCTTATGGCGGGCAGAACCGGGGCGAAGGTTCGGTGCTGGGCGGGCTGGGGAACTTGCTGGATGGGGATTGAGGCCTGACTTTGCCCCTGCCTGTTGCGGCGCGGTCTGACCCGGCACGCGCCGCAACAGTTAGCGAATGCCGGCCAGCGCCTTCTGGCGGCGGCGCTGGACCGAACTGCCGATGCCGATCGCCTCGCGGTATTTGGCCACGGTGCGGCGGGCGAGGTCGAAGCCTTTTTGCTTGAGCAGATCGACCAGGGTATCGTCTGACAGGACGGCCTTGGGATCTTCGGCATCGATCAGCTGGCGGATCGCGGCCTTGACTGCTTCGGCCGAGGCGGCCCCTTCGCCATCGCCGCCCGCGGCGCCGACACGGGCCACGCCCGAGGTGAAGAAATACTTCAGCTCGAACGTGCCACGTTCGCAGTTCAGATATTTGTTGGCGGTGACGCGGCTGACGGTGGATTCGTGCATCCCGATCGCTTCGGCCACGGTGCGCAGGGTGAGCGGCTTGAGATGGGAGACGCCGTGGCGGAAAAAGCCATCCTGCTGGCGGACCAGTTCGGCGGTGACCTTGAGGATGGTTTTCTGCCGCTGGTCCAGCGCCTTGACCAGCCAGTTGGCATCGGCCAGCTTTTCCGACAGCCATGACCGCGCGGTGCGATCGGCGCAGGCGCCGCGCATTTCCACATAATAGCTGCGGTTGATCACCAGGCGCGGCAGGGTGGCCTGGTTGAGCGAGATGTGCCAGCCGTCATGGTGCCCCTTGGCATCGAGCCGGGCGCGCACGAGGATATCCGGCACCACCGGTTCGCCGCCGCCGCGCGAAAAGCGCAGGCCCGGCTTGGGATCGTAGCCGCGCAGTTCGGCCAGCATTTCGGCAAAATCCTCGTCGTCTACCCCGCACAGGCGCTTGAGCCGGGCGAGTTCGCCGCGGCCGAGCAGATCGAGATGATCGAGCAGGCGAGCCATGCAGGGATCATAGCGATCCGCTTCGCGCGCCTGTAGCGCCAGGCATTCGCCCAGATTGCGGGCGCCGACGCCGGTGGGATCGAGTGATTGGACAAGGGCGAGGGCTGCTTCGGCAGCGGCGATAGGCACGCCGAGATCGGCGGCCACTTCGCCCAGCGGCACGGGCAGATAACCGGCATCGTCAAGCTGATCGACCAGGGCGTGGGCGATGAAGGCGGTGGCCGGATCGTGTGCCGCAGGGCCGACCTGAGCGTGGAGATGTTCGGCAAGGGTGGGTTCGCCGGCGCCGCGTTCGTCTATCGCGGGGCCTTCCATGCCGCTGCCGGAAGGGCCGCGCGAGGCATCGGCCATGAAGGCCGCATCGCCGGTGTCGCGCTCCACATCCAGCGCGGTGCGATCGATGTCGAGCGGGCGGTCCTCGTCGGCCCGGCCTTCGCCGATCAGTTGATCGACCGGCGAGGATTCAAGCGTGGTGCGGCGCTGGTCCTCGCCCGCTTCGGGCGCGGTTTCGGCCGGGGTGCTGCCCAGTTCGAGCAGGGGATTGGCTTCCAGTGCCTCGCCGATGAAGGTTTCGACTTCGAGGTTCGACAGCGCCAGCAGCTTGATGGCCTGCTGGAGCTGCGGGGTCATCACCAGCGACTGGGACTGGCGCAGATCGAGGCGCGGGCCGAGGGCCACCGGGGCTTAGGGCCTGCTGGTTTGAGGCGGGCGGGCCGCGGCCCGCATGGTCGCGCATGAAGCGTGACCGGGCAGGGCGATCACAGCGTGAAACCCTCACCCAGGTAGAGGCGGCGGACGTTTTCATCGGCCACCAGCGCTTCGGGGCTGCCGGCGAACAGCACCTGCCCGCCATAGATGATGCAGGCGCGATCGACGATATCGAGCGTTTCGCGCACGTTGTGATCGGTGATCAGAACGCCGATGCCGCGCTGCTTGAGATCGGTGACGAGGTGGCGGATATCGCTGATCGAGAGCGGATCGATGCCGGCGAACGGTTCGTCGAGCAGCATGATCGACGGTTTGGCGGCCAGCGCGCGGGCGATTTCGCAGCGCCGCCGTTCGCCGCCCGAAAGCGCCATGGCCGCACTGCTGCGCAGCCGGGTGAGGCCGAATTCCTGCAGCAGGCGTTCCAGTTCCTCGGCCCGCACATCGCGGTCCGGCTCGTTCAGTTCGAGCACGCAGGCGATGTTCTGTTCCACGGTCATGCCGCGGAAGATCGAGGTTTCCTGCGGCAGATAGCCAAGGCCGAGGATCGCCCGGCGATACATCGGCAGGGTGGTGACATCGACGCCATCCATCAGGATGCGGCCCGAATCGGGGCGGACGAGACCCATGATCGAATAGAAACAGGTGGTTTTGCCGGCACCGTTGGGACCGAGCAGGCCGAGCACTTCACCCTTGCCGACCGAGAGCGAGATATCGGTGAGAACGGCGCGTTTATCGTAGCTTTTGGCGATCGAGATCACTTCGAGGCCGCCCTGGGGGATCGGCTGCATCGCGCTGGTGGAGGCCGGCCCCGAAGCGGTGGCGGCGCTTGCTGCGGAAGGGGCGGCTTCGTTCATCGCGCCGGGTTTAAGGCTCGATCCCTGCCACTTCAAGCCGGGAAAGAACCGCAGCGGGCCAATTGGCAGGTTTTATGCATGGCGCTTCTTGCGACCCGTGCGGCCGGTGTGTTTATAGGCCCGGTGGGCAGAACGAACACAACGACTGAAGCGGTGACCATGCCGGACGGACGGGCATGACGAAGGGGCCGGCCGAACCGGGCGGGCGGGCGCGACGGATGGGCAGCACGGCGGCGGCCGCTCTGCTGGCCTTTACCGTATTGCAGATCGGGTTGGGGGTGCTGGGGGCCACGCCCGGGCGTTCGCTGCTGCCTTATGCCGGGCTTGGCCTGCTGGTGATCGCGGTAATTCCGGCCTGCCGGGGGATGGAGGCGCGCTGGGCGCGGCTGGGCGATGCGCCCGGACTGGAGCGGCAGTTTCGCCGCGAATGCGGGGCGGTTTGGACTATTGCGCTGGGCCTGCCGCCGCTGTTGGCCGGCATCTTTCGGTTGATCGGCCTTTAACTGGGGCGCTGCGCTCGCTAGATCGGCGGTATGCTGAATTCCACACAGGCGCAGGAACGCGCCGTCGCCCTTGTTGACCGCGCCCGCCGCGCCGGCGCCGATGCTGCCGATGCCGCCTATTCCGCCGAGGCTTCTGAAAGCATCCAGGTGCGGCTGGGCCAGCTGGAAGATGTGGAGCGCTCGGAAAGCGAGCACATGTCGCTTCGCGTATTCGTGGGCAAGGCCAGCGCGAGCATCGGTTCGAGCGACCTTTCCGACGAGGCGCTGGACGAGCTGGCGGCGCGGGTGGTGGCGATGGCCCGTGCCGCGCCGGACGACGAATATGCCGGGCTGGCCCCAGAGGACATGCTGGCGCGCGGGCCCTTTCCCGATCTGGATATCTGCGATCCGGCCGAGCCCGGCCCCGCCGCCCTGCGCGAGCGGGCCGAGGCGGTGGAAGCCGCAGCCCGCGCCGTGGCCGGGGTGACCAACAGCGAGGGCGGCGGGGCGAGCGCGGGGCGCGGGGTGTTTGCCCTGGCTACCAGCCACGGCTTTTCCGGCGGATACGAGACCAGCAGCCATGCGCTTTCGGTGAGCGTGGTGGCGGGCGAGGGCGCAGGAATGCAGCGCGACTGGGAGTGGCGTTCGGCCCGCCACCTGGCCGATCTGGCCAGCCCGGAGGAGATCGGGCAGATCGCCGCCGGCCGCGCCGTGCGGCGGCTGAATCCGGGCAAGCTGGCCAGTGGGCCGATGTCGGTGGTGTTCGATCCGCGGGTGGGCGGATCGCTGGTTGGCCACCTTCTGGGTGCGATTTCGGGCGCGGCGATCGCCCGCAAGGCGAGCTTCCTGCTGGGCAAGGACGAGGCCCAGCTGTTCGACAGCGCGGTGACCATTCTGGACAATCCGCATCGGCTGCGCGGCCCGCTTTCCAAGCCGTTTGACGGGGAGGGATTGCCGACCGCCGCCAGCGCATTGGTGGACGGCGGGCGGCTGACCGGGTGGCTGATGAACAGCGCCGCGGCGCGCCAGCTGGGCGGCCGGCCGACCGGTCACGCGGTGCGCGGCGGGGGTGGGGCGCCGGGCATTTCTGCCACGAACACCCATATGGCGCCGGGCAGCGTCAGCCCTGCGGGGTTGATCGCCGACATTGCCGACGGCGTTTATGTGACCGAGCTGATCGGGCAGGGAGTGAACGGGGTGACGGGCGATTACAGCCGCGGCGCTTCGGGCTATCGCATTGTCAACGGCGAGATCGCGGGGCCGGTGGCCGAGTTCACCATTGCCGGAAACCTGCTGGACATGTTTGCCGCGCTGACCCCGGCCAACGACCTGGAATGGTTCCGCGCGCTGAACGTGCCGACCTTGCGGGTGGACGGGATGATGGTGGCCGGCGACTGAGCGCAGGGCCGGCAATTTGCTCAAACGAAAAGGGCGGGGTTTGCGGCCCCGCCCTTTTTCATGTGCTCACTTGGCCTTGTTGGCTTCGTAGCGTTCGATCGCCTCGATGATGATCTGCTTGGCATCATCGGCGCCGCCCCACTTGCCGACGCGCACCCACTTTTCGGCTTCGAGATCCTTGTAGTGGGTGAAGAAGTGTTCGATCTGCTGGAGCACGATTTCCGGCAGGTCGGTCTTTTCGGCGACATCGCGGTAGTAGGGGAAGGTCTTGTCGTCGGGAACGCAGATCAGCTTTTCATCGCCGCCGTGTTCGTCTTCCAGGTTGAGCACCGCGATCGGGCGGGCGCGCACCACCGAGCCGGGGACGAACGGCGAGCGAGCGATCACCAGGGCATCGAGCGGATCGCCATCGGGCGACAGGGTGTGAGGCACGAAGCCATAGTTGGCCGGATAGCGCATGGGCGTGTGCAGGATGCGATCCACGAAGAGCGCGCCGGATGCCTTGTCGAATTCGTACTTCACCGGTTCGCCGCCAAGGGGAACCTCGATGATGACGTTCAGGCATTCGGGCGGATTTTCACCGATGGGGATCATCTCGATGCGCATGACGGACCTTATATCTGTGGCGGTGCCGGCCCTGTCAGGCGCCCGCGCCGCGCGGATGGAGAGATTCGCGCGCTTAGCCGCGCCCTTGCCGCATCGCAACCGCGCGCGTCCATTTCGTGACGCCAGACCTTGGTCGATCGGGCGGATCGACCGCCCCTAACCCGCGCCGCCAAGCGCGTTGAGCGTGAAGGCGATGATCCCCATGCTGAACAGGAAGGCGCCGAAGGAATGGAGCAGGGCGACCGCGCGGATGCGGGTGGCGGTGATCGCCACATCGGATGTCTGGAAGGTCATGCCGAGTGTGAACGCGAAATAGGCGAAATCGGCGTAGCCCGGTTCGGCTGTGCCGGGAAATATGATGCCGCCTCTATCGCGCCCGCGTTCTTCCGAGTGGGCGGTGTAGTAATCGTGCGCATAATGCAGGGCATAGACCGCGTTGGCGAAGAGCCAGATCAGCAGCAGGGTGAGAACCAGCTGGACGATGGAGGACAGGTCACCCGATCGGGCGGCGGGCAGTTCGCCGGCAATCGCGGCCATGATGACCAGCGCCAGGAGGGTGCTGATGGCCAGAACCACCCAGCGGTTGGCCACGTTGGTATCGGCGCGGGCGCGGATTGCATCGGCGCCGCGTTCACGCAGCAGCGGGACGAGCGAGACAAGAAACACCGCCGCGGCCGCATCGAAGCCCAGCGCCAGCGAACGGGACCATTCGGCTGGCCGGAACAGTTGGAAATGAGCCAGACCAGCCAACGGGAACAGGATCAGGAAGGCCAGAAAGCGCGGCGGCGCGATATGCCGGCCGATGGTTCGGTGGATCCGGCGGTGGAGGGTCATGGCGCGTGCCGCCTGGGGCTGAGGAGCAGATCGAGGCCGGCCGGACTGCTGCCGCGCTGGCGTTCGAGCCACGGATAGCGCAGGCCATCCCGGTAATCGATCGGCACGGTGCGGTAGCGTTCGCCCCGCTGCACCAGCAGCTGGATGGGTGCCGATCCGCCCCTGGCCGCGGTGATCGCCGCGCGCAGGGCTTCGGGGGTATAGGCCGCGCCGTTGACCCCGGTGATCCGCGCCCCGTTGACGATGCCGGCCTCGAACGCGGGGCTGCCCCATTGCGCGGCGGTGACCTTGCCTTCCTTGTCGAGCGTGAGGCCGAGCGACCAGGTGAGGTTGAGGGTGCGGCTATCGGCAAAGCGGCCGCGGTCGTAAGGATTGGGTTCGTCGCGCCAGACGAGGCGATAGCCGCCCTGTTCGATCCCGGCCAGCGGCGCCGGACGATC
>CAZVHM010000031.1:0-3109 GCA_964627175.1 uncultured Novosphingobium sp. | reverse complement strand
GACTTCCCTGGGCTGGATGCCGGAGCGGGCGGCCAGGACATAACCCCAGAACTGGTTCTGCCCTTCATAGACCCACAGCAGGCTGCCCTGCATCGGGGTGCGGAAATCGGGCGTCCACAGGCCGGCGGGGCGGCGGTATTTGCCAATCCAGGAATGGGCCAGTTCGTGAGCGATCACGTTGCGGCCCCAGCCCATGCCCGACCAATCGACCAGCGCGGTGGGGACCATGACGTTTTCGCTGGAGCGCAGATGTTCCAGGCCGATGCCGCCGATCCGGTCGGTCAGACCGAGCAGCACGTGATAGCGATCGAAGTGGCGGCCGCCGAACAGGGCCAGTGATTCGTCGACCAGCGCGCGATAGGCGGCAAGGCCGGCGCGCGGCATGGCGAGGAGGCGCGGTTCATCGGCCACCGTATCGAGCGTGACCCCGTGGCCCAGATCGAAGCGGGCGGCATGAAGCCCCGCGAACACCGGGGCATCGATCAGGGTTTCATAATCGGTTTCCGCCCAAGCGACGCGTTTGCCTGCGGGCGCGGCGCTTTCCTCTGCCCCGTCGAGTGCGGCGAACACTGCCCACTTTTCCGGCACGGTCACGGTGGGGCGGACGCGGATCTGCCGGGCATAATGGCCGGCGGGATAGAGCGTCATCGCGGTCCACTGCAGGTTCAGCAGTTCGGCTGACATGGTGACGCGGCCTTCGCTGGGCTGGAGCGGCGAAGTGTGGATGAAGCTGGCGGTGATCGCCTGGGTGCCTTCGGGCAGATCGACGTGGAAGGCGAAGACTTCCACCGGATCGCGGCGCCAGGCGAGCGGGCGGCCATCGAGGGTAAAGCGCAGATCGACGATTTCGGCCATCGTGCCGGCTGGCCCGTGCTTGCCCGGATGCCATTGCGGCAGCAGCAGGGTGAGCTGCCGGCTGCCGGGGGCGACCGGGATGGTCTGGCGCACGCGGTAGAGCCCGCGCAGGGTGTCGGTCGCGTCGATCTCTATCGCGATGGTGCCGGGATAGGGCGCATCGGCGGCATCCGGCACGGTGCGCGCGATGGGCGTGGCCGTGGGCATCGCGCGGGGTGGCAGCGGGGCTGTGACCGCGGCGAGCGGCTGGGCCGGAAGGATCGCCAGGGGCAGGGCGGCAAGCGCGAGCGCGAGCAGGGCGCGGGTGTTCATCGCCCCACCATGCAGAGGCAGGGCGTGGCTGGCAACGGGGCGATGCCGCCTTGCCCTTTTCGGCACGGGGAGAAACGGCTAAGCGACCGGCCCATGAGCGTTCAGACACCCCAGGCGATCCGCGGCACGCAGGACATCTTCGGCGCAGAGGCGGAAGCCTTTGCCTTTGTGGTCGAGACTTTCGAGAGGGTGCGCCGGCTTTACCGGTTCCGCCGGGTGGAAATGCCGGTGTTCGAAAAGACCGCCGTGTTCAGCCGCAGCCTGGGCGAGACGACCGACGTTGTTTCCAAGGAGATGTACAGCTTCGAGGATCGCGGCGGAGAATCGCTGACCTTGCGGCCGGAATTCACCGCCGGGCTGGCCCGCGCTTACCTGACCGACGGGTGGCAGCAGTATGCCCCGCTCAAGGTGGCGACCCACGGGCCGCTGTTTCGCTATGAACGGCCGCAGAAGGGCCGCTATCGCCAGTTCCACCAGATCGATGCCGAAGTGATCGGCGCGGGCGAGCCGCAGGCCGATGTGGAACTGCTGGTGATGGCCGACCAGCTGCTGAAGGAACTGGGCATTGCCGATGGCGTGACGCTGCATCTCAACACGCTGGGCGATGCGCCGAGCCGCGAGGCCTGGCGGCTGGCGCTGATCGATTATTTCCGCGCCCACCGGGCCGACCTGTCGGAAGATTCGCAGGAGCGGCTGGAAAAGAACCCGCTGCGCATCCTCGATTCCAAGGATCCGCGCGACAAGCCGTTTACCGCCACCGCACCGAAGATTGACGCGTTCCTTTCGGCCGAGGCGCAGGACTTTTTCGGCCGGGTGACCGAAGGGCTGGCCGCTGCTGGCGTGGATTACGTGCGCGCCCCGGCGCTGGTGCGCGGGCTGGACTATTACCGCCACACCGCGTTCGAATTCGTGACCGAGCGGCTGGGCGCGCAGGGCACGGTGCTGGGCGGCGGGCGCTATGACGGGCTGATCGAGGCGCTGGGCGGGCCGCATACCCCGGCCGTGGGCTGGGCAGCGGGGATCGAGCGGCTGGCGATGCTGGTGGGCGAGAAGGCGGAAGCCGCACCCGACGTGGTCGTGGTGGCCGAGAACGCGGCGCAGGAAACAGCGGCGATCGAGCTGGTGACGCGGTTCCGCCGGGCCGGTGCGGCAGCCGAGATCGTGGCCACGGGCAGCCCGCGCAAGCGGTTTGACCGGGCGCGCAAGATGAACCCGGCGGCGCTGGTTTCGCTCGATGTGCGCGATGGCGCAGTGACCCGTTCGCTCAAGGTGCTGGACGAGGCCGCCTTGCCGGGTGCGGTGAATGCCATTTTCGAGGCGTTTGCGGCGGAGCAGGCGTGAGCGTTTCCGACGCCCGCCTTGCTCAGATTGGCGCGCGTTTTGCCGAGCTGGAGGCGCGGTTGGCTTCGGGCACGCTGGAGGGCAAGGAGTTCATTGCCGCCAGCCGCGACTATGCCGAGCTGGAGCCGGTGGCACGCGCGGCCGAGGCGGTGCACGCGATGCGGGGCGAGCTGGAAAGCCTTTCGGCGCTGGACGATCCGGACATGCGCGAGCTGGCCGACGAGGAGATCGCCCGGCTGAAAGCTGAGCTGCCGGAAGCGGAACGCGCGCTTTCCATTGCCATGCTGCCGCGCGACACGGCGGACAGCCGGCCAGCCATGCTGGAAATCCGCGCCGGCACCGGCGGGGACGAGGCGGCGCTGTTCGCGGGCGACCTGCTGCGGATGTACGAGCGCTTTGCCGCCGAGCAGGGCTGGCGGGTGGAAGTGGTGAGCTCCAACGCCAACGAGATCGGCGGCTTCAAGGAAGTGGTGGCCAACGTTTCGGGGCAGGGCGTGTTCGCCAAGCTGAAGTTCGAGAGCGGGGTGCACCGCGTGCAGCGCGTGCCGGTGACCGAAAGCGGCGGGCGCATCCACACGTCGGCGGCCACGGTGGTGGTGCT
>CAZVHM010000030.1:0-23133 GCA_964627175.1 uncultured Novosphingobium sp. | reverse complement strand
GAAAATGGCTCCCTGAGTAGGATTCGAACCTACGGCCGCTCGATTAACAGTCGAGAGCTCTACCGCTGAGCTATCAGGGAGCAGCCCGGTTTCCCGGGTCAGGGGTGCGCCTATATCACTGCTTTCAGGCTTTGCAACCCGTTTGGCGCGGGTTTTTTCATACTTGGAACTGTTCTGCGAAAATCCGCTCCTCCAGGGTCTTGCCGGGGTCGAACAGCAGGGTGAGCTTGTGGTCGCGGGCGCTGGTGATGTGCACTTCGGCCACGTCTCTCACTTCCTTCTGGTCGGCCACAGCGGCGACCGGGCGCTTGGCGGGTTCGCGCACCTTGAAGGAGACGCGCGCGCTTTCGGGGAGAATCGCGCCTTTCCAGCGCCGCGGGCGAAACGGGCTGATCGGGGTGAGCGCGAGCAGGCGCGAGCCGAGCGGCAGGATCGGGCCGTTGGCCGAGAGGTTATACGCAGTGGAACCGGCCGGCGTTGCCACCAGAATGCCATCGGCGGTCAGCTCTGCCATCCTGACCTTGCCGTTGATGGTGACCTCGAGCTTGGCCGATTGGCGGGTTTCGCGCAGCAGGGAGACTTCGTTGATGGCATAGAAGTGGTGGTGGCTGCCGTCCTGCGTGATGGCATCCATTTCGAGGGGGACCACCTCGATCTCGCGGGCGCGGGCGACGCGATCGGCAATCGGCCTGGTGCCGCCATTCCGATTGAGCATGAAACCGACCGTGCCGAGGTTCATCCCGTAGCAGGGCTTCACGGTGTTCGTATCCAGCATGTGATGGAGAACGTGCAGGAGGAAGCCATCGCCTCCCAGCACAACCACCACATCGGCTTCTTCTTCGCTGACCCAGGGCTGGGATTCGCGCAAGGCTGCCGCCCCGGCCTGAGCCTTGGCACTTTCGGACGCCACGAGGGCCAGCTTGCTCCGGCTTTTCTTCATCATCTTCTCCACCGGGGCGGGTGTATGGTGGCCAGAGGGGTTTGGCAACGCGGGGCAGGAAAGCCGCTAAAAAGGTTGATATTTTGGCAACATTGGGGCGCTATGGCCGGTGCATGGATGCCGAAGCGGCCATAACCCTGGGTGAAACGCGCGATGCGCTGACCGGCCTGCCCGGCCTGGATGCTGCGCGGCGGCGTCTGGATGCTTGGTCGGACGAAGCCCCGGCGCATGGGCTGTTGCTGGGCCTTTCGCGCCTTCCGGCGATCAATCTGGCTTATGGGCGGGCGACCGGCGATGGCGCGATTGCTGAAGCGGCAGCGCGGCTGGTGCATTTTGCCGCTGCGGAATTCGACGGGCCGTGGTTTGCCGCGCGGCTGGGCGGCGGCGTGTTTCTGCTGCTGGCCCGCGAGCCGCTGAGCCGTGAGCGCTGGGAATTACTGGGTGAGGGATTGGCCGAGGCCATCGCCCGGCCGATCGCCGGCAGCATGGCGACCCTGCGCCTTGCGCCGCGCATCGCGTTGCTGCGGGCGATGCCGGGCGAGGGGGCCGAATCCCTGCTCGACCGGTTGGGCCAGGCGCTGACAAAGTTGGAAAAGGGCAGTGGGCGCCGTTTGCTGTGGGCCGATGGCGCGATGGTTCGGCCCGGGCAGAGCGCGGCGGCGTTGGAAGCAGACCTGCTGGGCGCGATCGACCGCGACGAGATCGAGATCATGTTCCAGCCGCAGTTCCGCCTGCCTGACGGCATGTTGACCGGAGCCGAGGCTCTGGCGCGCTGGCGCCATCCCCGGCTGGGGCAGATCGGGGCCGGCGCGCTGTTCGCGTTGGCCGAACGGGCCGAGCAGATGGCCCCGCTTTCCCAGCATATCGCCGCCAAGGCGCTGGCGCTGGCGGCGCAGTGGCCGGAAGGTGTGCGCCTTTCGCTGAACGTGACGTCGGCCGATCTGGCAGCGGCGAACTTTGCCGAGACGACGACGGCCCGGATCGCTGCCAGTGGTTTCACGCCTGACCAGTTGACGCTGGAGGTGACCGAGCAGGCGCTGATCGCCGACATCGGACAGGCGAGCACCACGCTGGCCACGCTGGCGGCGCGCGGGGTGCGCATGGCGCTGGATGATTTTGGCGCGGGGTTCTGCAACTTCCGTTATCTGAAGCTGTTGCCGCTGGATTACCTGAAGCTCGACCGTTCGATGATCGAGGGGATCGCCCACGACCGGCGCGATCTGGCCGTGCTGCGCGGGATCGTGGCGATGGCGCGCGCGCTGGAACTGGAAGTGATCGCCGAAGGGGTGGAGAACGGGGCGCAGGAAGCAGCCGCCGAGCGGGAAGGCTGCCGCTATGTACAGGGCTTCCATCGCGCGCGGCCAATGTCGGCCGACGATTTCCTTTCCTTTGCGCGCAAGGCTCAAGACCGGAGTGCATGAAAAAACCCCGCCGGACAGGCCGGCGGGGTGAAGGTGCGCGGGATCTGACGTCCCGCTAAAAGCGTTGCTGGCGCTTAGTGGGTCGCCAGTGCGGCGAGCAGGAGCAGCGCAACGATATTGGTGATCTTGATCATCGGGTTGACCGCCGGACCCGCGGTGTCCTTGTAGGGATCGCCGACGGTATCGCCGGTAACTGCGGCCTTGTGGGCTTCGCTGCCCTTGCCGCCGTGATGGCCATCTTCGATGAACTTCTTGGCATTATCCCACGCGCCGCCGCCGGAGGTCATGGAAATTGCCACGAACAGGCCGCCGACGATGACGCCAAGCAGCAAGGCGCCAAGGGCGGCGAAGCCATTGGCCTGCCCCGCCACGGCGGCGATCACGTAATAAACCACGATCGGCGCGAGCACGGGGAGCAGCGAGGGCACGATCATTTCTTTGATCGCGGCCTTGGTGACGAGATCCACCGTGCGGGCATAATCGGGCTTGCTGGTGCCGGCCATGATGCCCGGATTTTCGCGGAACTGATCGCGGACGTCCTTGACCACATCGCCCGCGGCACGGCCCACCGCGGTCATTCCCATGGCCCCGAACAGATAGGGCAAGAGCGCGCCGAGCAGGAGCCCGACGATGACATAGGGGTTTTCCAGGCTGAAGCTGACTTCAAGGCCGGGGAAGAATTCCCGTAGGTCGGTCGTGTAGGCGGCGAACAGGACCAGCGCGGCAAGGCCGGCCGAGCCGATGGCATAGCCTTTGGTGACGGCCTTGGTGGTGTTGCCCACGGCATCGAGCGCGTCGGTCTTTTCACGCACCGAATCGTCCAGCCCGGCCATTTCGGCAATGCCGCCGGCATTATCCGTGACCGGACCATAGGCATCGAGCGCGACGACCATGCCGGCCAGCGCGAGCATCGCCGTGGCGGCATAGGCAATGCCCATCAGGCCGGCGAGCTTGAAGGTGACGATGATGCCGGCGACGATCACGATCGTGGGCAGGGCGGTGGATTCAAGGCTGATGGCCAGACCCTGGATCACGTTGGTGCCGTGGCCGGTTTCCGAGGCCTTGGCGATGGAGCGGACCGGACGATAATTGGTGCCGGTGTAATATTCCGTGATCCAGATGATCAGCCCGGTGATGGCCAGGCCGACCAGCGAGCAATAGAACAGGATGCGCCCGTTATAGCCGGTGGTGCCGATCTCGGTTTCCATGCTGCCGAGGGCATAGTTGATCGCCCACCAAATCGCCGGAACCGAGAGGACGGCGGTGACAAGGAAGCCCTTGTACATCGCGCCCATGATGTTGTTCGACGAGCCGAGCTTCACGAAATAGGTGCCGATGATCGAGGTGACGATGCAGACGCCGCCGATCAGCAGCGGCAGCGCCATCATGGCGCCAAGAGCATCGCCCAGACCCTTGAGCAGCAGCGCGGTCAGCACCATCGTTGCGCCCACGGTCACGACGTAGGTCTCGAACAGGTCGGCAGCCATGCCGGCGCAGTCGCCGACGTTGTCGCCCACGTTGTCGGCGATCACGGCGGGATTGCGGGGATCGTCCTCGGGGATGCCGGCTTCGACCTTGCCGACCAGATCGGCGCCCACATCGGCCGCCTTGGTGAAGATGCCGCCGCCGAGACGAGCGAAGATAGAGATCAGCGAGGCACCGAAGGCCAGCGCGGTGAGCGCCTGGACCACGATGCGATCATCCGGGGCAAAGCCGTGGCCCAGCGGCCCAGTGGAGGTGAGGTGCCAGAAGAACACCGCGATGGCGAGGAGGGCCAGCCCGGCCACCAGCATCCCGGTGATCGCGCCGGCGCGGAACGCGAGTGTGAGCCCGGCCTGCAGCCCCTGCTGCGCGGCGGCGGCCGTGCGGACGTTGGAGCGGACCGAGACGTTCATGCCGATGAAGCCGGCCACGCCGGATAGCACCGCGCCGATCAGGAAGCCGACCGCCGAGACCAGACCCAGCGTGGCGAACACGATGGCCGCCACGACCACGCCGACAACGCCGATCGTGGAATACTGGCGCTTCAGGTAGGCTTGGGCGCCCTCCTGGATGGCGGCGGCGATTTCCTGCATGCGTTCGGTGCCTGCTGGCGCACCGAGAACCTGGCGACTGGTTACGAAGCCGTAGACGACGGCCACCAATCCCAGGACAATAGCTATCGTGACAAGGTTCACGAGCTGCCCCTCCTTCTTGTGGAATCCATCTCTCCGAGTGCTCGGCTTTTTCGCCGGGTCGCTCAATTACCAAGGGCTATGGATGAATTGCGGTAAGTGCAACCGTTAATCCGCCAGCAAGGTTCTAGCGGTGTTCGAAGCCCAGTTTTTGCTCTCGATCCGGCAGGATGCCATCGATCAGCAAGTTGCCGGCGGGGTTTTCCAGCACCGCGCCGACGCAGGTGGCCGGAACGGGCGGGGTGGTGCCGGCTGGAAGGGTGAACAGCAGTTCGTAATCATCGCCCCAGCGCAGGGCTTCCGCGCGGCGGGCTTCCGGGCAGGCGAGGGGGACGGCGGCGCTTTCCAGCGCGATGGCCACGCCGCTGGCCTGCGCGAGGCGCGAGGCATCGAGCAGCAGGCCATCGGAAACGTCCATCATCGCAGTGACATGCGGGGCAAGGGCGATGCCTTCGGCCAGGCGGGCCACGGGGCGGCGATAGGCGGCGGAATCGCCACGCCCGGCGCGCAGGGCTTCGAGGCCGACCATGGCCGCGCCAACCGCGCCGGTGAGCCAGACCCGGTCGCCCGGCCGCGCGCCGCAGCGCGACGGCACCGGGCGGTGCGTGGCCCGGCCCAGCGCGGTGAGGCCAAGCACCGGGGGGCCGGATCGGCCCACCGTATCGCCGCCGAGCAAGGGCGCGCCATAATGGGCCAGCGCTTCAGCCAGCCCGGCCAGAAAACGGGCATCGGCGGCGTTTTCGCCTAGCTGGTAGCCAAGCAGGACGCCGACCGGCTGCGCGCCCTTGGCTGCGAGATCGGAGATATTGGTGGCGACCAGTTTCCACGCCACATCGGCCGGATCCTGATCGGGCAGGAAATGGATACCCTGCGCCATCATGTCGTGCGTGAGGACGAGCGCTTCGCCGCCGAATTCCAGAACCGCGCAATCATCGGCCAGCCCGCGCGCGGCCGGCGTGGTTGCCAGCGCGCGCAGGGCGGTGATGAAGGCGGCTTCGCCTGTCAGCTGCGGACAGCCTTTGCCACGGCATCCAGCACGCCGTTCACGAACTTGGCTTCCTTGGCATCGAAGAAGGCGTGAGCGACATCGAGGTATTCACCGATCGCCGTGCCGGTGGGCACATCGGCGCGGGCGAGCAGTTCGTAAGTGCCGGCGCGCAGGATCTGCAGCATCGTGCGGTCCAGCCGCTCGACCTTCCAGCCTTCGGCAAGGCGCGCGGCGATCTGGCCGTCGATCTCGTCGCGGCGGGCGATCGTGCCGGTTACCACATCGTCGAAGAAGGCGACTTCGGCCTCGGCATACTGCGCTTCCTCGATCTCTGCCCCCAGGCGGTGGCGGTGAAATTCGTCGAGCAGGGTGGGCAGGCGGGTCTGCTCCATCTCGAACTGATAGAGCGCTTGAACCGCGGCGAGACGGGCGGCGGCGCGGGCCTTGTTGGAAGTTTTCATTGACCAAGCCTCACGGCGACGGAACGGGCATGGGCGGGGAGCCCTTCGGCTTCGGCCAGCGCGACGGCGGCATCGCCGATGGCATGGAGCGATGCTTCGGTGGCGGAAATGAAGCTGGTGCGCTTCATGAAATCCAGCACCGAGAGGCCTGAGGCAAACCGTGCGCGGCGGCCGGTGGGCAGAACGTGGTTCGGCCCGGCGAGATAATCGCCGATCGCTTCGGGCGTGTGGCGGCCGAGGAACACCGAGCCGGCATGGCGAATGGCGCGGAACAGCGGTTCGGGATCTTCGACCGCGATCTCAACATGCTCTGCCGCGAGGGCATTGGCGAGCGCGGGCGCTTCATCGAGGCTGGCGACTTCGATGATCACGCCGTGGGTGTTCCACGATTCGCTGGCGGTGCGCGCGGTGGGCAAAAGCGCCAGTTCGACCCCGACCTGATCGGCCACCTGATCGGCAAAGACCGGATCATCGGTGATCAGGATGGACTGGGCGGCGGGATCGTGTTCGGCCTGGCTGAGCAGATCGGCGGCGATCCATTCCGGCGGATTCTGGCCATCGGCGATGACGAGGATTTCGCTGGGGCCGGCAACCATGTCGATCCCGACGACGCCGTAAAGCTGGCGCTTGGCTTCAGCCACCCAGGCATTGCCAGGGCCGGTGATGACATCGACCGGGCGGATGCGCTGCGTGCCATAGGCGAGCGCGCCGATGGCCTGAGCCCCGCCAACGCGCCAGATTTCATCCACCCCGGCGAGATGCGCGGCGGCAAGGACCAGCGGATTGACCAGCCCCTTGGGCGTGGGGGTGACAACGACCAGCCGTTCGACGCCGGCGACCTTGGCCGGCAGCGCGTTCATCAGTAGCGACGACGGATAGGCCGCGCGGCCACCGGGAACATAGAGGCCGGCGGCATCGACGGGACGCCAGTGCACGCCGAGGCGCATGCCGGTGGCATCCACATAATCGCGGTCTTCCGGCTTCTGTGCTTCGTGATAGGCGCGGATGCGCTGGGCGGCGAGTTCGAGCGCGGCGCGCAGATCGGGCTTCAGCGCATCAAACGCTTCGCGGCAGGCTTCGGGCGTGATGCGCCAGTCATCTTCGGTGACGAGAGTGTGGGCATCGAAGCGGGCGCTGAGTTCGGCCAGGGCTTCATCGCCGCGATTGCGCACTTGATCGAGGATGAGCTGCACGTCGCGGGCCACATCGCCATCGCTTTCGCGCCGATCGCGCACGAGGCGGCGGAAGGCCTTTTCAAAGCCGGGATCACGGGTGTTGAGGCGCAGCATCAGGCGGCTCCCTTGCCCGAGGAGAGCGCGCGGAAGCGTTCGACCAGTTCGGCCACGCGGGCATCGGTCTTGAGCGCGGCGCGGTTGACGATCAGGCGGGCCGAGACCGGCATGATGACGCTGGTTTCGACCAGGCCATTATCCTTCAGCGTGCGGCCGGTGGAGACGAGATCGACGATCCGGCTGGACAGGCCGAGCATCGGCGCCAGTTCCATCGCGCCGTTGAGCTTGACCACTTCGGCCTGGATGCCCTTGTCCTCAAAATGGCGGCGGGTGAGGTTGGGATACTTGCTGGCCACGCGCAGGTGGCTGACCGCGCCCTCGCGCTCGGCCGCGCCGACCGGTTCGGCAACCGAGAGGCGGCAGTGGCCGATATCGAGATCGACCGGTGCATAGAGATCGGCATAGGCGAATTCTTCGACCACATCCGAGCCGACGATGCCGGCATCGGCCGCACCGTGGGCCACGAAGGTGGCGACATCGAAGGCGCGCACGCGGATGATCCGCATCGTGCTGCCTTCGCAGGCAAAGGAAAGCGCGCGCGACTTCTTGTCGTGGAACTCTGCATCGGGCACCACGCCCGCGGCCGCCATCAGGGGCAGCGCTTCATCGAGGATGCGGCCCTTGGGCACGGCGAAGGTAAGGGGTCTGGTCTCAACCGGCATGGGGGCCGCTTAGGCGGCAATGCGAAAAAGGGCAAGGAATGGCGCAAGGACAAGGCCTGCAAAAGCCGATCTCGATGGAAACGGCCGACCCGGCCGAGGGCATTGCCTGGCAGGCAGAACACGCCCGGCGCAATGGCGCGCCGATCACCGGCGATGTGGTGGCCGCGATGCTGCCCCTGCTGGACGGGGCCACTGCCGTGGGCCGGCGCATGGCGAACTGGCAGGGCAAGGTGCTGGAATCGGCCATGCCGCTGCGGCTGGCGGGCGGGCTGCACTGGCTGCACCTGAGCGGGGCGGAGACGCGGCTGGCGCCGGTCTATGCCGGAACGGTGCGGGATCAGGCGGCGATTGATGCCATCGTGGGCGCGGTGGTGCACGACCATGACGCGGCGCTGCTGCCGTGGTTCGATGGCCCGCCGCAAACCAACGAGGCCGGCCGTTCGGCGGCGCTGATGGGCGGGTTGCTGTGGCTGGCGCAGCGGCTGGGGCCGCGTTTCGAACTGCTGGAGATCGGTTCGAGCGCGGGCGCGAACACCATGATCGAGCGCTATGCCTATGATCTGGGCGGGGTGAAGGCCGGGGCGGCGGATTCGCCGGTGCTGATCCGCCCGGAATGGCAGGGGCCGCCGCCGCCCCGCGCCGAGGTGCGGATCGAATCCATCCGGGGGTGCGACCGGGCGCCGATCGACCTGACCGATCCGGCAGCAGCCCTGCGGCTCAAATCCTATGTCTGGGCCGAAATGGCCGAGCGGCTGGAGCGGCTGGACGCGATCATTCGCCTGGCCGGGGAAAAGCGCCCCCGGATCGACCGGGCCGACGCGGCGGACTGGGTGGAGGCCCGGCTGGCCGAGCCGCAGGAGGCCGGCACGACCCGCGTGCTCTATCATTCCATCGTGTGGCAATATCTGCCGCCGGAAGGACGGGCGCGGATCGAGGCGGCGATGGCTGCGGCCGGCGCACGGGCAACAGCGGAACGGCCGCTGGCATGGCTGG
Source organism: uncultured Novosphingobium sp. (assembly GCA_964627175.1). Lineage (GTDB taxonomy): Bacteria > Pseudomonadota > Alphaproteobacteria > Sphingomonadales > Sphingomonadaceae > Novosphingobium. The sequence continues at coordinate 14,202 of CAZVHM010000030.1, read as the reverse complement.
CGCTGGAAACCAACCGCGAGACATTTCGCCACGAATTGCGCGTCCGGTTCTGGCCGGGGGGCGAGCAGGCGATGCTGCTGGGCGAGGCCCACGCCCACGGATCGTGGGTGCGCTGGCTATAGCGATGAGCAGGGGCTTATTCCCCCGGCGCCCGAGCCTTGATCGCCAGCGCGTGAACGCGCTGACCGGGAATATCGCCCAGCGCGGCATTGACCATGCGTTGGCGCTGGAGGCGGGAAACACCCGCAAAAGCAGCGCTTTCGATTTCCACGGTGAAGTGACTTTCGCCGGTGCCATCATCGCCGGCATGGCCGTGGTGCTTCGCGCTGTCGTTCAGCACGGCGAGGCGGGTGGGGGCGAAGGCTGCCGAGAGGAGCTGTTCGATTTCTGCTGCGAGTGGTCCGGTCATATCTTTCCTTCTACGCCAAAAAACACCATCTGCCACCCGATGAGACACGACAGGTTCCACGGGCGGGTGAGCGGGGTGAAGCGGGGGTGCGAACGCCCCGGCTGCACTGATGTGGGCGAATTCCGCGCACCGGGGCGGCGGGCTTCCGGGTTTGACGGGCCGGGCGATTTCCGCTGGTTCTGCCTGGATCACGTGCGCGAGTTCAACGCCGGGTATGACTGGTTCGAAGGCATGACCGCAGAAGAAATCATCGCCGCGCAGCACCCGGCAGCGGGGTGGGAGAGCGAATCGCGCGCCTTTCGCGCCACGGGCGGGGTGGACAGTGCGCCGCGCTGGGCCGACTTCAAGGATCCGCTGGATGCGATCAGCAAGCGGGCGCGGGCCTTCTCTTCGCAGCAGCAGCGGGCCGATGGCCGGCCGATGACCCCGGACGAGCGCCGTGCATTCGATACGCTGGGGCTGGGGCTGGACGCTGACCGCACAGACTTGCGCAGCCGCTATTCGCAGCTGGTGCGCCGCTATCATCCCGATCGCAACGGCGGCGACCGCAGCATGGAAGGCAAGCTGCAGGGGGTGGTGGAGGCCTATAACCTGCTCAAGACATCACGCATTTTTGCCTGAACCGGTTCAGGCGTGCAGATCAGCGCCGAGGTCATTTCCTCATCTCGGTGATGAGGGCATTGTCGATTGCCTTGGCGGCCTTGTAGCCGCTGCGTCCCTGGATGCGTTCGGCATAAGCCACGAACCCGACCTGCGGCGGGATGGTGCCGAAGGTGAGGCCCCAATCGACATGGCTGCCGACATAGACATCGGCCATCGTGAAGCGTTCTCCGCATACCCAGGCTCGCCCATCCGCAAACAGGCTTTCCAGGGTGGCGATGGTGCGCGCATAGCTGCCGAAGCCCGCCATCCCTTCCGCGCGTGCATCGGCGGGTTCAAAGCCCAGCGCGCGGGCGGTGAGCGCCTGTTCCAGCGGGCCGGCGGCGAAGAACAGCCAGCGGAAATAATCGGCCCGTTCCAGTTCGTGGGGCGAAAGGTCTGCGCTAAGGTGTTCTTCGGCCAGGTAGGCGCAGATTGCGGCGCACTCGGTGACCACCCGGTCGCCATCCAGCGCGTGGTGAATGAGGGTGGGCACTTTGCCCATCGGGTTGGCGGCAAGGAGGGCTGCAGGCTTGCTGGCCCAGTCCACCAGCACCTGTTCGTATTCGGCGCCAGCCTCGTGCAAGGCCCAGCGGGCGATCTGCCCCCGGCTCATCGGGTGTGTGAAGAAGGTGTATTCAGCCATTGTGCCCATACCCCTTTGGCCCCGTACCATGCAAAGCGCGGCGGGCGGGGTTCCGTTCCGGCGCGTGCGGCATCGTTGCATGTGCCGGGCCATGCGGGAAGATCGAAAGCTTGCCTGCAAAGCAGGTTGCAGCCCGGCGCATGGTCCTCTAGGCCAGCCCGGCGATGACCGAGATGAGCCAGATGCAGCCCGATAGCCGAGACAACACGATCCTTGCCGCGCCCGACATTGAACTGGATGTGCGCGAGACGTTCGGGATCGACATCGACATGAAAGTGCCGGCCTTTTCCAAGGCCGACGAACGCGTGCCCGACCGTGACGACAGCTATGTGTTCGATCCGGATACGACGCTGGCGATCCTGGCCGGCTTTGCCTTCAATCGCCGCGTGATGGTGCAGGGCTATCACGGCACCGGCAAGTCGACTCACATCGAGCAGGTGGCCGCGCGGCTCAACTGGCCGTGCATCCGCATCAACCTCGATGCCCACATCAGCCGTATCGACCTGATCGGCCGCGATGCGATCGTGCTGCGCGATGGCCTGCAGGTGACCGAATTCCGCGAAGGCCTGCTGCCGTGGGCGTTGCAGCGCCCGGTGGCGCTGGTGTTCGACGAATACGACGCCGGCCGCCCCGACGTGATGTTCGTGATTCAGCGCGTGCTGGAAACCGAAGGCAAGCTGACCTTGCTGGACCAGAACCGCGTGATCCGGCCCAATCCCTATTTCCGCCTGTTTGCCACGGCCAACACGGTGGGCCTTGGCGATACCTCGGGCCTTTATCATGGCACTCAGGCGATCAACCAGGGGCAGATGGACCGCTGGAACCTGGTGGTTGGCCTGAATTACCTGCCCCATGCGGTGGAAACCGAGATCGTGGGGAAGAAGGTGCCCGGCATTTCGGACCAGACCATCGGCAATATGGTGCGCGTGGCCGAGCTGACCCGGCAGGGCTTCGTCAACGGCGATATTTCCACCGTGATGAGCCCGCGCACCGTGATTACCTGGGCACAGAACAGCCAGATCTTCAACGATCCGGGCTTTGCCTTCCGCCTCTCGTTCCTCAACAAGTGCGACGAGACCGAGCGGATGCTGGTGGCCGAATATTACCAGCGCGTGTTCGGGCAGGATCTGCCCGAAAGCGTGGTTGGCCGCGGGTAAGAAGGTCTACCCCTCGTCGGGGTAGATCGCCTGCATGAAGTAGAGCCCCTCCGGCGGGGCGTTGTGGCCTAGCGCCTGCCGCTCGCGCGCCGCCAGCGCTGCGGCCATGCGCTCCACCGGCCAATGGCCCATGCCGACCAGCGCGAGGCAGCCGACCATCGAGCGGACCTGATGATGCAGGAACGAGCGGGCCGCCGCTTCGATCAGCACTTCGCCGCCTTTGCGCCGCACGGTGAGCAAGTCGAGCGTCTTGACCGGGCTTTGCGCCTGGCATTGCTTCGAGCGGAACGTGGTGAAATCGTGCTTGCCGATCAGCGCCTGGGCCGCTTCATGCATGGCATCGGCATCGAGCGGCTGCTTGACGTTCCACGCCAGCCCGGCATCGAGCGTGAGCGGGGCGCGGCGATTGACGATGCGATAGAGATAGCGCCGGCCGGTGCAGGAAAAACGGGCATGCCAAGTGTCGGGCTTTTCCATGCAATCGAGAACGGCAACTGCCGCTCCGGCAAGGCGCAGCCGCGCATTGAGCGCTTCCATCAGGCGGAAGGGCGCGAGGTCTTTTTCGATGTCCACATGGGCCCGCATGGCGCGGGCGTGAACCCCGGCATCTGTTCGGCCAGCGGCGTGGAGCGTGACCGCCTCGCCCGTGACCGAAAACACCGCGTCTTCCACCGCCTGCTGGACCGACGGGCCATGGGCCTGCCGTTGCAGCCCCATGAAGGCAGCGCCATTGAATTCGAGGGTGAGGGCGAAACGGGTCAAGCCAGTCGTGTCCCCGCAGGCACGGGCCTGCCGCGCAAGAGATCGGCCGTGGCCATCACCGGCCGGCCGGCGCGCTGCACCAGAAGCGGGCGCAGCGCATCCTGCCCGCAGGCGATGGCAAGCTGATCGTCGATCGTGGTGCCGGGGGTGCCGGTGCCGGGCACGACTTGTGCCGCCAGTACTTTCCAGCGTTCGCCGTCGAGTTCGAAGAACGCACCCGGCGCGGGATTGAAGGCCCGGACCTGTCGCTCCACTTCGCCGGCAGGCCGGGTGAAATCGAGCCGCGCTTCGGCCTTGTCGATCTTGTGGGCATAAGTGACGCCTTCATCGCCCTGCGCCTTCTCGGCAAAGGCGGGCAGATCGGCCAGCACCGTGACCATCAGGGCGGCGCCCATCGCGGCGAGTTCGTCGGTGAGCTCGCCTGCCGTCTTTCCGTCAATCGCCGTGCGGCCTTCGAGCAGGACCGGGCCGGTATCCAGCCCGCGCTCCATCCGCATGATGCCGACGCCGGTCTCCACGTCTCCCGCCAGGATCGCGCGCTGCACCGGGGCAGCCCCGCGCCAGCGCGGCAGGAGCGAGCCGTGGACGTTGAGGCAGCCATGAACCGGCGCATCGAGAATCGCCTGCGGCAGGATCAGGCCATAGGCGGCAACCACCGCGACATCGGTCCCCAGCGCGGCAAAGGCAGCTTGTTCTGGCGCATCCTTCAACGACACGGGATGGCGCACCGGAAAGCCGCGCCGCTCGGCTTCCTGCTGCACCGGGGAAGGGGTCAGTTCCTTGCCGCGCCGGCCGCCGGGGCGGGGCGGCTGGCTATAGACGCAGGCGATTTCGTGCCCGGCATCGGCCAGGGCCGCCAGCGTTGGCACCGCAAAATCCGGCGTACCCATGAAGATGATGCGCATGACGCTTTCCCTTGTCGCGCGTGGTCCCTATCTGTCGCGCCATGGCATCGCAAGAGATCGAGACACTGTCGGCTGCCCTGTCGCGCTTGCCGGGCCTTGGCCCCCGTTCCGCGCGGCGGGCGGTGCTGTGGCTGATCAAGCGCCGGGAAAGCGCCCTGCCGGCGCTGCTGGAAGCACTCGCACAGGTGCAGGAAGCGCTGGTGGAATGCGCGGTGTGCGGCAATGTCGATACGACTGATCCGTGCGCGATCTGTGCCGATCCGCGGCGGGATGCCCGCTCGCTCTGCGTGGTGGAGGATGTGGCCGATCTGTGGGCGCTGGACCGGGCGCGGCTGTTCACCGGGCGCTATCATGTGCTGGGCGGCAGGCTTTCCGCGCTGGAAGGGGTGCGCCCGGAAGACCTGGCGATCGGCACGCTGCTGGCGCGGGTGGAGGCCGGGGGTATCGATGAGGTGGTGCTGGCCATGAACGCCACGCTGGAAGGGCAGACTACGGCCCATTACCTAGCCGAGCGGCTGGAGGGCTTTCCTGTGCGGATCACCCAGCTGGCCCACGGCCTGCCGGTGGGCGGAGAGCTGGACTATCTGGACGAAGGCACCCTGGCGCAGGCCTTGCGCGCGCGCCGGCCGGTGGGTTGATTTCGCGCGGGCAAATCGTCTGTCGCCCCCGGCTTGCGAACGGGGCGCATCGGCCCTATCTGCGCGTGCATGGCTATCCGCGAAATCATCGAAGTTCCCGACCAGCGCCTCAAGCAGGTCTCCGAGCCCGTTACCGTGTTTGACGACGAGCTGAAGACGCTTGTCGCCGACATGTTCGAGACGATGTACGATGCACCCGGCATCGGCCTTGCCGCCATTCAGGTGGGCGTGCCGCTGCGGGTGCTGGTGATCGACCTCCAGCCGGACGATCCGGACGCCGAGCCGGTTGCCTGCGATCATGATGGCCATCACCATCACCACCAGCCGACGAAGAAGGAACCTCGGGTGTTCATCAATCCCGAGATCCTCGATCCTTCGGAAGAGCATTCCGTCTATCAGGAAGGGTGCCTGTCGGTGCCCGAAATCTTTGCCGAGGTGGAGCGGCCTTCCGCCGTCCGCGTACGCTGGCAGGATCTGGACGGTGCCACCCACGAAGAAGCCATGGAAGGCCTGATGGCCACCTGCATTCAGCATGAGATGGACCATCTCGAAGGCGTGCTGTTCATCGACCACCTGTCGCGCCTGAAGCGCGGCATGGCGCTGAAGAAGCTGGAAAAGCTGCGCAAGGCGGCCTGATGCAGGTGGTTGTGGAGAACATTGTCTTCCACTTGCGTTCGTTATCCGTTCCGATATTCTGCGGCTTCCATGTCATTGGGCACATGGAGTGCAAACTTTGTTTGCATGTCGTTATGGAGCCCCGATCTGAGCCGTAGTTGACCTTTCGTGTAAAGCGCATCCCTCGATAAGAACTCAGTGTCACCGAGCTATAGCGCTGGCAGCGACGATGACGGCCAAGCGACGTTTCAAAGCGATTTAGCCCTCAACACAGAGGAGAATGGCCGTGATTCCTCGGCTCTACTCGCTGTGTTGGCAAGCTGATGGCGTACACTGGCTGCTCGTGAGGGTAGACGGAACGATTCTCTGTTGTTCCCCTTTGGGGTTTCAGTCGGAGGATGACGCTCTTTCGGACTTTCGGCGTTATTATCGCTGAACGTCGTCCAACACAGCGCGCCGGCAGGGAATCCTGCCGGCGCAATGTGGAGTTTACAGAGCTATGGACCCGAAGATACTGAGTTTCTTCACCCTGCTGCTTGGTCTTGCCGCAGGCGGTGCTTTGGGCTGGTTCCTTGGCATTCGACCGGTGGCGCAATGGCGCGAGCGGTTTGCCGCGCGCGATCTTGATGCCAGGGAACTGGACGAGAAATTCCGCCGCGCCATTGTCGATCTGGAAGGCGCCAGCGTGCGGGCGCAGCGGGCCGATCAGTTGGCGGCTACGCTGGAAGAAGCGCGGCGTGAGCAGGTCAGGCTGTCCTCCGAGATCGCTACGCTGCGAGCCAATGCGGCTCATTTTGAAGAGCAGAAGCGGTTGATGCTGGAGGCGCAGGAAAGCTTGCGCCGCGAATTCGAGAACGCGGGCAACCGGGTGCTCGAAAAGGCGCAGGAAACCTTCCTTGCCAGGGCTCACGAACGCTTTTCCGAAAGCGAAAAGGCCAGCGCCGAACGGATCGCCACGCTGCTGGCGCCGGTGGGGCAGCGGCTCAAGTCCTATGAAGAGCAGGTGGCTGGCCTTGAGGCCAAGCGGGTGGATGCCTTTGGTCAGCTGTTCGGCCAGATCGAGGCTCTGCGGGCAGGGCAGGAGCAAGTCCGGCGCGAGGCGCAGCGGCTGGGCAATTCGCTGACCAATGCCCCCAAGGCGCGCGGCCGGTGGGGCGAACGGGCACTGCAGAACGTGCTGGAGCAGTGCGGCCTGACCGAACATACCGATTTCGTGACGGAGCACTCGGTCAACACCGAGGAGGGCCGGTTGCGCCCGGATGCGATCATTCGCATTCCGGGGCAGAAGAGCTTGATCATCGACGCCAAGGTTTCGCTCAACGCCTATCAGGAGGCGTTCGAGGCCAATGACGAAGCGGTGCGCAAGGCGGCGCTGGACCAACATGCCCGATCCATGCGCAATCATGTCCAGACGCTTGGAACGAAATCCTATCAAAGCCAATTTGCCGAGGCGCCTGATTACGTGGTGATGTTCGTGCCGGGTGAGCATTTCGTGGCCGCCGCGTTGGAGCATGATCCGGAACTGTGGGATTTTGCTTTCCGCAACAAGGTGTTGCTGGCAACACCAACCAATCTTGTCGCCATCGCGCGCACAGTGGCCGAAGTGTGGCGGCAGGATACGATTGCCCGCGAGGCGGTGGAGATCGGCAAGGCGGGCGCTGAATTGTATGAGCGGCTGCGGGTGGCGTCCGAACATCTCAAGCGGGTGGGCTCAGGGCTGAATTCGGCGGTCGAGAATTACAACAAGTTCGTTGGCAGCTTCGAGCGAAATGTGCTGTCGGCCGGTCGGCGGCTCAGCGACAAGGGAATCGCCATAGGCAAGCGCGAGATCGAGGAAGTGGCGCTGGTCGAGGCGCTGCCGCGTTACGCCGACGGCGCGGCGGATGAAGCTGCCGAGGCGGCCGAATAGGGGATCAGTCCCGCACCAGCTGGGCCGAGTGCCCGCCGGCCTTCAGGGTCATGCGGGTGCCGGCCACGGTAAGCTCCGGAGCCGAGGAAAGCAGTGCGGAAACGGCGCGTTCCTGCTCCATCCGGCCTTCGCACCACATTTGGGTGGAGATCAGGGGGCCGGCAATCAGGCGGCCGCGCTCGACCCGCCAGGATCCTCCCATGCCATTGCATCCGACGTTGGCGCCGAGGCGATCCCTTTCGAAGGAAAGAGTGGCTTTTTCGCTGACCGGTGCTCTGCCGTCGATCGCGGCAAAGCGCCAGCGGCTGCCTTCGAGGGCAGAAAATCCCCCCGTCGGAGCGGCAATGCAGCCGCCCGCGACGAGGGCAAGGAGAAGGGAGGGGTGGGCAAGGCGAACCATAGCCCGCGCCGTTGTGGCACGGCTTATCTGATTATTAGCTGAACGAGCGGGACAGGAATAACCCGAAGCCGCGTGGCGCCGGGATCATTCCCCCAAGGCGGCCAGGACTTCGTAGGCGAGAACTGCGGCCGCGACCGCGGCGTTCAGGCTGTCGGCCCGGCCCTTCATCGGCATGGTCACCCGCAGATCGCACGCGGCTTCGTATTCTTCCGGCAGGCCGCGCGATTCGTTGCCCACCATGAGAAAGCATGGCGCGGCGTAAGGCGCGCCGCGGTATGGCACGGCATCGCGCAGCGAAGCGGCGACAAGCTGGCCGTTGCCTTGGCGCAGCCAGCCGATGAATTCAGCCCAGCTGGCCTGCGCCACTTGCTGAGTGAATACCGCCCCCATGCTGGCGCGGACGGCTTCGACCGAAAACGGATCGGCGCAATCATCCAGCAGGATCAGCCCGCCCGCGCCAACCGCATCGCCGGTGCGCAGCATGGTGCCGAGATTGCCCGGATCGCGCAGCGCCTGAGCCACCAGCCAGATGCGGGCGCGGGATCGATCCACCGCGGCAAGCGAGGTGTCGAATTCGGCGAACACGCCGGCCACGGCCTGCGGATTATCCTTGCCGGTGATCTTGGCGAGGATGTCTTCCTCGGTTTCGATCACTTCGCCGCCAGCGGCCAGCACATCGGCTTCCAGTGCGGCGAGCAGCGGATGATCATCGCGGCCACGCGCCATGACCAGCATTTCGGGCAGTCGGCCGGATTCGCGCGCATCGGTCAGCAGGCGCAGGCCTTCGGCCAGGAAACGGCCTTCGCGCTTGCGGTGCTTCTTCTCGCGCAGGGAGCGCAGGAACTTGACCGTGGGATTGGAAAACCCGGTAATCTGGCGGCGCTGGTTCAAACCCTCAGTCCTCGCCAAAACCGTCCTTCACCAGCCCGACGAGCTTTAGCAGCACCTGCTCGGCGCTGGCTCCTTCCACGCTGATGTCGATATTGTCGCCCTTGGCTGCGCCTAGCATCATCAGGCCGAGAATGGAGCTGCCATCGGCAGCGGTTCCGTCCTTGCTGACCTTCACTGACACGCCATCCAGCTTGGCGACGGCGTTGACGAACTTTGCGCTCGCACGGGCGTGAAGACCGCGCTGGTTGACGATTTCTACTGTTTCGTTCGGCAAGTTCGGTTTTCTCCCCTCTCAGGCGTCCTGTCCCAGAAATTCGCTTGCTATTGTGATGTAGTTGCGGCCGGCATCGCGCGCCGCCACCGCGGCTGCCCCGACGATCATGGTCTTGCGGGCCCCGGCGAGACGGATCAGCATCGGCAGGTTGATGCCGGCAATCACCTCAACTCGACCGGGCTGCATCAGCGAGATCGCCAGATTCGATGGGGTGCCGCCGAACAGGTCGGTGAGGATGATCGCCCCTTCGCCACTATCGACCGCAGTGATCGCTTCGGCGATTTCCTGGCGCCGCTGCTCCATGTCGTCGTTCGGGCCGATGCATACGGCGGCAACGGCTTCCTGCCGGCCAACTACGTGCTGCATGGCGTGAATGAATTCTTCGGCAAGCCTGCCGTGCGTCACCAGGATCAACCCGATCATCGAAAAAATGCGCTCCGAAGTTCTGTTCCCGCTTCTGCGCGGCGCGAGACTGACCGATACCGGATGGGAAGCCTGCCGCTCATGGCGTGCCTCCTTCGACGAGGTCGGCCGCACGCGAGCCCAGATTGCGATGCAGCAATGTGGGCGAAAAACCGGCGGCGCGCAAGGCCCGGGCCATTTCCTCTGCCGTGAAGACGGACCGGTGCCGCCCGCCAGTGCAGCCGAAGGCGACATGCACATAAGCTTTGCCCTGCGTTTCATAGCAGGGGAGCAGAAACAGCAGGAGATCGCGGATCCGCGTAAATGCTTCCGCAAAGGTCGGGTCGCGGCGGATATATTCGCCCACGGCGGCATCCTGGCCCGTTTGCGGGCGCAGCGCTTCATCCCAGTGCGGATTGTCGAGGAAGCGCATGTCGAACACCAGATCAGCCACCGGGGGCATGCCGCGGGAAAATCCGAAGCTGGATATGGTGAGCGTGAGCTTCTGATCCGATTGCGGCGCGAATCTCTCGCGGATTGCCTGCTGCAAATGGTTGGTGCTGAAATCGGTGGTGACAACCACGATATCAGCCCAGCGCCGCAGTGGTTCAAGCAATTCGCGCTCGGCTGCGATGCCTGATGCCGCCGGCATGTCGGCGGCAAGGGGGTGGCGGCGGCGGGTTTCGTTGTAACGGCGTTCGAGTTCCTGGCCCGAACAATCCAGAAACAGGGTGGTGATCTCCAGGTCGGAGCGGGCCGACAGGCGCTTGACCTGTTCGATCACGCGGTTTGGATCGAACCCGCGGGTGCGCGAGTCAAAACCCACGGCAAGCGGCGGGCGCTGATCTGCGGGGTTTTCCCCCTCTTGTCCGACCAGTTGTTCGAGGAGGCGGATGGGGAAGTTGTCTATCGCTTCCCAGCCAAGGTCTTCGAGTACGCGCAGCGCCGTGGTTTTGCCGGCGCCAAGCATGCCGGTGACGAGCAACAAACGCTGGCGGGGACGGGATGAATCGGCACTCATGTCTCCGCCGATGTGGAGTGTGCCAGCATCAAAGTAAACCGGCCAAACGGCCTAGAAGGCGCCGTATCGGGCCAGTGCGGCTTCTGCCCTCAAGTGCAGCACGGGCGATTCCGGCCAGAGCCGCACCAGCGGCAGGTCGATTCCGGCTCGGTCGATTCGCTCGGCAGCTTCGATGAAGCGCGGGGCCTGGGGATCGAGCCGGATGACCAGCGCCACCGGCACGTGCGAGACGGTTTCCCGCTGGACTAGGCCGATGTTGCGGATTTCCAGCAAACCGGCGATCGCCGGTGCCGGACTGGCCAGCAGGCAGCTGTTTTCAGGATCGAGCGCGACGCCATCATCGCCGATGAGGATCGCGCCGCGATCCAGCAGGGCGAGGACGAGGCTGGATTTGCCGCTGCCGGGTTCGCCTTCGATCAGCACTGCGCGTCCGGCGATGGAAACGGCGCTGGCCTGATGCAGGATGGTCATGGATTCTCCGGCAGTTCGATCACGAGGCAGGCGCCGGGATGGCCATCGTCGCGGTCTGTGGCGGTGAGGGTGCCATCGTGGGCGGTGATGATGGTGCGGGCGATGGCAAGGCCAAGGCCGCTGTGGCTGCCGAAGTCTTCTCCCTCCGGCCGGTCGGAATGAAAACGCTCGAACACCTTTTCGCGGGATTCGGGCGGAATGCCGGGCCCTTGGTCACACACCGCGATGCGGACGGTGCCTTCGTGTCGAGACAAGACGATGGAGATTTCGCCACCGGGCGGTGAAAACGAACTGGCGTTGTCCAGCAGGTTGACCAGCACCCGTTCGAGCCGGGCCGGATCGCCCAGAACGCCGCAGCGCTGCTGGTCGCCGCGCACGGTAATGCGGACGTCGCCATCGGCGCCGCGTTCTCCCCGCGCGGCGACGAGGGCGGCGATCAGCTTTGCCATGTCTACCGGCTCGAAGTGGGTGCGGGTCAGTTCGGCATCGATCCGGCTGGCGTCGGCGATCTCCGTGACCAGGCGATCGATCCGCTTCACGTCATGCGCGGCGATGCGGATCAGTTCGCGGCGCAGATCGGGATCTTCGACCAGCGAGAGGGATTCGATCGCGCTGCGCAGGCTGGCGAGGGGGTTCTTGATTTCGTGGGCAACATCGGCGGCGAAGCTTTCGACCGCGTCGATTCGCTGGCGCAAGGTTCCGGTCATGTCGGAAATGGCGCGGGCGAGCAGGCCGATCTCGTCGCCGCGTTCGGGCAGGCGGGGGACAACCACTTCGCGTTCGCGGCCAGAGCGGACGCGGGTGGCGGCGCGAACCAGCGCCTGCAGCGGCTGGACGATGGTGCGGGCGAGGAACAGCGAGAGCTGGATCGAGATGGCCAGTGCCACGCCGACGATGATTGCCAGCGTTTGCCGCGCGGCACGCACCCGATCCACGATGTCGCGGGCGTTGCGGGTGGTGAGCAGGATTTCGCCGCGTTCGCCATAGGGCACGGCCGCAGTGATCACCGGGGAGCGATCGGGGGCCAGGCGCTGGCGCACCGCCGCTTTGCCCGTATCGTGAGCTTCGCGGATTTCCGGCCAGGCATCGGCCGTGGCGATGGCCGGTTCCACATAGTCCGGCACCGGCGGGGCACCCACCAAGCGATCCATCGCCTGATCGATTTCGCGCGCGGCCTTCATCGTCCACGGTTCGCCAGAGGGGTCGACGAAGGTGAAGCCGGGTTCATCCGCGATCTGAAACGAATCCGCGATCAGGCGGCCGGTGGCATCATACAGGCGCAGGCGCAGCGCCTGCTCGCTGCCGATCCGGGCGAGCAGGGGCTTGCGTTCGCTGCGCGGGGTTTCGGCCAAGGCATCGGCAATGATCAATGCTTCGGAGCGGGCCAGCTTGAAGCGTTCGGCGATCAGCTGTTTGCGATAGGAATCGAGGTAGATCACGCTCGCCCCCATCAGGCTGAGCACGACGAGGTTGACGGCCAGAATGCGCGCAGTGAGGGAAAAACGCCTGGTCCAGAACAGCCGGTCGGGTGCGGCTTCGGCTGTGCCGGCGGGCTGATCGTCAGGTTTCCGCAAAGGAATAACCTGCGCCATACAGGGTTTCGATGCCGGTGAATTCCGGATCGACCTCGCGGAACTTGCGCCGGAGCCGCTTGATGTGGCTGTCGATCGTGCGATCATCGACGAACACATCGTCGCTGTAGGCCGCATCCATCAGCTGATTGCGGCTTTTGACCACGCCGGGGCGGGTGGCTAGCGCTTCCAGGATCAGGAATTCGGTGACGGTCAGCTCCACCGGCTTGTCGTCCCAGGTTACAAGGTGGCGGGGCGGGTCCATCACCAGCCGCCCGCGCCGGACCGGCTGGGGCAGCTGCCCCTCGCCATCGGCCGGCGTGTCGGCCGTGGGACGGCGCAGTTCCGTGCGGCGCAAGATTGCCCGTATGCGGGCGACCAGCAGGCGTTGGCTAAAGGGCTTGGCGATGTAGTCGTCCGCGCCCAGCGCCAGGCCCAGCGCCTCGTCCGGTTCCCCGTCCTTGGAGGTGAGGAAGATGACCGGCAGGCTGGAGGTTTCGCGCAGGCGCCGGAGCAGTTCGAGGCCATCCATCCGCGGCATCTTGATGTCGAAGATGGCCAGATCCGGGGGATTTTCGAGCAATGCCTTCAGCGCGGTCTGACCATCGGCATAGACGCGCGTGGCAAATCCTTCTGCCTGCAGCGCGATCGAGACGGTGGTGAGAATGTTGCGGTCATCATCCACCAGCGCGATCACCTGCTGCGTGTTGGCGGTGACGGAGGGAGGAACGGTCTCGCTGGGCATGCCCGTAATAGACGGGCAAAACGCAGCGGCGGCAAGGGTGTGCGGCGCGAAACCGCTTTGCCATGCACGTTTTCGTCCATGGCTTTGCCCGGATGTGGAGGCCCAGATCGCGGCTTGTGCGTTTGACGCATAGGCGTTGCTCGACTATGCGCCACCCCGACTCCCGCATACCTATGCACACATGGGTTTTTCGGGATTTCAACTCGGACCCATCGGTTCCAGGAGACGAACTTGACCGCTGCAACGCTATCCTTCCCGCTTGAAAAGCAGGGCATCACCACTGGCGCGACGATCCATGCAAACCTCGGCACTGCGCCGCTGGTCGAGCATGCCTTGCGCAACGGTGAAGGCCAGCTTGCCAAGGACGGCCCGCTCGTCGTGGCCACTGGCAAGCACACCGGCCGTTCGGCCAAGGACAAGTTCATTGTCCGTGATGCCGAAACCGAAAACACCGTGTGGTGGGGCAATGTAAACCGCGGGATGACCCCGGAAGCCTTTGCTGCGCTCAAGGCCGATTTCTTTGCCGCGCTGGGCCAGAAGGATGCGCTCTACGTCGCCGACCTGTTCGGCGGTTCGCAGCCTGAGCACCGCGTAAACGTGCGCGTGATCAACGAGCTGGCCTGGCACAACCTGTTCATCCGCACCCTGCTGGTTCGCCCGACCGAGGCCGAGCTGGAAAGCTTCGTGCCGGAATACACGATCATCGACCTGCCGAGCTTCCGCGCCGACCCGGAACGTCATGGCTGC
>CAZVHM010000029.1:21091-23280 GCA_964627175.1 uncultured Novosphingobium sp. | reverse complement strand
CAGGCCTGGAGCAGTTCTTCCAGCCCGAACTTGCGGTTGATCGGCACGATTTCGTCGCGCACTTCCTTGGAGACGGCGTGCAGCGAAACGGCAAGGTTCACGCCGATTTCCTCGCCGCAGCGGGCCATCATCGGCACCACGCCGCTGGTCGACAGGGTGATGCGCCGCTTGGACAGGGCGAGGCCATCGCCATCCATCACGATCTTCAGCGCGTCGCGCACGTTATCGAAATTATACAGCGGCTCGCCCATGCCCATCATCACTATGTTGGTCAGCAGGCGGCCATCGGACGAATAATCGCCTTCGTCCTCTTCTTCGTCCAGCCCGGCCATCGTGGCGAGACGAGTATCGCTGGCGCTCTTGGGCCATTCGCCCAGCGCATCGCGCGCCAGCATGACCTGGCCGACGATTTCACCCGGCGTCAGGTTGCGGACCAGCCGCATCGTGCCGGTATGGCAGAAGCGGCAATTGAGCGTGCAGCCAACCTGGCTGGAAACGCACAGCGTGCCCCGATCGGCATCGGGGATGAAGACCATCTCGTATTCGTGCCCGTCGGTCGTGCGGAGCAGCCACTTGCGGGTGCCATCGGACGAATGCTGGGCCAGCACGATTTCCGGCCGGCTGATCACGAAGCGTTCGGCCAGCCAGGGGCGCATGGTCTTGGCGATATCGGTCATCGCCTCGAACTCGGTCACGCCGCGGTGGTAAAGCCAGTGGAACACCTGCTTGGCGCGCAGCTTGGCGGCCTTGGCATCAAGCCCGGCTTCGGCAAACAGGCTGGCGATCCGCTGGCGGGGCAGGCCAAGCAGGTCAACCCTGCCGTCATCACGCGGGGTGATGTCGCGCGGGACGGGAACCGGGTCGATGTGCCCGGGGATCGGCATGAGTTGAGTGTCGGCCATGAGCGCGCGCATATAAGTGGCGCGGGCCCAAAAAGCTAGGCTCTAGAGGCGGGCACAGGCAAGGGTTGCCGCATCCATCGCGGTGGCCGCACCGGCAAGGGCATAGGAGTTGCCAAACGGCAGGCCCCGTTCATCGCGCGCGGAAAGGTTCATTGAGCGGGCCGAGCGCATCCCGGCAACGATGGCGGCGTCCATCCGCCGGTCTGCCGCCCAGGCATCCGCCCCGCCGCCAGCCAGGACGAACCGCTGCCCGCCAAGCGAAAGCGTGATCCGCCCACCCGGTGCAACCCGGCGCGAAAGGCGGAAGTGAACTTGCCCCCGCTCGCCCCGGCGCGGCCAGGTGCCGATCGCCGCATAGGGCTGGAATTCGCGCCGTGCCTGCGATGGTTCGGCCATGGCGATGGCATAGCAGCGCGGTACCGCCGGATCGCGATAGGCGCCCCAGCTTCCGAATACGCCCAGGCTGTCACGCGCAAAGGCCGGCGCAACGATCAGCGCCGCCCCCGCCAGGAAAATGCAGGCACGGGCCGGAAGAAGGTGAGGCGTCCATCTCATTGCCTGCGTCGCTATTGCAGCCCGCAGGCGGGCGCAAGCCGATCCGGGTGGGAGGATCGGGGCATCTCTGGTCGAAGCGCCTTGCGTTGACTCCGTAGTGTGGTTTGTCCAATCGATTGCTGACGCTCACCGCCGCGCATGTCTGCCGGTGAGGCGGGAAGGGATACGCAAACGGTGTACGACGCAAAGCTCTTGCGGGAAATTCTTGATGCGCAAGGTGAAATGGTCTGCCGTTTTGACCGGGGCGGCACTATCCTGTTCGTCAATCGCGCCTATGCCGATACGTTGGGGGCCACGCCGGAAGCTCTGGATCAACGCTGCCTGTGGGACTTCGTGACCGCAGAAGACCGCGCCCACGTCGAGGCGCAGTTGCGTACGCTGACGCCGGATCACCCACAGGTGCTGATCGAGAACCGTCTCGAAACCGCAGCCGGAACCCGGTGGACGCTATGGCGTAATTCCGCAGTCAGCTTTGACGAGCAAGGGCAATGGATCGTCGCGCAATCAACCGGCGAAGACATCACCGTACGCAAGCAGCTGGAGGAACAACGCCAACTGCTGATCGATGAGCTGAATCACCGGGTCCGCAACACGCTGATGGTGGTGCAGAGCATGGCGCACCAGACCTTCCGTGGCAGCGATATCCCGCAAGAACCACTGGAGGCATTCAATTCGCGGCTTCACGCCCTTTCTGCGGCGCACACAGCGCTTAGCCGGAGCAATTGGGCGCGG
>CAZVHM010000029.1:2247-20991 GCA_964627175.1 uncultured Novosphingobium sp. | reverse complement strand
GGCTGGCACCGGTGAAGCAAGCGCGGCCTTGGCGGGGCAAGCGCTCCTGCCTGCCGTGCAATAGCCTCGTTTCGCCTTCGTTCCGTGTTGCAGGAAAGCCACGGCGCCTTGTTGTTTGAGGTTCATGAAACCCGCCCCGTTTTTCGGACATTCCTGCTCATGCCTGCCGAACTGCCTTGAGGCATCAATGCGTCGGCATGGAACAGTGAATGGAGCCAGACATGCGAAACACAATCATCCTCCTCGCCGCCACCTCTGCCGTGGCCGTAGCCGCCATGCCGTCGCTCGCCATGGCCCAGGATGTGCGCGGCGCCTTTGTCGGTCCGCGGGTCGAGGTGATCGTCGGGTACGATCACAACCGTTCCGGCAGCACGGTCGACAACGATGCGAGCCGCGACCTCAAGCAATCGATCGATGGCCTGACATATGGCGTGGGCGCGGGCTTCGACGCTGCTGTGGGCGATAGCCTGCGCGCTGGCGTGGAAGCCGAACTGTCGGAAAGCACCGCGAAGTGGGACGATAACAACGGCGTGCCCAACACGTTCAATCTGGGGCGGGTTTCAGCCGACCGGGATATCTATGTCGGCGGCCGGATCGGCATGGTCATGTCGCCAAGCACCATGGTTTACGTCAAGGGCGGCTACACCAATGCCCGGTATGGCCTGCTCGGCACCGATGGAACCGTGATCGCCACTCAGCGGCTGGATACCGATGGCTATCGCGTGGGGGCGGGGGTGGAACACCAGCTTGCCGGCAATGCCTATGTGAAGGCGGAATATCGTTACTCGAACTATTCGAAGGGTGAATTCGACTTCAACGGCACGACGCCCGACAGCAGCCGCTTCAATATCGACACCGACCGCCACCAGGTCGTGGTTGGCGCCGGCTTGCGCTTCTGAACCCGGCAAGGGGTGCGCTCTACGCGCGCACCCCTTGCGCCTTTGCGATTACCCGTTCTTCTACGCCGCGTAGATGCGGTTGCGGCCTTCGGCCTTGGCCCGGTAAAGGGCTTCATCGGCCGCCCGCAGCGCATGGCGCGGATCGGCAAACGCGAAAACATTGGCCACCCCGCCGGAAAACGTGATTGTGCCGATCGGTTCGTCGGTCGCCCGGTTGATGAAGCGCCGTTCCGACAAATGCTCACGGGCAAGGTCCAGCATGGCCCCGGCTTCGGCCACGCTGCGGCCACGAAACAGCATCACGAATTCCTCGCCGCCGTGCCTCGCCACGTGGCACTTGTCGTCGCTGATCCGCGCCAACACCTGACCGATGGCCTGGATGACGCGATCTCCGGTTTCATGACCGTGCAGGTCGTTGACCTGTTTGAAATGGTCGATGTCGCAAATCGCAACCGTGAGCAGGTCGATTTCCTGCTGAGCTTCGCGATATTGCGTTTCCAGCACTCCTTCGAAGGCGCGCCGGTTGGGCAAGCCGGTCAGATGATCGATTTCCGCCTCGCGCCGGGCCCGCTCCAGATTCTGGCGCAGTTTTTCGGCCTCTTCGGTCGATCGCTTCATCTCGCCTTCCACCTCGCGGGTCCGTTCGAGCATCGCGCGGGCTATCCCGGCCAGGCTGGAAAGCACTTCGCCAGTGGCGCCGTCTGTGCCGATCTGGCCAACGTGGTCCTGCAGGCTTCGGCCATAGGCGGCAGTGGTGCCGTGCGCGCGGCTGGTCACGGCCGAAAAGCTGGCGATCGAACTGTCGAGCCGGCCCATCAAGCGGTCCATTTCCGCGCCCTTGTCGTCGGGCTCGGCTTCTGGCGGGGCATCGCGGCGCAGCCCGTCGAGCCAGCCTTGGTCGATCGGCTGCCGTGCGAGCTGGCGCTCGGCAATGCGTTGGGCCAGGTCAAGGTCCGATCCGGAAAAGGCGGCGTGGGCAGTGACGAGGTTGTCACGGCTGATATCCAGATCGTTGGCGGTCAGGAATTCCGCGATCCGGTCAAGTAATTCGCGCCGGGCGGCCCTGCCAGGTCCGGGGCCAGGTCCGGGGCCAGTTCCGGGGCCAGTTCCGAGGTCATGAGATGAGGAGGCAGTCGCGGTCCGGGCTGCCTCGTCAGGTGAACCGGCGGCGCGCGACAGAAACTTGAACATGTGGATTTTATTACCCCGGCTGGTGCGACCCGACCCGCGGCAACGCTAGCGCGTCGCGGCTGACTTGGGGTTGCCAGGGCCCTCTGCACTTTTCCCTATGTCTGAGCGAGGGAGGGGTAGGTGATCTCCAGAACTTCCCATTCCTTTTCGCCGCCAGGCAAGACCACCCGGCGCAAATCTCCCACCTGCGCGCCGCGCAGTGCGCGGGCAAGGGGCGCGCTCCAGCCGATCAGGCTCTGCGATGCGTCCTGCTCGTCGTCTCCGACCAGGGTGAGAATGCGTTGGTTGTCGTCTTCGTCGGCGATGGTTACCGTGGCGCCGAACCAGCAACGGGCACGATCCGCCTGCTGCGCGGGGTCAACCACCCGCACCGCCTTCATCCGCCGCGCCAGAAAGGCCAGCTCCCGATCAATCTCGCGCATGCGCTTGCGCCCGTATAGATAGTCGCCATTTTCCGAGCGATCACCATTGCCGGCCGCCCAGCTGACCACTTCGACGATCGCCGGCCGCTCCGTGCCGAGCAAGTGATCGTAACGCGCACGCAGCGCTGCCATTCCGGCAGGAGAGATCGGCGGGCCGTCAGGTTTCATCGCTTGCGTTTAGGCTGGCCTGAGCAGCTTGCGCAATGGCCGCATATCGCCAAATTTCTTCCGCTCATTGACTTCCGGAAGGACTAGGCCCATCTACAAGCTTGCTAACGTCGCCTGCGACGGAATTTGACGCCTAAACCGCGAATCCTTCCATTTCACGCTACCAGCTCCGCCACACGCTGTTGTGTGGCGGGTCACTGTTTTCGTGAAGGAAACATTCATGCCTATCGGAACCGTCAAGTTTTTCAATCCCGACAAGGGCTTCGGTTTTATCGCTCCTGATGGCGGCGCTGCCGACAACTTCGTCCACATCAGCGCGGTTGAGCGTTCGGGCCTCGGCACTCTGATCAAGGATCAGCGCGTGAAGTACGAAGTCGAGACTGACCGCCGCGGTAAGCTCTCGGCGGTCAACCTCGAGAACGCCTGAGCAATGGCCAAGGAGGCCTTGCTCACGCTGGAGGGGCAGATCGACGAGATCTTCCCCGACGGCCGTTTCGGAGTGGTTCTTGAAAACGACCACCGGATCATCGCCTATACAGCCGGCAAGATGCGCAAGTTTCGCATCCGCTCGGTGGTTGGTGATCATGTCCGCGTCGAAATGACGCCCTATGACCTTGAAAAAGGCCGCATCGTTTTCCGCGAACGCGGACCGGGTGGCGGCCCGCCGGGCCAGCGCAGGCGCTAGCACCGACGCAACAATGAACGAAAACGCGCCACGCGCGTTCAGGATATAATGAACGAACATATTACGAATACCACCCGTCCCGTGCGGCGCCATGCTGCGCGACGGAACTATGCGACCATTGCCCCCGGCGGGCGTTCGCCAGCCGGTGTGCTTACCGCCCGCGAATTGCGCACCGAGGTGCTTGCGATCCTGGGCTGAATTACTGGGCCGCGCCGCGAGGCCGGCCCACCTTCAGACGTAATGGAGAGCAGCCATGTCGGCATCAGGTGATTTCTACCAGGCGCAGGCAACGATTTGCGCTGAAGCCGCCGAAGCCGCTGTGCTGCCAATGCTCCGTCAGAAATACGAGGCAGCCGGTGCGGCATGGCAAGCACTCGCGAGCCGCGAATCCGACATTGCCGAAGCACGCGAAAAGCGCATCGCAGCCCAAGCCGCGAAGGAAGCACTGCTGGCCGAAGGCAACCCTGATTGAGCTGAAGCGCAGGCGCGCGGTGGCAATCGGGGGGCTGGCCGGCTGTTATCGCCCGTTCAGCCCGGTGTGTGCTTGCCAAGGAAGCGGCTGAGCGGGTTCTCGCCGCGATAAGTGGCCTTGTCCGGGTTCATCGCTTCGTAAACCACGGCGTTTTCCAGCACCCGCTGCACATAGTTGCGCGTTTCGGAAACCGGAATGCGCTCCAGCCAGTCGATCCATTCCACCGCGCCGGTGCGTGGATCGCCATTGGCCCGCAGCCACTTGTTCACGTTGCCGGGGCCGGCATTGTAAGCCGCCACGGCAAGCGGATAGCTACCGTTGTAATAGGTCATCATGCGGCCGAAATAGCCATCGCCCAGAGTGATGTTGTAGCCCGGTTCCAGCATCAGGGCCGAAGCGTCATACGACAGCCCGACCTTGCCGGCCTGTTCGCGCGCCGTGCCGGGCATCAGCTGCATCAGGCCGCGCGCGCCGGCGTGGCTCACCGCGTTCTGGGCAAACTGGCTTTCCTGCCGGCTGATCGCGTGGACCATGGTCCAGTTAGTGCCTTCCGGCGTGGGGATCAGCGGGAAGGCCACATGCTGGAAATCGTCGATCCCGTCCGCTCCGGCGGCCTGGCCGAGGATCACGCCAAGATCGCGCCGCCCCAGCTCGCGCGCCATGTCGGCCACGATCTGGTGTTCCGCCGGGGTGCGGGCCTGATTGGCCACCTCCTTGAAAAAGCGCACGGCCGTGGGCCAGTCGCTCTCGCGCGCCACTTCGCGCACGGCTGCGGTGATCGGCCGCGAAAGGAACGCCTGCCGCTCGGCCAGGGTAGGGGCCACGGTAGGATGACTGGCGAACTTGGGAATTGGCCGGCCCAGCCGCTCCAGCGCCAACTGGCCGTAGAACTGGTCGGGGTAGCTGGCCGCCTGCTCGAAATAGCGTGCGGCGCCGGCAGCATCGCCAGCCTGGGTCAGCGCGCGGCCGGCCCAATAGAACCCCTTGGCGCGGGTCTGCGGCGTACGGGCCGAATTGCCATAGCGCCAGAACAGCGGCGCGGCCGCGCGTGGATTGCCAAGGCTCCACATCGCCTTGGTTCCGCCCAGCCACATCAGCGATGTGTAATCGTCGCGCAGACGGAAGCTGCCGGCCGAAATGTCGGTGCCGGGAGTGAAAGCATCGTCGATCCCGCTGGCGATTCTGAGCGCGGTGGCCGCATCGGTGTTGCGGGCGGCAGTCAGCAGGGTGGAAACCCACTTTTCCGCATCTGCGGGAAGGGCTGAAAGGGCCGGGCGTCCGGCCAGAAGCTGTGCTGCTTCGGATTGCCGGCCGGCGCCGATCAGTTGCCGGGCGCGGTTGTAGAGATAGCCCGGATCGCTGGCGATGCTGCCCGGAACCGCAAGGCCCAGCGCGGCAGGATCTGTGCCCTGAAGCGCGGCCAGTCGCAGCGCGAACACGTCGCGCCGGGCTGGCGAAACCAGAGCCAGTTGCCGCTGGGCCTGGGCCGTTGCCCCAGCCCAGAGCAAGGCATCCATGCGTGCATCGTGATCGGCTGGCGTCGCTCGCCCGGCGATCAGGACGCCGATGGCCGCTTCGGCCGCATCGCTCATCGCGCCGCCGCGCCATGCGTTCAGCGCTGCGCTGGCGGCATCAGCCCTGCCAAGCGAGGAGAGCGCCAGCGCATATTGTGCGCGGGCCGCATTGGAAAGCGGGGCGACCTTGTCGAAATGCGCCGCCACCTGGCCCGGCTGCGCGCCGCCGCGTTCCAGGGCCTTTTCCGCAAAGCGGCGCAGCTTGTCCTCTTCCGGATAGCCGGGATAGCTGAGCAGGAAGCCGGAATAATCGGCAAAGGATAGCGAGTCATAGCTCGACAGGGTTTTCCAGCGCGTGATCGCCTGCGCCACCGGCGTTGCCGCGCTCATCCGCAACTGGGCGCGGGCGCGATCCCATTCGCTGCCTTCGCCGCTGGTGGGAATGGCCAAAGTTTGCGTCGTCCCGGCAGGTGCCCGCGATGCCGGAACGGGCTGAACCACCGGAATCGACACGCTTTGCGACGATGCCGGGCCTTCCAGCATGACAAAAACCAGCAAAGAAGCAGCAACCGACTTGCGGACCATGCTGGACATTCGCCTATTGCTCCTTATCAGGCGCTGAATGACATCGACCCCCGTGGCCGGGGATCCCTTTCACGGGATATAGCCGGCAATTGGGGCAAAAGCAGGGAACGTGTCCATGTTTTCCGGTTCAATTCCGGCTCTGGTGACTCCTTTTCGCGACGGGGCGTTCGATGAGAAGGCTTTCCGCCGCCTGGTGGATTGGCAGATCGAGAGCGGATCGTCTGCGCTGGTTCCCTGCGGTACCACCGGTGAGAACTCGACCCTGTCGAACGCGGAACACCACCGTGTGATCGAAGTGTGCATCGAGCAAGCGGCGGGCCGGGTTCCAGTGATCGCCGGCTGCGGCAGCAACGATACGATGAACGCGCTGCTGCACATGAACTTTTCGGCCAAGTGCGGTGCGGCTGCCGCCCTGCTGGTCGCGCCCTATTACAATCGGCCGAACCAGGCCGGGCTTCTCGCTCACTTCTCCTATCTGGCCGAACACAGCGACCTGCCGATGGTGCTGTACAACGTTCCGGCCCGCACCGTGACCGACATTCAGCCGGAAACGGTCTGCGAACTGGCCCGCCGTTTTCCCGATCGGATCATCGGCATCAAGGACGCCAGTGGCGACCTGTCGCGTGTTACCGATCATCGCATGGGTATCGGCCCTGATTTCTGCCAGCTTTCGGGCGATGACGAGCTGGCCTTGCCGTTCTACGCCGCTGGCGGGGTGGGTTGCATCTCGGTCACCGCCAATGTCGCGCCCAAGCTGTGCGCCGATTTCCAGGCGGCCTGCGCCGCCGGCGATTTCGTGCGCGCGCGGGAATTGAACGACATCCTCTATCCGCTGCATTACGCAATGTTCGAAGATGCCTCGCCGGGGCCAGTCAAGTATGCGCTCAGCCGCGTGCAGGACTATGTGACCGACGATTTGCGTCTGCCGATGGTCAAGTGCAACGAGGCTGCGCGCCAGGCGGTTGATGCCGCGCTTGCCAACGCCGGGCTGGTCTGAGGCAAGCCGGAGCAAATCTGCCCCCCATCTCTCGGCGGCCGGGCGCAAGGGCGGGGAACGTCCATCGCGCAGCCGCGTTGGCGGGATATGGCAGATCGAATTCGCAGCAAGGTCTATGAGGCTCCGCTTCACGTGATGCCCAGCAGCGACGGCGCGGTGCGCGTGTTGCTGCCCGATGGCCATTCGCTCACTCTATCGGTTCAGGCTGCAGAGCGTTCGGCCTTGCTGCTTTCGCGCGGGGCGATCCGCACGCGCGAGGAAAATGCTGTTGCGCCAGCGCCTGGCAAGCGGCGTAAGGGCAGGCCCGCTGCCAAGGTGATTGCGGTCGATTTCGTGCATCATGCCCGGATCGGGTGAATTGGTTGCATTTGGCCCTTCCTGAATGCGCGCGCGCACCCTACATGCGCCCATCATGGTCAGACCGACTCCTGCCGCCTTCGACAAGAAGAAGACCGTCGCCGAGAACCGGCGCGCGCGGTACGATTATTATATCGACGAAGTGTTCGAGGCGGGTATCGCGCTGACGGGCACCGAAGTGAAATCGCTGCGTTTCGGTGAGGGATCCATTGCCGAATCCTATGCCGAAGTGCGCGATGGCCAAGTGTGGCTGGTTAATTCGAATGTGCCCGAATTCAGCCACGGCAACCGCTTCAATCACGAGCCGAAGCGTCCCCGCAAGCTGCTCCTGCACGAGCGCGAGATCAGCAAGCTTACCGGGGCGGTGGAGCGCAAGGGGATGACGCTGGTCCCGCTGTCGATCTATTTCAACGGTCGCGGACGGGCGAAGGTGGAACTCGCCCTGGCCAAGGGCAAGAACGCTGCCGACAAGCGCCACACCATCAAGGAACGCGACTGGAAGCGGGAGCAGGGCCGCCTGATGCGCGAGCACGGGTGAGGTGCGTGCCGGCACATTGCGTTTATCGCACTGAGCGGGCCTTTCACCGTGTAGAAAGGCATTTGCGCCCACAGGGTGGTTTCCGAAGTGGCCACCATGCTCATAAGCTGCCGGGACGGACGGTAAGGTAATGATAGGCAAGTTTTCTTCCTGGGCGCACCGCAACATGCCGACGCGCGACGAGCTGGAGCACAATCGCTTCGTTCGGCCGTTTTCTCATCGTGTGCTGGCAAGCGAGCTGTGGCGCTTTACCCGGCGCTCGGTTCCGCGCGGGGTGGCGCTTGGCGTTCTGGTGGGGATCATCATTCCCTTTGCCCAGATTCTGTTTGCCGCCTTTCTGAGCCTTTCGGTGCGGGCCAACGTGCCGGTCGCCGCGCTGACCACGTTCATCACCAACCCGTTCACCACGCCCTTCATCTGGGCGATGGCCTACAAGGTGGGAGAACGGCTGCTCTATTTCGACACCATGTTTCATGCCAATCCGATCGACACCCTGCTGCAGGTGGGCGATGCCTGGCAACTGATCCAGTGGATCACGGCCGAGGGCAAGGTGCTGGCGCTTGGCCTGATCGTTGTGGCGCTCGTCTCCGCTGCGATAAGCTATCTGGTGACCGGCCTTGCATGGACGGCGTGGGTGCGTCGCAAGCGTCGCCAGCGCCTTGCCGCGCGCCTGGCGGGCGAAGGAGACCTGGTCGGCTGATCGCCGTGCGGGTGTTGCATCGTGATGCGATGAAAGGCATCCAGTTTCCGGACATGATGATGCAGCACGCCGGAACCGATAATTTTCGCCGCCACAGCGCGGACACGCGAAAACTCCGCGTCCGATCTGCGGGGGCGTTAGCCTGATGGCCCCGCGCCCCGTTTCCGCTTCACAAGGCCTGAAGGCCGATTGGCTCGCCGTGGGGGCGGGTTTTGCCGTTTCGCTTGGCGCGCTCTGGTTTGCCACGGGCGAATCGGCCGTGGCGGCTGGATTCGGCGGCGGCGCGGTTGCGCTTGGTGCACTTGGCTGGGCGCTGGCGCGCCGCCGGGTAACGGAAACTGAGCCGGAGTGGGCCCTGCCGGATTGGTCGGTCACATTCGCGGCGATAGATCATGGGGAGGCAGGGGTTGCCATTGCCGACCGCGCTGGAAGGCTGGTCTGCGCCAATCCGCGTTATGAAGCCTGGTTTGGAACGTCGGTTGCGCCGCCGCGCTTGCCGCTCGATCCACCGGCGCTGGGTGCGTTGGCTGCCGCTGGGCGTGATGCCTGGCGGGATGGCGCCGCGCGGATCGATCGGCTGATGGGCGATGCTCGCGTCTGGATGGTTGAAGCCCGGCGTGCCGGACGGGGCGAGGATTTCCTGGTCTGGCGCTTTACCGAAATTTCCGCGGCCGATCCGGTGGCTGATCTGGTCCGTCACCTCGATGGAAAGCTGGGGCGGGCCCTTGCGGCTGCCGGGATCAATGCGGCGATTGTCGATCCAGATGGCCGCATCCGGGGCGCCAGTGCCGGCTTTGCCCTGCGCGCTACCGGTGACGCCACTTTTGCGCTGGCGGGCATGGAGTTCGTGACCCTGCTTCACCAGGATGAGCAGGATCGGATCACTTTCGCCCGCGAGGGGGCCAAGGGCACGCCGATCACCATGTATTACGTGCCGGTGGCCGATCCCGACCTGCCGTTCGCGCCCGATCCGGAACATACCCCATCGCTGATGCTGCTGGTTGATTCCGGCATGGGCATTGGCGGCGGCGCGGCAGGGACTGAAGGGCATGCCGCCGTGCCTCATCTCGAAGCGCTGCTGTCGCAGCTGCCGCTGGGCTTGGCCATGGCAGATCGGGATGGCCGGCTCCTGTTCG
This sequence comes from uncultured Novosphingobium sp., assembly GCA_964627175.1. Taxonomy (GTDB): domain Bacteria; phylum Pseudomonadota; class Alphaproteobacteria; order Sphingomonadales; family Sphingomonadaceae; genus Novosphingobium. The sequence continues at coordinate 11,327 of CAZVHM010000029.1, read as the reverse complement.
CGAACGCTGCCTTCATGCGCGCCGCCGGGCGCGATGGTGAATTGCCGCCGCCGTTCCCCTCCGATCTGGTGGTACGCGAAGACAAGACGGCCTTGTCAGATGCCGTGCGTCGCCATGCCCAGGGACCGACTGCGGCGGGAGATATCGCGGTGCGGCTCAAGGCTTTGCCTGATGATCCGGTTTCGCTCAGCCTGGCCGGGGTGCGCGGGCTGGGCGATGCGGCCGTATTGCTCGGTCTGACTGACAGTTCGGAGGAAACCCGGCTCAAGCGCCAGGTCGCCCAAGCCACCAAGATGCAAGCGGTGGGCCAGCTGGCCGGCGGCGTGGCTCACGATTTCAACAACGTGTTGACCGCGATTCTCGGAACCTGCGATCTCATGCTGCTCCGTCACACGCCGGGCGACAGCGATTACGACGATATCCAGCAAATCCGCGCCAATTCCAACCGCGCGGCCAGCCTGACTCGCCAGTTGCTTGCATTTTCGCGCCAGCAAACCCTGCGCCCCGAAGTGCTGCAATTGCCCGATGTGGTTTCCGACATCACCCAGATGCTCAAGCGCCTGGTGGGTGAGAAGATCCGTTTCGAGGTGCGCCACGATCGTGATCTCGGCCCGGTGCGGACCGATCCAACCCAGCTTGAGCAGGTGATCGTCAACCTCGTCGTCAACGCGCGCGATGCGATGATGGGCAAGGATGGGACGGGCCGGGTGGATGGCAATTCCCGGCTGACCATTTCCACCCGCCGCATCACTGCCGCCGATGTCCGGGCCATGCGCAGCGAAATCCTGCCCCAGGGCGATTACACTGCGCTGGTGGTCGAAGACACCGGCTCCGGCATCGCGCCGGAACATATCGGCAAGATCTTCGAGCCGTTCTTTACCACCAAGGAGCAGGGGCGCGGCACCGGGCTGGGCCTGTCCACGGTCTATGGCATTGTCAAGCAATCGGGTGGGTTCATCTTTGCCGATAGCGAGCTGGGCAAGGGTACGCGCTTTTCTGTCTATTTCCCTGTCCATCACGGCGAAGTGAAAAGCAGTCTGCCGGCCAAGTCGGAAGAGCCGCGCAAGTGGGCCGGTGGCGGGCGAGTGCTGCTGGTGGAAGACGAGGATTCGGTGCGCGCCGTGGCCGAGCGGGCTCTTTCCCGCCAGGGTTATGAAGTGACCAGCGCCTGCGACGGTGAGGAAGGTCTCGAACTCGTCCGGCTTGGCCGCCGGTTCGATCTGGTCGTCTCCGATGTGGTCATGCCGGTCATGGATGGGCCGGCGATGGCCCGCGAGATTCGTGTCATTGCGCCGGATCTGCCGGTTCTGTTCATGTCGGGCTACGCGGAAGAACAGCTGCGCCGCGAGATCGACATCAAGAACATGCATTTCATTCCCAAGCCCTTTTCCGTCCAGCAGATCACCGACAAGGTCGCGCAGGTTCTTGCCGCCGCCAAAGGGTGAACCCGGCGCGCGAATCGCGGGCAAATCCCTATCCCCAGTTTTGCGTTCGGCGATGAATTCCGCCGAAAGGCGCGGGAAAACCGCCTTTTCCCAGAACTTTGCCATGCGTTCCGGGAATTTTTGTTCCCCCCTTGTTCATGGGGAACAAAGTAGATACAAAGCTGGCAGACGGTTGACCATTCCGGTCGGCGCCAACTAGGCAGGGGAAACGCAGCGATGGCCGCTCAGCTCAAGCTTATCCAGGAAGGCAAAGACAAGGACATGGACCGTCAGAAGGCGCTCGAAGCCGCGCTCGCACAGATTGATCGCGCTTTCGGCAAGGGCAGCGCGATGAAGCTCGGCTCGAAGGAGGCGATGCAGGTCGAGGCGATCTCCACCGGCTCGCTCGGGCTTGATATCGCTCTTGGCGTGGGCGGTCTGCCGCGCGGCCGGGTGATCGAAGTCTATGGCCCGGAAAGCTCGGGCAAGACCACCCTGGCTCTCCACGTGATCGCCGAGGCGCAGAAGACCGGCGGCACCGCCGCGTTCATCGATGCCGAACACGCGCTCGATCCGGTCTATGCCAAGAAGCTTGGCGTCAACATCGATGAACTGATCGTGTCGCAGCCCGATACCGGTGAGCAGGCGCTGGAAATCACCGATACGCTGGTGCGTTCCAACGCGATCGACGTGCTGGTGGTGGACTCGGTCGCCGCGCTGGTTCCGCGGGCGGAAATCGAAGGCGAAATGGGCGATAGCCACGTCGGGCTTCAGGCCCGTCTGATGTCGCAGAGCCTGCGCAAGCTGACCGGTTCGATCAGCCGTTCGCGCTGCATGGTCATCTTCATCAACCAGCTGCGCATGAAGATCGGCGTGATGTACGGCAATCCCGAAACCACCACCGGCGGCAATGCGCTCAAGTTCTATGCCTCGGTCCGGCTGGATATCCGCCGCACCGGCCAGATCAAGGACCGCGACGATATCGTCGGCAACGCCACGCGCGTGAAGGTGGTCAAGAACAAGGTCGCTCCGCCGTTCAAGCAGGTCGAATTCGATATCATGTATGGCGAAGGCATCTCCAAGATCGGGGAAATCCTCGATCTGGGCGTGAAGGCCGGGATCGTCGAAAAGTCCGGCGCCTGGTTCAGCTATGATAGCATCCGCATTGGTCAGGGGCGTGAGAACGCCAAGACCTTCCTGAAGGAACATCCTGATGTGTGCGAACGGCTGGAAGCGGCCATTCGAGGTCGCACTGAAGGTCTCGCCGGGGAAATGATGGTGGGGCCGGACGCCGACGACGACGCCTGATCGCGCCTCTTTACGGAAAGAAAGCCGGCACGAAGGATTTTGTCTTCGTGCCGGCTTTTCTGTTTTGCGACTGAGTTGCCGGTCAGGCGGCCATTGCCCCCTGTGCTTTCACGACGTCTTCAGCCTGCCGGCCGGCCAGTTCGGCCAGATGATCGAAACTGGCGCGAAATGATGCCAGCCCCTGGCTGAGCGATCGCAGTTCGGCGTCCAGTCCGTGAAGCGCTGGCGCCGGCAGAAGGGCTTCCACGCGCTCCCACCGGGACCATTCCGGGTGAGGTGAAAGGCCAAGAATCTGGCCCCGCCGGCTGGATAGCGCGGAGCCCGCCTTGCTTGCGGTGCCCGCCGGCGTATCGACCGTGACCTTCATCACGGGTTCCAGCAGGTAAGGCGCGGCCTGGGCCAGAGCCTCGGCCATTGCCAGGCGTCCGGCGATGCGGAAGGCAAGTTCGGAGCTGTCGACCGAGTGGTATGAGCCATCGGTCAGGGTCACTTCCACATCGATTACCGGAAAGCCGAGCGGCCCGCGTTCCAATGCATCGCGCACGCCTTGCTCCACCGCCGGAATCCACTGTTTCGGCACCACGCCTCCGGTGATCCGGTCGGAAAAGCGGAAGCCTTCGCCGGGGGGTAGGGGGCGGATTTCCAGCGTCACATCGCCATACTGGCCGTGCCCGCCGGATTGCTTCTTGTGCCGCCCGCGCTGAGTCGCGGTCCGCCGGATCGTTTCGCGATAGCCGATCCGGGGCGCGCGGCCTTCCACCGCCACGCCGTAGCGCCGCTGCAACCGCCCCAGCACCACGGAAAGGTGTTCGTCGTTGATACCGCGCAGCAGTGTCTCGTGGCTGGCCTCGTCCTGGCTCCAGTCCAGCGCCATGTCCTCTTCGCACAGGCGGTGCAGGGCCGCCGACAGCTTGACATCGTCCTTGCGGTCGCGCGTGCTGATCGCCAGCACCGCGTTGCGTTCGGGCATGGCAAGGTGCGCGTTGCCGAGCAGTTTGGCGCCCGGCATGGGCAGCAGCGCGCCCGCGCTTGCGCCTTCCAGCCGGGCGATGGCCACAACATCGCCGACCGGGGCTTTGGCCTGCTTGGCGGTTTTCTCCCCTTGGACGGAGAAGATCGACCCGGCCCGCACCGCGGCGCCGTCGATCCGCAGTTCGTTGCCTTCCGTCAGGTCGCTGCCGAATACGCGGCCCAGAGCCAGCCGCCCGGTGGCCCCGCCGTGCAGCACCTTGAATACGTGGAACGCGCCGCCTCCGGCCAGCCCGACCCGTTCCGCCGCAGCGGCCGGCGATGGCGTCTCGTGGCGCAGCAGCTTCAACAGGCGCCGTACCCCGCCATTGCTCTGCGCCGAGCCGAACATGACCGGCACGACCCTGGTCCGCGCGGTGTCCTCGGAAAGGTCGGCCATGATGGTCGCCTGGTCGGGCGCCTCGTCTGAAAGCAGGGTTTCGAGCAGCGAGTCGTCGAAGTCCGCCAGGGTTTCCAGTAGTCTCGCCCGGTCTGCCCGTTCTCGTGCAGCAAGGTCGAGCGGGATCTCGATTGTCTCGGAAGGCGCGCCCGGGCGGTAGCGATAGGCCCGCTCCAGCGCGAGGTCGACATAGCCGGTGACCTGATCGCCGTCGCGAATCGGGATTTGCCGCAAGGCCAGCGGTTCGCGACTCATCGGCTGCAACTGTGCGATCAGTTCACGGATCGCTCCGGCCCGGGCTGTTTCGATCTTGTTGACGAAAATCGCGTGCGGGATGCCCAGTTCGTCGAGCCGGCGCAAGATGGGTTCGGCCAGCAGCGCGCGTTCGGGCGCGGGGTCGATTACCACGATGGCCAGGTCCGCCGCAGGCAGCGCCGCCAGCCCGTCCGGCGCAAATCCCGGTGCGCCGGGGATGTCGATGAGCGCGAAACAATCTCCGTTATCGGTGAAGCGGGATATGTTCACTTCGGTCGATCCGCCCCGTGCCCTCGCTTCCGGGCTCGCGTCGCCCACCGTGTTGCCGGCTTCCACGGTGCCTTGCCGGGTGATCGCGCCAGCGGCGAACATTAGCGCTTCCGCCAGCGAGGTCTTGCCCGTGCCGGCCGGGCCGACCAGCGCGATGGCCCGGACGGGTTTGCTGCCGCCCAGGGTGCCCTTTGCAGACATGTCGCCCATCGTTCGCCTCCTCTCATGCGAAGGCGCGTCGGGCGCGAAAAGTCTGGCCTTGATCCAGGCTCGCGTCGGACGCGCAGTGGACAGGGAAGGGGATGGTCTGCCTGACGGGGGCGAGTCGCAAGGGGATTCTTCGCCGCTGGCGCCGGGAACATTTCGCGCGTCCGTGCATTGCGCGAGGCGGCTCGCAGCCCTGATTGCCATGCTGGTTGAGGGCTTTCTGCCGGAATTGCGCTTGTGAATGGGGGCAAAGCGCGCCTTCCGGCTTGTCGGCTCGTCGCGCCTGTCCTATCGGCTCGCCATGAGCACGACCAACGAAATCCGCCGGTCCTTCCTCGAATATTTCGGCTCGCAAGGGCACGAGGTGGTCCCGTCTGCGCCGCTCGTTCCCTATAACGACCCGACGCTGATGTTCACCAACGCCGGCATGGTGCCGTTCAAGAACGTGTTCACGGGGTTGGAAACCCGCGCCACGCCGCGTGCCACGTCGTCGCAGAAGTGCGTCCGCGCGGGCGGCAAGCACAACGATCTCGATAACGTCGGCTATACCGCGCGCCACCACACCTTCTTCGAGATGCTCGGCAATTTCTCGTTCGGCGATTATTTCAAGGATCAGGCGATCACCCATGCCTGGACCCTGTTGACCCGCGAATGGGGCCTGCCCAAGGATAAGCTGATCGCCACCGTCTATCACACCGATGACGAGGCGTTCGAGCTATGGAAGAAGATCGCCGGCCTGCCGGAAGATCGCATCATCCGCATCGCCACGAAGGACAACTTCTGGGCGATGGGCGACGATGGCCCGTGCGGCCCGTGCTCGGAAATCTTCTTCGATCACGGCGATCACATCTGGGGCGGCCCTCCGGGATCGCCGGACGAGGATGGCGACCGCTTCATCGAGATTTGGAATCTCGTGTTCATGCAGTTCGAGCAGACCGCCGGGGAAATCACTGGCAGCCTGCCCAAGCCCAGCATCGATACCGGGATGGGCCTGGAACGTATCGCCGCCGTGCTGCAGGGGCAGCATGACAACTACGATACCGACACCTTCCGCGCGTTGATCGCCGCGTCCGAGGGGCTGACCGGGGTCAAGGCGGCGGGCGAGCATACCGCCAGCCACCGGGTCATTGCCGATCACCTGCGCTCCACCAGCTTCCTGCTGGCCGATGGCGTGCTGCCGTCCAACGAAGGGCGCGGTTATGTGCTGCGCCGGATCATGCGTCGCGCCATGCGCCATGCGCACCTGCTAGGCGCGAAGGAGCCGTTGATGCACCGGCTGGTGCCGGCGCTGGTGGCCGAAATGGGCCAGGCCTATCCTGAACTGGGCCGTGCCCAGCCGCTGATCGAGGAAACGCTGCAGCGCGAGGAAGTCCAGTTCCGCCGCACCCTGGCTAATGGCTTGAAGCTGCTGGATGAAGCGACTGCCGGGCTGACCGAGGGTGGCGAGCTGCCCGGCGAAACCGCGTTCAAGCTCTACGACACCTACGGCTTCCCCTACGACCTGACCGAAGACGCCTTGCGCGCCCGCAGCATCACGGTCGATCGCGGCGGTTTCGATGCGGCGATGGCCCAGCAAAAGGCCGCCGCCCGCGCCGCGTGGAAGGGTTCGGGCGAAGCCGCTGCCGGCGAAGTCTGGTTCGACATTGCCGAACGCGTCGGCGCGACCGAGTTCACCGGCTACACCGCCACCACCGGCGAGGCGCAGGTCGTTGCCCTGCTGAAGAACGGCCAGGAAGTTCCTTTCGCCGAGGCTGGTGATGCCGTCACGGTGATCGTCAACCAGACGCCGTTCTATGGCGAAAGCGGCGGCCAGACCGGGGATGCCGGCACGATCACCGGGGCCAGCGGCCTGAAGATCGCGGTGAGCGACACGGCCAAGCCGCTCGGGCGTCTCCATGCCCACAACGGTTCGGTTGAGGCCGGCACCATCACCGTCGGCGATGTGGTGAAGCTCGATATCGACGTGGAACGCCGCGACGCGATCCGCGCCAATCACTCGGCTACCCACCTGCTGCATGCAGCCCTGCGCAAGCGCTTGGGCGCCCATGTGACGCAGAAGGGCTCGCTGGTCGCGGCTGATCGCCTACGGTTTGACTATTCTCATCCCGCGCCGCTTACGCCCGATGATATTGCTGCGATTGAAGCCGAGGTGAACGCCGAAATTCGCGCCAACGAAACGGTCTCCACCCGTCTGATGACGCCGGACGATGCCATCGCTGCAGGCGCCATGGCCCTGTTCGGCGAAAAGTACGGCGACGAGGTTCGCGTGCTCTCGATGGGCCGACTGACTGACAATCTCAGCTATTCGGTCGAATTGTGCGGCGGCACCCACGTGCGCGCGACTGGCGATATCGGCGTGTTCCGCATCGTTGCCGAAAGCGCGGTTTCATCGGGCGTGCGCCGGATCGAGGCGCTGACGGGCGAGGGGGCCCGGCAGTGGCTGGTGGGCCGCGAAGATGCGCTCAAGCACACCGCCGGCCTGCTGCGCACAACGCCCGACGATGTCGAAGCGCGCGTGGCCGCCCTGCTGGACGAACGCCGCAAGCTGGAACGCGAACTGGCCGAGGCGAAGAAGGCTCTGGCCCTTGGTGGCGGTTCGGCCGGTGCCGAAACGGCCGACGAGGATGTTGGCGGCGTGAAGTTCGCCGGTCAGGTGCTGGATGGGCTGGACCCGAAGGAACTGCGCGGCCTGCTCGATCAGACCAAGCAGCGGCTGGGTTCAGGCGTTGCGGTGATCGTTGCGGTGAATGAAGGCAAGGCCAGCATTGCCGCGGCCGTTACCGAAGACCTGCTCGGCAAGCTCAGCGCGGTCGATCTCGTTCGCGCCGGGGTTGAAGCGCTGGGCGGCAAGGGCGGCGGTGGCCGGCCCGACATGGCCCAGGGCGGCGGGCCCGATGGCAGCAAGGCGGCCGATGCCGTTGCCGCGGCAAAGGCCGTGCTCGCCGGCTGAACGCTTGAGGGACCGGGCGGGGTCAGAACTCCGCCCAGTCGTCGTTTCCGGGGGCTGATGCCAGCGCCAGCGCCCCGTTAGTCCTCGAGGGAGCCGTTGCCCGGCGGCGTTCGGACAGTTGGGTGAAAGCTCCCGGCCTTTTCATCGCCGTGATATTGGCCGTTGCCACTGCCACGCCGGTGCGGAAGCTGCCAATCATGGCGGCCAATTGATCCGCACGCTCGGCCAGGCTGCGCGAAGCTGCTGCCGATTCTTCCACCATCGCTGCGTTCTGCCCGGTGGTCCGGTCCATGTCGGCCAGCGAGTTGCCGATTTGCCCCAGGTTCTGCGCTTGTGAAACGGCCGAATCGGCGATCTGCTGAACCCTGTCGCGCACCTGACCGATGCCCACCACAATCTTGCCCAGCGCGCTGCCCGTCTCGTCCACCAGGCCCACACCTGCATCGACCAGTTGATTGCTCTTGCCGATCAGATCCTTGATTTCGCGCGCCGCGTCTGCCGAACGCTGAGCCAGGGCGCGTACTTCGTTGGCCACCACGGCAAAACCCTTGCCCGCATCGCCCGCGCGCGCCGCTTCTACGCCGGCGTTCAGCGCCAGCAGGTTGGTCTGGAAGGCAATACCGTCAATCACCCCGATGATCTGGCTGATTTCCTGCGCCGATTGGCTGATCGCGTTCATCGCCTCTACCGCGCGCTCCACGATCATGCCGCCGTCGTGGGCCTGTCCGTGCACCTCGCCAACCGTTACGTTTACATCGCGCGCTGCCTCGGCATTGTGACGCACGGTGGCGTTGGCCTCATCCATCGCGCCAGTGGTTTGTTCGATGGCGGCCGCCTGACTTTCGGTGCGCGAAGCCAGATCTTCCGAAGCGCTGCGGATTTCGCCCGCGCCGCTGCGTATGCCATCGGCAACATCGGCCACTGCCAGCATGGTTGCGCGCAAGGCGGAAACAGCGCGGTTATAGTCCACCCGCATCTGTTCGTATTCTGGCGGGAACGGCACGGTGATTTCGCCGCTGAGGTCGTTTGATGCCAGCCGGCCAAGCCCGTCCTGCATCGCCTGGACGACGTGCGCCTGCGCTGCGGAGAACTGTTGCACCTCCCGCGCGTTTTCGCGGAAAACGGCCATGGCCTTGGTCATCCGGCCCACGCAATCCTGGTGGCTGGTATAAGCGATGTGCCCGTCAAGATCGCCCGCTGCCAGGGCCTCCATGCGCACCACGGTGTTGACGTATGGAGTGCAGATAAGGTTGCTGGC
>CAZVHM010000029.1:0-2147 GCA_964627175.1 uncultured Novosphingobium sp. | reverse complement strand
TCTGGCAACGATGAAGTACGGATATCGGCTGGCATAAGTGGAACTACCAAAGTTCGCTACTTAACCAGACCGACGATCATGCCGACAGTTCGCCGGCGGGGCATCTGCTGCTGATCCGCGTCTGGGCCCGTTTGCGCAGCCACAGGATCGACCAGTCGCCGTTCACCAATCGCGCCGCCAGCCGCATTCCGGCCCTGCGGCACGCCGAGCGCACCGCCGCTTCCTGTGTTTCCAGCAGGCCGGCCAGCAACAGGTGTCCGCCCGGCACCAGGTTGCGGGCAAAGTCCGGCGCCAGGCCGATCAGCGGTCCGGCCAGGATATTGGCGATCACCAGGTCATAAGGTCCGCGCGCTTCGAGCAGCGGGTGGTCCATTCCGGCCGCCACCAGCATGGTCAGTTCGCCCGGCCGAGCGCCAAGCGGAACAGTGTTCAGCGCCGCATTGTCTTCCACTACGCCGGCACAGACCCGGTCGATGTCGGAAGCGGTCGCCAGCGCGCACGGCCACAATTCCATCGCTGCGAAAGCCAGCAGGCCGGTGCCGGTGCCGATGTCGGCCAGGTTGCGGATCACCAGTCCTTGCCGCTTCATGTGGCAAAGCATGGTGAGGCACCCGGCGGTTGTGGCATGCTGCCCGGTGCCGAAAGCCTGGCTGGCGGGAATCACGAAATCGTGCGTGCCGGGTTCGGCCAGAGCCGGATATTCCGGGGTGTGGACATGGAACGCTCCAGCCCGGATGGGCGCGACATTGTGCTGGCTCAGCGTCACCCAATCCGTTTCGGGCAACTGTTCAATTGCCATGTCCGGTGCGCCCTCGGCAAACAGCGCGGCGATTGCGCCCCGGTCGGCCTTGGACGGCTTCCTCGGCAGCCAGGCTTCCAGGCGCCAGTCTTCCGGGCGGTTTTCAGCGATCTCGCTGCCCGAAATCACGATGTCCGGATCCCAGTCGAATGCGTCTTCGTGGGCGATGAGCGCGGCCTCGATGACGGGGCGGGGCGCGTAGAGGGTGATCTTCCAACTGGCTGACATGGTGCCGCTCTACCCCCGACTAAGGCCAAGCGCAAAGCGCTGGCAGACCTTTTTGCATACCGACTTTCGGGTGCGGGTGCTTGCACCGGCGGCCGATTTGACTAAGGGAGACGCGTGAGGGGCTTTCGCCCCGCCGCTTGCCGGCGCTGGTGCCGGGCAAATTCATGGGGATTTTCGCGAAGATGGCCAGTGCTAACAAGGTTGGCGCCCACAACCGTCCGCTTTCGCCGCACCTGCAGATCTGGCGCTGGGGTCCGGCGATGCTGGTTTCGATCCTGCACCGCGTAACCGGGGGCGGGCTTTCCGTGGTCGGCCTTGCCGTGCTGCTGTGGTGGCTGGGTGCCCTGGCAAGCGGCCCGGCTGCCTATGCCACGTTCGCCGCGGTAATGGGCGCCTGGTATGGCAAGGTGGTTCTGGTTGGTCTCACCTGGGCCTTCTTCCAGCACATGTGCACCGGCATCCGCCACTTCGTGCTCGATATCGGCGCCGGCTACGAGCTGGAATCGAACGCCCGCTGGTCGGTGATGACCATTGTCATCTCGATCGTGCTCACCGCAGGCGTCTGGGCCTGCTTCCTCGCTCGCTAAGGGGTCAAGTCATGGGCAACGGAACGTCTATCGGCCGGGTGCGCGGCCTTGGTTCGGCACACAGCGGTGCGTCCAACTGGCTGCAGGAACGCTTCACCGGCATCGCCAGCCTGCTGGTCTCGCTCTACCTGCTGTTTTCGCTGCTGATGCTTCCCAGCATCAATTATCTCACCGTTCGTGCCTGGCTGGCGAATCCGCTGCCGGCCACCGCGATGGTGTTGTTTGTCATCGTCAACTTCTGGCACGCCCGTTCCGGCCTGCTGGTTGTGATCGAAGACTATGTGCATGAGGCGGGCAGCGCCTTTGCTGCCCGCACCGCGCTGAACCTCGCCGCTTTTGGTGGTGCTGCGTTCGGCATCCTTTCCACCGTCCGCCTTGCGCTCGGAGCCTGAGATGACCGGTCCTGCCTACAAGATCATCGACCACACCTACGACACGGTGGTCGTCGGCGCCGGCGGCTCCGGCCTGCGCGCCACCATGGGTTCGGCCGAAGCCGGCCTGAAGACCGCGTGCATCACCAAGGTCTTCCCGAC
>CAZVHM010000028.1:22563-23799 GCA_964627175.1 uncultured Novosphingobium sp. | reverse complement strand
CTCCGAAGGCAGAGGTCACAGGTTCGAATCCTGTCGGGTGCACCAAAAGTCCCGGTAAAATCAGGCAATTGCTAGCTGTACTGGTTCAGCCACTGGGCGAAGCGTTTTCCTGGTTCAACAGAGCTCGGAATTTTTCGGCTGCTTCGACGGCGCGAGCCGACGCGACTTTTCTCCAGCATCAACCGCTTCTGGGGCAGCCAAACACGATTCAGTCAGTGCGTGACCAACGCGAGCGTCGCACCAAGTGGCTGGGATGAGACATCCGGGAAGTGGTCACCCCGAAACAAGAGCTGGCGGCATGAGCGCTCCTACCATGCAGGTGCACCTCCGCCATTTTGCTCCGACAACGCCAAGACAACTCGAAACGATAACGTTTTGTCACAATTCGTTGGCCGTGCAGCAACGCTGGCTCCGTAAACGGCTGACCTCCATCGGGACAGCTCCGCTTTCCAGCGGACGCACCCACGCGATGTCAGTAGGAGCCTTGCATGAAGTTCGTGGTCCCGCTCGCCGTTCTTGCCACTCTTTCCTGGCCAGCAGGCGCAAGCGTCGTGCACCAGAAGTCGCTGAATCACGATGGCCAGCAGGTTACCGCAACCTACCAGCCCAAAATCGCGACCACGTTTGACCAGACCGGGATCGGCCCCCGCTCCATTCCCCGCTGCCTGTGGACCAGCAAGGTATCTGTCGAACGCATGGTGACAGACCCCCACGGCCGGCCGATCGCCGAGCTGACCCGCGTGATCGGCCAGCAACGGGTCCGCCACGGCAGCGAGCCCGGGCCCTGTGCCACCCTCACACGCAAAAGCGACACCGCCTTCGCCCGGCGCGATACCTTGCAGCAGGCGGACCTCCTTGCCGCGGCCGAGGCAGATGCCACAGCTTTGCAGGCCGAACTTGCCAACCGTGCGAAGCTAGGCGGCTAACGGTCTGCCACTTCGCCGCACCATCCCGAAACCGCATCGAAGCCCCGGGCCCCAGAGCGCCGGCCGCCACTGGATATCCGCGAGACGGTAAGCTAGGCGCTGCGCTCCCGTCAGGTTCCACCACTGCAACAGCGCGGCACGCCGCCCAATTGCCGTGATGCTTAGCAGTCAGCGCGGGCGCCAAGCCGAGCAACCTTTATCGAAGATAGTCGCATGAACAGAATTTTGATTGTCGAAGATGATGGCCAGCTCAGGAACCTGGTATCGCGCAATCTGCGCGAACATGGCTTCGAGGTCGTTTCCGCGGCAA
>CAZVHM010000028.1:10891-22463 GCA_964627175.1 uncultured Novosphingobium sp. | reverse complement strand
AACCTGGTATCGCGCAATCTGCGCGAACATGGCTTCGAGGTCGTTTCCGCGGCAAGGGGCCCCGATCGAACTGACCAGCGCCGAGTTCGAACTGCTCAACGTATTCGTCAGCCAGCCGCAACGGGTCATCAGCCGCGAGCGGCTGATCGAATTATCGCGTTCGCGATTGGCCGATCCGTCCGATCGCAGCATCGACGTTCTCGTCAGCCGGCTACGCCGGAAGCTGAACGACACCGGCTACCAGGTGCCGATCCGCACTGTCAGGGGCGTAGGCTACATGTTCACCGCCGATGTGAGCCGCGATTGACCGTGCGGAAGGCACTGGCCGAAGTATTCGGAAGGATGAGCCTGGCTGGCCGGCTCATCGCTATCGTGCTGGCCATTCTCGTCACCGATTTCGCGTCGAACTCGATCATGTTCGAGCGAGCCAACTCCTTCACGCTCCACTCCGAAGAAGCGGAGCGGATGGCCGAACACCTGGTCGTTGCCCAGCGCATGGTCGGCAGCGCGCCGCGGCCGCGCAGGGCCGAGCTTGCCCGGCAGGTCAGCACCGAACGTTTCCGCATCGAATGGGTCAGCCAGCGCGAACCGGAAAACGCGCCGATTCAGCTCGCCACCCTGCATAAGCAGATCATTGCAGCAGAACCCGAACTCGCCCGGACCGAGCTGCGCCTGCGCATTCTCCCGCTTGCCCGTGGCGGCGGGATCGAGGGATCGATCCTGCTATCTGACGGTTCAGCGCTGGAATTCCGCTCGTCCAATCCGGTCTCATGGTCACTCAATGCCGGGCTGCTGCTCCAGTTCTCGCTGCCCTCGCTGGTGCTTCTTGCGCTGGCCTGGTGGCTGATTCGGGGTAGCCTGCAGCCGCTGAAGACGTTGGTCAGGGCCGCCTCGCAAGTCGGCACGGACGATCTCGATCCTCTCCCCGAAACCGGGCAGAGCGAGGTGCGCCAGCTTATCCGCGCCTTCAATCGGATGCACGAACGCATCCATCAACTGCTCAGCAGCCGCACGCAGACCCTGCTGGCCATCGGGCACGATATGCGCACCCCACTCGCCCGCCTGCAGATGCGGCTCGATGGCGCCCTCCTCGACGAGCAGACGCGCGAGGAAATGACTTCGGACATCATGGAAATGGCCGATCTCCTCTCCTCGCTGCAGGATTTTGTCGAATCCGGCCAAGAACACCGCGCACCCGAACGGCTCGATCTTGCCGAAATGGTGCGCGGCCAGGTCAGCGATCTGGCGGAAGGCGGGGCAGACATCAGCTATTCCGGCCCCGCATCGCTCGAAGTGCTCGCCCATCACCTGGGATTGCGCCGGGCCATCGCCAACCTGCTGCAGAATGCCCTGCGCTATGGCGAACGTGCGGAGGTTCGGCTGCAGGAGACCCCCGCAGGTGTGGAGTTGGAAGTGGCTGACAACGGCCCCGGCATTCCGGCCGCCCGGTTCGAGGAAGTGCTCCAGCCATTCGTCCGCCTTGATGAAGCCCGCGCCCGCAACACCAAGGGCATGGGGCTGGGTCTGGCGATAGTCGACCGCGTAGTTCGCTCTGAAAATGCACAATTCAAGTTGGCAAACCGGGCCGACGGCGGGCTATCGGCAACCATAGTTCTACCTCATCTCCGTGTTCCCGTAACAAAAATTGCCTGAAACACTTCGTAACAAGATCGAACAGCATCAGAAAATCACACCTCTTACCAAAGCCTTTGCCGATTTCGGGCGTCGTCCATCGGCTTATCAAGGCAAGAGGTATTGACCATGAACGATCTGATCGGACGCGTATTCAGTTTCGAGAAAACCATCTTTCCCAATAGTGGCGAACTGTTCGCCAAGCTTTCCAACCAGGGCCAGGCGCCCAAGGCCCTGATGGTTTCCTGCGCCGATTCGCGCATCGTGCCGGAGTTGATCCTTCAGGCCGAACCCGGCGAATTGTTCGTCTGCCGCAATGCCGGCAATATCGTTCCACCCTTTGCGACCATGAACGGCGGCGTATCCTCGACCGTCGAATACGCCGTAGCCGCGCTTGGCGTGCGCGACATCATCGTGTGCGGCCATTCCGATTGCGGCGCGATGAAGGGGCTAAGCGACCTGTCCCAGCTGCAGGGTATGCCCAACGTGGCGGCATGGCTACGGCATGGTTCGGCCGCCGCCCACGTGGTCGATTCCTGCCACCCACACCTCGAAGGTTCGGAGCGAATCCGGGCGCTCAGCCTCGAAAACGTGATTGCCCAACTCAATCACCTGCGCACCCATCCCTCGGTCGCCGCCGCGATCGCCCGGGGCGAAATGTCGCTTCACGGCTGGTTCGTCGATATCGGCGCCGGTGTGGTGCTGGGGCTCGACGGGCAGACCGGCCAATTTGTGGCCCTGCGTGAAGATCAGCCCCTGCCGATCGCGCTCCCGGCCAACCAACGGGTCTGGTCGTTCGAACAGCTCACGGCGGAGGCCGCAGAATGACCGTCGGCTCCGTAGTGGCCGAAAATAGCCAGGTGGCAGGGCGCCGCGGCGCCTTCGTCCACCTGGCCCGCGATTTCACCGCATCCATCGTGGTGTTCCTGGTGGCCATGCCGCTGTGCATGGGCATTGCCATTGCTTCTGGCGTACCGGCCGAAATGGGCCTGATCACCGGTGTTATCGGCGGGATCGTTGTCGGCGCATTGGCCGGATCGCCGCTGCAGGTCAGCGGCCCGGCGGCAGGCTTGGCCGTGATCGTGTTCGAGTTTGTCAGCGAATACGGGTTGCTGGCGCTGGGCCCGGTGCTGATTCTGGTCGGCCTGATCCAATTTGCGGCCGGCGCGCTCAAGCTCGGCGGCATATTCCGGATCATCTCTCCGGCGGTGGTTCATGGCATGTTGGCCGGCATCGGCGCGCTGATCGTGCTGGGCCAGTTCCATATCCTGTTCGATGCCAAGCCGCTGTCCAACGGGCTTGAAAACCTTGCGGCAATGCCGGCCCGGGTGCTGGGCCTCTCGTTCGAAAGCGTCCGCCAGACCGAAGCGGCGCTGCTGATCGGGCTGCTGACCATCGCGATCATGATCGGCTGGGAAAAGTACCGCCCCGCCTCGCTCAACCTTGTTCCGGGCGCGCTGCTGGGCGTAGGCGCCGCCACTATCGCGGCCTTTGCGCTCCAGCTCGATGTCACCCGCGTGGTGGTGCCGGATTCGATCTTCGGCAACATCGCCATTCCGGGCCCGGATTCGCTGGCCCTGTTCAGCAATCCGGCGATTGCCCCGGGGCTGCTGCTTTCGGCCGTGGCCATTGCCTTCATTGCCAGCGCCGAAACCCTGCTGTCCGCCGCCGCGGTGGATCGCATGCACGATGGCGAGCGCACGGAATACAATAAGGAACTGCGCGCCCAGGGCGTGGGCAACCTGCTGTGCGGCTTTGCCGGCGGCCTGCCGATGACCGGGGTCATAGTGCGATCCTCGGCCAACGTTCAGGCCGGTGCCCGCACCCGCATGTCGGCCATTCTGCACGGCATCTGGATCCTCGGGTTTGTCGCGCTTCTTCCCGGCCTGCTGCGGGAAATCCCGATGGCTGCGCTGGGCGGCGTGCTGGTGGTCACCGGGTGGCGCCTGGTCAGCCTCGATCACGTGAAGCACCTTCTGCACCTCCACGGGCCCCTTCCCGCCACGATCTGGGCAGTCACCTTCGTGCTCGTGGTTGCGACCGACCTGCTGACCGGGGTGATCGCCGGCCTACTGCTCTCGCTGGTCGAACTGATCCCGCATCGGCGGGCACGCAAACTGAAGATCGCCCATGAGGATACCGGCGATGCTTCGGAGGTGAAGCTCCAGGGCGCGGCCACGTTCCTTGGCCTCGTCAAGCTCAACTCCGCGCTGGACAGCATCCCCGATCACAAGCCGGTTCGGCTTGATCTGCAGGCGGTTGAAGGGATCGATCACACCACCGCCCAAACCCTGCGGGACTGGCTGGCCCGGCGGCGCAGCCGCGGCGCGGCGGTCGACCTTTCCGCACCCGAAAGCCTGCTGCGCCCGATCGGCGCCTGACGTTCGCCCCACTACCCGGTCCTCCTCCCCCCCAAGGAGGACCGGGTCTTTTTTCATGTCTCGGCAAAGCCAATTATTTCTCGAAGAGCGCAGCTTCGTAACAAATTGTTACTGCCTAAAACCGGCGCATAATCTGCAACATTACTGTCATTTTTTCGACCTAGCCCCGTCACATTGATCAACCATCAGGATCAGTTCGAAAATGGACACCGGGCGCAAGTGGCACATGTTCAAGGCGGCACTGCTGGCCAGTAGCCTGGGATTTTTTCCCACCCCCGCCATGGCTACCGACCAGATGGCCACGATTGCCGCGCTCCAGCGCCAGATCGATGAATTGCGTGCCCAGGTCGAAGAACTTCGCGCCGCACGGGCAACGCCCCCGGCGAACCCGGCCCAGCCCGCAGAGCCAGCCATTGCAAGCCAAAGCGCCCAGCCTGCCGCCCCGCCTGCCGCCCCGCCGGCAACAGCATTACCCCCTGCCCCCGCGCAAGCCAAACGGCCCGTGCCCGGCAAGGCGTGGCACGAAAAGCTGCAACTGCGCGGCTACACCCAGCTACGCGTCAACGAGGTCATCGCCGGACAAACAGACCTTCCGGCCGGCCTGTCCCGCCCGCGTTCGGTCATGGATGCAGGCGTGGGCGAGCAAGGCAACTTCTCGATCAGGCGGGCGCGGCTGGTGGTGCAAGGCGATGTGTCCGAGCGCATGTCGCTCTACCTGCAAAGCGATTTCGCCTCTGCCGTCAGCAATCAGTCCAGCGGTGAACGACGGGAAAACTTTGCCCAGCTGCGCGATGCCTATGCCGATCTGCACTTTGCCAATCGCCAGGTGAAGCTACGCCTCGGCCAATCCAAGGTTCCCTACGGTTGGGAAAACCTCCAATCCTCGTCAAACCGCCTGACCCTCGACCGCGCTGAAGCGGCCAACAGCGCTGTGCCGGGCGAGCGCGATCTTGGTGTGGTGGCCTATTACACCCCTCCCGCCGTGCAGAAGATCTGGGACGAGCTGGCGGCCGACGGGCAAAAGCTGTTCGGTTCCTATGGAGCCTTTGGCTTTGGCCTGTTCAACGGCCAGGGCACCAACCGCACCGAAAAGAACGATGGCCTGATGAAGGTCGCCCTCGCCACCTTGCCGATCCGGCTGGACGGGCTTGGCGCTGCGTTTGACGGGCAAGTACTGGAACTGGGCGCTCAAGGCATGCTCAACACCATCCAGCCCGAATTGCGCAGCGGCGGGGTGAGCCAGACCGCGTTCAAGGAAAAGCGGGTCAACCTGCATGCCGTGCTCTACCCCAACCCGCTGGGCTTCCAGGCAGAATGGAACTGGGGCCAGGGACCGGAATGGCGCTCGCAAACCCAGTCCATCGCCAGCGCCCCGCTGAGCGGCGGCTACGTCCAGACCATGTACCGGATCAAGCACTCCCCCATCGGCGTGCTGATGCCCTATGCCCGGTGGCAGCGTTATCGCGGCGGCTGGAAGGGCGCGGCCAACGCCCCGCGTCTGGATAGCGAAGAACTCGAACTCGGGATCGAATGGCAGCCGCTCAGGGAAGTGGAATTAACTCTCGCCTACGCCAGCATGAACCGCGCCGAAGCCGATGAACGCCGAACGGGCCGGGCCGCCGCAGATCTGATCCGCGCCCAGGTGCAATGGAACTACTAAGGCGCGGCTTCATCGCCGCAGGGAAGAAACAAAACGTAACACCGATGATCACAACAGGAAACGCAACCGGGGTAGCCAATATGTCGGTCTCATGACCGTCCGTTCGCAAACTCTTCAGGGATAATGACAATGGTCCGGTGGTTGTCGCTCGTCAGTGTGGCTTGTGTGGTGATGGCGCCCGTCGCCGCCAGCGCCATGCAGCCTCTCAACCGCTCTCTCTCCCGCCTCACCCCCGACGAATTTGCCAAGCGGGTCAGCCTGATCGACGATCCGCTTGAAAAGGCGATCGTCCTTTCCACCCAGTCGGGCCACAAGGGCGGCCAATCGATGAAAGGCGCCTATGCCGACGATGTGCACTTGCGCGCCGCGCTCGATCGCCAGACCGGCAAAGTATCCTGGCAAGTCTGGCATGATCTGATCAACTTCCCGCAAAAGGCCCAGATTACCGCGGTTCATTACACTGCCGGCGGCAAGCTGCACGTTGCTCAACCAGCCAAGGTGGAGCAGTGGGAAGATGTCTGCTCGCCCGACGGCATCGGGGTCTGTTTCTCCTACATGCGGGTGGTGTTCGAAATCCCGGACCACGTAGTGCAGGAAATCGCGACCCGGTATCGCCCCGGCTCACGCGATCCCTGGCCCCTGCGCTTCAAGGTTGCCGGCCGGCAGGACATCACTGGCGGGCTGGCGCCTGCCGAAGCGGCCGGGCTGATCCAGGCAGTGCAATCATGGCAGAGCCAGGCAACTGTAATTGCCGGATAAAGACCCCCACGGGCTGCTGGCCTGCTGTGGCCAGCTTCGCCCACCTTGATGCAAACGCTTTACAAGACAGGCCATTCGACAGTACCTTCAATGCCCAAGTAGAGTCCTCGATAAAAATGAGCTGAGCGGCATTTCTGATGCCCGGAAATGCCCTCCCGGTAGTGAGAGGAAATTTCTATGGCTAAAGTGCATAGCGCTGACCTCAGGCAAATCAAAAACGTCGCCATATCGATACACGATATTGGCGTGGCCGATCTTATTTCTTCATTGAAACAGGGATGGGACGATTTCCTCAATCGTCGCGGTGATCTTATACTGATCGGCCTGATCTACCCAATCGGTGTTGCTTTCGGTATCCTGTTTGCCCTGGAAGCAACGATGCTGCCGCTTATCTTCCCGCTGCTTGCAGGCTCTGCATTGCTAGGACCGATCCTTGCAGGCGGATACTACGAAATCGCCCGGCGTCGAGAACGCGGGCTGGACACCGGAATCGGCGATTTCTTCAATTTTCTGAGGGGTGAGCGCGCCTTTCAGATCGTCAGCCTCGCCAGCGTTCTGTGCCTGCTGTTCGCGGCATGGGTGTTGACTGCGTTTGTCATCTATTCCGCCACCGTCGGCAGTCTTCCTGCCGATCAGGTAAACACTATGTCGGCCTTTGCCCGGGCGGTCTTCACCACGCCCGAAGGCATCCAGATGCTGGTATTGGGCAATCTGATCGGGCTTGGCTTTGCACTCGTAGCGCTTGCGATCAGCCTAATTTCCTTTCCCATGCTGATCGACAGGGATGCGAACTGGGCAGATGCCCTGCACACCTCGGTCCGGCTCGCCTGGCGCAATCCCTTCGCCACGATCTCCTGGGGCCTGATCGTTGCCGCACTTCTGGTTGTGGGTTCGATCCCGGCCTTCATCGGGCTGGCGGTTGTGTTGCCCGTGCTCGGATATGCTTCCTGGCACCTCTATCGCCGGGCAGTGTTCTGATTGGCTCAACGAAAAGGGCAGGCATGAACAGTCTGCCCTTTCCGCACGCCGTCTGGTCGACGAGTGACAGAAAACCACCACCAACGCCATTAATCCGCCGCAGCTCCATTCGCTTTGGGCAAAGCTTTAGAACTGGCCCCACAGGGCGCTGATCTATTCCGCAAGCCCTTTCCGTCAGCTTCGCACCCTCCTTTTGGTCGCCAGCCTTGCGCGATAGAGCTTTTTGAAAGCGAACAACTTTCAATTCCTTTCGTCGTCAGTCGAAGTTCCAAGCTCCGAGAACCTCGTATTCAACCGCACACTGCCCGACCGGTTCAGGCCACAGCGGGGGTAAGCCCGGCCTGCCACGTCCTATTCATAAGGTAGCCGCCAACTGGCGGCTACCTTTCACGAGCTAGCGCGGCGCCTTGCCTCCGATCGCCGCCGCCAGCGATGGCAGGCTGCTGGCGGGGTCCGCGAGCGGCTCTGCACGCGGCGCAAGCATCGAGAGAAAATAAGGGGAATAGGCCCACAACAGGAAGATGTGGGTGAAAACCACGAAGTAACCAGGTGCGCCAGGGCCATCGAGCATGTGCACCCAGGCGATGATCGCCGTTACCGGTGCGCTGAGCACAAGGGTGAGCGGGACAAAGCGATTGGCGAGAAGCGCGATGGCAAGCACGATTTCAAGCAGCTTCGCTGCAGTGAACAGCCCGCTGTGCATCAGCGCCAGATGCAGCTCGGCCGAACGTCCGCCAATCGGCTGCGGAAGAAATTCAACAAACCAGTTAAGGCCCCAAAAGAGCATCCACAGAGCCAGCCAGAAGCGCGCGCATGCAGTAACGATCTTCATTCAATCCCCCGTCCCGTTGTTTTTTCGTTGGCGCCATGCGATTCAGCCGTGATTGCCCGGCCCTTCTTGCACACCGAATTCGGCCACTTGTCCGCGAACGATCTTGATCGCGCTGGTCACCGGCACATAACTGATGAGGGCGACAGCCAACAGGATGAGCAGGCGTTGCCCGGTGGTGGCCTGACGCCATTCTTCAATATAGCCCTTCATTCCCCGATCCCCAGTTCCTTGTTGCGGGTTCCGCCATAGTCGTTCCACTGCGAAAGAGCGCAATTATAGCCGCCTGGCACGACGCCGGGCGCAGAGCGCTTGAGCAACTGGCGCGCCTTGGCCGGCAGGGCATAGATAGACGAAGGCTCTGGCCATGCCTAGAGAATGGGTAGAAGGCGCCACCACGAAAGGTTCGCGCATTGCCCTTTCCCACCGGGCCGTATAGCTTGCGATTGTGGTTGTGCGGCTACCTTCATTGACGCTGATGCGGGTGGTTGGCGCCCTGTTGCTGGCAATCATCGGCATTCATGCGGGCGAGCCCATGCACGATCTGCAGCGGGAGCGCGGATCCGCATTCAGCGCCACCACTACTGATGTGGCCGTCGCTCCGCAGCGGCGGGCGACAACGGAAAGTATCGTTGTCCTTCCCGCCCCGCCTACCCACGAACCGGCGGCAATCTCCAGGATTTCCATTGCCATCCCTGAACTACCGGCACCGCGCCCCGATTCCAGGGGGCCGCCGGCAACTGCGTTTCTGGCGCATCAACCCACACCAAGGGCGCCCCCTGTTTCCTGAACGATCCACCGGCGCCGTTCGCGGCGCTACCTGTTTATCGTTCGGGAAAAACATATGACTCAACCCAACAACGCCACCGACCCTGCGGCTCGGCGCGCGCGGATCGAATCCGTTTTGGCGGTCTACCCCAGCATCAGCGATGAAGAACTCGCCGACGTGTTGCAGTGGTTCCGCAACGAAGCCTCGGCGCTGGATATTGGCGTGATCGCCAGCAATCCCCGCCTGGCCCAGCCCTACCAGCGGTTCAAAGCCGAACACCTCGACAGGCTTCGCGGCGCGGACCTGATGCGCGCCGCGGTATTTCTCATGATGATCGGTGCCGGGATCGCTGCCATCATCTGGTCGGTTATCTAAATGGTGGGGCGAACGCTGGCGCCGGCCAACCTCGCCCCGCCATCAGGTTGCAATGGTCCCGAGCCGCAGCCTTATCATCAAGGATCCAAGGCATGCCCCACTATACTCCGCTGATCGGGACCATTGTTGCCGGACTTGTCATCGCGTTCTTCATGGGCGCGCTGGCCCACCGGCTCAGGGTTTCCCCGGTTGCCGGCTATCTGTTCGCCGGCGTTCTGATCGGCCCGTTCACCCCCGGCTTCGTGGCCGATGCCAGCCTTGCCAACGAACTCGCCGAACTCGGCGTGATCCTGCTGATGTTCGGGGTCGGCCTCCATTTCTCGCTCCGCGACCTGCTGTCAGTCAGGAACATCGCGGTGCCGGGCGCCCTGGTGCAGATCGCCGTCGCCACCGTTCTGGGGCTTGCCCTGGCGCTATCGCTTGGCTGGTCGCTGGCGGCGGGCCTGGTCTTCGGGCTGGCGCTTTCAGTGGCCAGCACCGTGGTGTTGCTGCGGGCACTGCAGGGCCGCAAGCTGCTCGATACGGAACAAGGCCGCATCGCCGTGGGCTGGCTGATCGTTGAAGATCTGGTGATGATCATCACCATCGTAATGCTGCCGGTGCTGGCCAACATCATGCACGGCAATGCCGTTAGCGGCGGCGAAATTGCGCTGGTCCTTGGAAAAACCCTGCTGAAAGTGGCCGGCTTCATTGTCGTGATGCTGGTGGTAGGCAAGCGAGTCATCCCCGCCGTGCTGCACTGGGCGGCGCATTCCGGTTCACGAGAGCTGTTCCGGCTGGCCGTTCTGGCCATCGCCCTTGGCGTGGCCTTTGGCGCCGCGTTCACGTTCGATGTCTCGTTTGCGCTGGGCGCATTCTTTGCCGGCATGATCCTGGGCGACACCCCGCTCAGCAAGCGTGCGGCGGAAGAGACGCTGCCCCTGCGCGATGCCTTCGCCGTCCTGTTTTTCGTCTCCGTCGGGATGCTGTTCAATCCGGCGGTGGTGATCGAACAGCCGGGGCCGCTATTCGCCACGGTTGCCATCATCCTGGTTGGCAAGTCGCTGGCCGCATTCGCAATCGTTAGGGCCTTCGGACACCCGACGCGGACTGCGCTGGTCATCTCGGCAAGCCTTGCCCAGATTGGCGAGTTCTCGTTCATTCTGGCCGGGCTTGGCTCAACCTTCGGCCTGCTTCCGCCCGAAGCACGGGACCTGATCCTGGGCGGAGCCATCCTTTCGATCTTCGCCAATCCGCTGGTCTTCTCCATCGCCGCCGGCGGCATGGCGAAAGCGCGGCAGGCCGCCTCGGAACAGGCCGGCATGATCGAGGAGGAGCGGGAGCGCGATCGGCGCGAACACCTGATCCTCGTCGGCTATGGACGCGTGGGGCGGCTGGTGGCCGGCGGCACCCGTGAAGCCAGGCGGGCAATCGTGGTGATCGAGGACGAAAAAGACATGGCCCGCGAAGCCGGCAAGCAAGGCTTCACCGTGATCCACGGCAACGCCACCGATCCCGACGTTCTGTGGAATGCCGGCATAAGCGAGGCTTCCATGCTGCTGATCGCCATTCCCGAAGGATTCGAGGCAGGCGGCATCGCCGCGCGGGCACGCGCCCTCAATCCGGGGCTGAAGATCATCGCCCGCGCGCATTCCGATGCGGAAACAGACCATCTGATCGCACGAGGCGCCGATCACGTGATCATGGGCGAACGCGAAATCGCCAAACGCATGCTGGACCTGGCGGCTCGATCACCCACGCACTGAGCCGGCTAGGCCACCCTCAGAAGGTTACCGGGTTTTGCCGGCTGCCGGAATGAAGCTGATAGGTCACAGGGGTGCGATAGGGCAGCGCCACGGTGAATTCGGCGCCCGGATAAAGCCGCGTGGCGGGCAGATCGCGGCAGTTCGCGCCGGCTTCATCGCATTGCTGGCCGCGCGCCAGTTCCACGTTGGAGTTGCCGCGGTTGGCCAGGATCAGCTGGTCGCCCGACCGGCGGCCGACCACATCGGCGGTGGGCTCGGCCGGACGATAGAGGACCAGCGCATCATAGCCGACATAAAGCTTGAGTGCGGTCTGATCCGCCGTGACCGGGCCGGCCACCGGCTTGATCGTTACCCGATAGACCCGATCGCGCTGCGGTCGATCAGCCACCGCCGCAACGCGCACCAGCTTGCGTTCGCCCGGTTCCAGCACCAGCTTTTGCGGGC
>CAZVHM010000028.1:0-10791 GCA_964627175.1 uncultured Novosphingobium sp. | reverse complement strand
GCCGCAACGCGCACCAGCTTGCGTTCGCCCGGTTCCAGCACCAGCTTTTGCGGGCTGACCAGCAGCCCTGTGACCGCCGGGTCAGCCGAAGGCTTGCGCTGTTCGGTGGGCAGGCCGGGATCGATGATCTCCGATGGCTCGGCCACCACGTAAAGGCGCTCGGCGCCATCGTTCGACAGTTCGATATCGTCGCGCGCGGGCGCATCCGGACCAAGATCGAGGATCACTTTGCTCAGCCCAAGGCCGGCATGGGCCGGAGCGGCAAGGCAGGCCATCGTCGCGGCGGCAAGCACGGCAAACGCAGAGCGGGATGGCATGGCATGGCGGGTCATCTGTCGAATATCCTTCAAGGTGGCCGGATGGATCAGCGCATGGATGAGCGCGCGGGCGAATTCACAAAGGCAGGACTGCAGGAAAGGGTGCCAAGCGCCGCAAAGCCGTTGGCGCCGCGCACTGTCCCGACAGGAACGGTACAGCCGCGGCCATCAGGCAAGCGGAACGAAAGCGCCCGCGCATCGTCAAGCTGGATAACAAAGCTGCCATCGCCATCGCTTTCGGCGATATTATCGCCAGCAGCAACCGCCGCCCGGGCAAGCGGCGCGCCGTCATGGCCCACGATGCGGGCATGGATCGCCAGTGCCGGGCGGGTGCGCCACGCAAGCGCAGCCACACTGCCGGGATAGAGCGAAACCCGGCGCGTGGTGGTATCATAGCTGCCCCGACCGCCGCCGATGGCCCGGAGCCGCACATCATAAGCGCGATAGGCCGGCAGCGGGATCATGGCTTTCTGTCCGCCGGCAAGGCTGGCGCGCGGCACATCGTTGACCAGCACCTCGAAGCGGTCCTCCGGCGCGGCCACGACCCGCGCCACCACGGCCGCCTCGCCCCCTTCGGCCGCGCCCAGCGCGAATGCATCGCCTCGCACCGCCATTCCCGTGCGGAAGGACAGGGCATACTGACTGCGCCCCGGCCCGTTCATGGCGCGGGCCAGGCTGGCCGTGAAATCGGCGGTGCGATTCTGCAGGCTGGCTTCAGCCAAGGCATAAGTTGCGGTTTCATCACGTGAAAGGCCGGCAGCAAGCTGTGCTTCGCCGGTTTCGCCAACCCGGCTGGAAACCGTGCCGCGCAGGCTGGCGTGGCCAGCCGTCTGCCGGCTTGCGCCGCGGCCCGAATGGCGCAGCCCGGCATCTGCGGTAAAGGTCTTGCGGCCCTGGCTCAGGATCACGCCCAGCCCGATATAACCCGCACGGCCGCGCTCGGTGAATGCATAGTCGCCGCTAGCCACGATCTCGACGTTGCCGGTCCGCACCAGCGGCACCCGCAGGTTCGGCCCCACCGAATAGCGGCTGGCGCCACCGGCCCGTGTCCAGCTGCCAGCCACGGCCAGCCGCGCGCGGCCCAACTGATAGGCCAGATCGCCACTGGCCTGCGCGTAACTGGCGCTGCGAAAAGGCTGCGGCCCGATCCACACCGGGGCGGGCGCTTCGGGCAGCAGGGGCTTGCCATCGCGCGTGGTCACGATGCGCCCATCAAGGTTGAAGGAAAGCCGTCCGCCGGGCGGCGATCCGGCATGGGCATAAACGCCCCAGCCCGCGCCGGGAGCCGCCAGAACGCTGGCTTCCACCTGCAGCCGGCGCCCGATCAGGGTTCCCCCCAGTTGCAAGGCATGGCGATTGCCCCCGCCAACCGCCCCGGCACGCAGCGCCACGCGGGGCGAAACGCGGTGCGCCCAGCCCAGCTGGTAAATCGGCGTCCGGCTGATCGCACCCAATGGAAAACGTCCGTCCGCATCGTTGACCAGCACACCGGCCGTTGCCACCCAGGCATCGCGGCCAAGCGGCGGCACCCGGTTTGAACGGGTGAAGAAGCGCCGCTCCTCGCGCCGGGCCCCGCTCGTGGTGGTCACCCGGATGATCACTTCATAGGAACCATCCGGCAGGGAAGCGGTGTCGAGCGCCTGATTGCCGGCTTCGTAAAGCTCGGTGGACACCAGCCGGCCGCCCACCATCAGATCCACCCGTGCCCGCTGATCAAGAAAGACCACCAGCGGCAGGCCCTGCAACTGGTCGCGATCCACCCGCGTATCGGTCTGGCTGGCCAGCGACATCCCCAACACCTTGCGCCGGCCGGTAAGCTCGGTGCCTGGTGCCCAGAAGGCGCCGGCGGAAATGCGCCAGTCGCGCTGGTCCAGTTCAGCCACCAGCAGGTCCGCCACCGGCTGCCGCCCGCTCGACCAGCTCAGTTCGGAACGAACCCGTCCCGCGCCAAGGCCCAAGATCGCACTGTTGCCCAGCGTGAATTGAGCGCCCTGCCCGGCCGCTCCGGCAAGGGTGCCGCCAAAGGCATGGGTCAGCGAGAAGCCCGGCTGCGGCGCGGGCAGATAGTCGGCCGCGGCGGCAGCACGAGTGGCGAGGAATGTCGGATTGACGAACAGATCGACCCGAAAGCGCTGCTCGGTAAAGACAATCGCCGCCACCGCCGGCCGCAGCCCGCCGCAGGCCACGCCCGGTTGCGCGATGCCGCAGCCCAACGCGCGGTGATCGTCCAGCGCGGGATCGGAAAGCGCCGCCGTCACCGCTTCGCGGCCGGCAATCGCCGGAATGGCGCGCACCAGCGCCGCGGCATCGACAAAGCGGAACCGGCCCGGCCCGAACACCGCCTCCGCCGTGGCCACCTGTCGTCCGCCAAAGAATACGTCGACCAGTGCCCGCTGTTCGCGCACCAGATCGTCAAACCCGGTGGGAACGCCAACAATGATAGACGGCGGCGCCGCGCGGGAACCCTCGGGCTGGGCTCCGGCCGCAGCAGACATGCCGGCCAGCGCCAGAACCATCCAGCACCGCAGCAACAAGGCCAGGAACCCCCGCATCGCCACGACTCAATTGGGCGCGATCAGCAGGTTAAGCGTGCCCGAATAGTTGCCGGCGGGAGCCCGCCCGACATCTTCTTCGCGCAGAATCACAATCAGGGTGGCGGTCGTGGTGAACGAACACGAGGCATCCACGAAATTGCTGGTGGTTCCGCTGCGTGCCACGCCTGGCGCAAGAGCAACCCCGCTGGTGGCGCCAGGAGAAAACGCCCACTGGACTTCCAGCGGAAGGGTATCGCCTCCGCTGGCCAGGGCAAAGACCCCGCCCGGGCCGCTGCCCGTCGCGGTAACGCGATAGCCGCGGGTGACCGAGGTGGAAAAGACGCACAGGCTATCGGCCAGCTTGCGATCCACACCCTCGACAAGAGTGCCAAAATTCAAATCCGTGAGCTGGCGCACCCGCACCCTCTGCGCCTCTGCCGGCATGGCAGCGGCCAGGAACGCCGCGCAAGACAGCACGGCAAAGTGCATGCGGAGCCTGTCCATGGATCGCGCGGAGTCCTTTGTCGCGGCGGGAATGCGGCGCACGGAAACTGTCTCCGGGGCCGCCCGATGGCAGCCCCGGAGCCGGATCGCCTTACTGCGGCGTGACGACCAGGGTCAGCGTGCCCTGATACGTGTTGGCGGCCACCATGTCCTGCAGGTCATCGGCACCGATGGAAACCTTGAGGGTGGAATCCACCCCGGCCGTGCAGTTGATGTTGTTCGCCGTGGCGGTCAGCGCGCTGGTCGAAGTTCCGGCGGTCAGATCGGCAACTGTGGTCGCTCCGGCCGCAGCGGCCCAACCCACCGAATAGGGCACCTCGATGGCGCCGTCGGTCAGCGTGAAGGCCCCGCCGGTGCCGCTGCCACTGGCGGTCAGCGTATACTTGCGCGTGGCCGTATTGCTCCACACGCACGGCCCCTGGGTGTGCGACACTGCCGACGACGGATCGACGCTGGTGAAGTTGACATCGGTCAGATTGCTAATTCGCGCCCGGCTCGGCACCGAAGCAGTGATCGCGATCGAACCGGTCGAGGTGGCGCCCACCGAGCCCTGGTTTGCAGCATGTACCGGCGCCCCCGTCAGCACGCTGGCGGTCATCCCGGCCAGGGCAAGCCCTCGAACGGCCCGGCCGGCCTTGTCTCCAAGCAATTTCATCATTTCCATGGTCTCCAGATCCACCGGACCCCCCGTGGAAACCGACAGTTTCGGCCCCACCGCCCGGCGGCCTGCAATCGATATGCGCCAATGGTTAATGGGGGATAAAAGCGTTAACGCCCTACCTAGTAATGACCCTTTACGGGACGGCACCGAGGTTTTAATCTTCGCCGGCTAGACAAGAAAAACCAAATTGTTTCTATGCTTTGCCCGCCTGACATGGTGGAATGACATGAATTCGGCAGCACGAAGATTTTTAACCAGCCTCGGGCGTCTGCGCGCCACCCCGCGCATTGGCCCGTTCGCCCTGCCTGCCGTGGCGATTCTCTTTTGCACGTCCGCGTCACACGCCGCAATTCCAGGAGAAATTGACGGCATTTCAACTGGATATGTCGGCATCCGCGCCTCTGTGGCGCCGCGCACCCAGGTTGTGGGGCTGGCAGATTCGGCCACGCTGCCGAAAACCGGCGCCCCATCGTCGCAAGAAGCCTGCGTCTCGACCAATTCAGCAACCGGGCTTTACAGCGTGACGCCGCAGGAAGCTCTAACCCTCACCAGCGCCGATGGCGCAATCGCCACCTACTCAGCCACCTGGACAGATCCCGGCAATGGACCGCAAGCCCTGGCGCCAGGGCATCGGCTGGATGCGCTTGCCAGCCCCGCCTGCACCGGACGCTCCAACGCGCGCTTGACGTTATCCTCGGCGGCACCCGATCGGGAAATCTACACCGGAACGCTGATCCTGCTGATCGCCCCGCTCTAATCAAGCCCGCAAGGCGCGCTTGACTTTGCCCCCACCCCGGTGGCAAGCGCAAACCACTGAGCGCGGGTATAGCTTAGTGGTAAAGCTCCAGCCTTCCAAGCTGGCTATGCGGGTTCGATTCCCGCTACCCGCTCCATTTTCCAAACCACCATCATTCCCCAAAAGCCGCCTGTGGCGGGAGCCGCGCGGCAAGCGCCGGCCGGGCTAGATGTAATAATCAACCACCTGAACCTGGCCCTTGGCCAGGTTGCTAATTCAGACCCATATTATCGATCAGCCGGGCCTTGCCGATCCTCGCCGCCACCAACAGCCGGGCCGGGGCCGTGCCGACTTCCGCCAACGGAGCCAGTGTTTCCGCATCGCACAAGGCGGCATAATCGAGCGCCGAGAAACCAGCCGCCAGCAGCGCCGGCTCGATCCCGGCGAGGGCCTCGGCCACCGGCAGGCCAGCGGAGATTGCCTCGATCGCCGCCTGCATCGCGCGCGGCAGGGCCACTGCGGCGGCGCGTTCGGCCGGGGTGAGATAGGCGTTACGCGAGGACAGCGCCAAGCCATCCGGCTCGCGCACCGTCGGCACGCCAATGATCGCGTCAACATGGGGAAGCGTCAGGTCAAGATCGCGGGCCATCCGGCGGATCACGGCCAGCTGCTGCCAGTCCTTCTCGCCGAACAGGGCGAGATCGGGCCGCACCTGGTTGAACAGCTTGCACACCACCGTGGCCACCCCATCGAAATGACCGGGCCGGGCCGCACCGCACAGGCCCTCGCTCACTCCGGAGACGGAGATGTTGGTGGCATAGCCCCCCGGATACATTGCCTGGGCATCGGGCGCCCACAGCAGCGACACCCCTTCGGCCTCCAGCAGCGCGCTGTCTTCGGCCAGCCGGCGGGGATAGGCACCAAGATCCTCGTTCGCGCCGAACTGGCGCGGGTTGACGAAGATCGACACGACGACATGCGCCGCGCGGCGCCGGGCTTCGCGCACCAGGGTCAGATGGCCTTCGTGCAGCGCCCCCATGGTGGGCACCAGCGCCACCGCGCCATCCTGCTTCAGGGCGTTCACCGCATCGCGCAGTGGATCAATGCGATTGACGGTTTGCATGGCGCGATACCCTTGCGATAGAACCGGGCGCGATCAGCCCGCATCCGGCCCTAGCGCCGGCGGCGCGCTCGTCCAACCCGTTGCGTGCAACTCACAACAAGGCGTCGCCCCACCCGTGTCTTCCCTGCTTGCTCCTCATCGCATCGTCTTCGCCAACGAAAAGGGCGGCACCGGCAAGTCCACCACGGCGGTCCACATCGCCGTTGCGCTGGCCTATCAGGGGGCCAGGGTGGCCGGGATCGATCTCGATCCGCGCCAGCGCACCTTCCACCGCTACCTCGAAAATCGCGCCGAAACCCTGAAGCGCCGCGAGATCGAATTGCCCACGGCGCAGTTCGCCGTGTTCAATGGTTCCACCGTGGAAGAACTCGAAGCCTTGATCGCGCAGATGTCGGAAGGGGTCGATTACCTGATCTTCGATACGCCGGGACGCGACGATGAATTCGCCCGCCACGTGGCCACCGGCGCCGATACGCTGGTAACCCCGCTCAACGATTCGTTCGTGGACTTTGACCTGATTGGCCAGGTCGATGCCGAAACCTTCAAGGTGCGGCGGCTTTCGTTCTATGCCGAACTGATCTGGGAAGCGCGCAAGAAGCGGGCGATGGCCACGATCCGCGACCAGAAGCGCGAGATGGACTGGGTCGTGGTCCGCAACCGCACCCAGCATGTGGAAGCGCGCAACATGCGCCGCCTCGACAGCGCGCTGACCGAACTTTCCCGCCGGGTGGGCTTCCGCATCGCCAATGGCCTGTCCGAACGCGTGATCTACCGCGAACTGTTCCCCTCTGGCCTGACCCTGCTGGACAAGGGCCACCTGGGCGAGCTGGGCACCAGCCACCTCGTTGCCCGGCAGGAACTGCGCCAGCTTGTGGCCGGGCTGAACCTGCCTCCGCCGACCGAGCGTGAGCCGCAGCTTCACCTCGCGGCAAACGCCTGACCGGCAGCGATGGGTCGGCTCCTGATCTATCTTGGCTTGGCATGCATCGCCTGCAAGCTGATAACGAAGCGGTGGCCGTGGGAACTGGTCGGCTGGGAACTTCCCGGCCGGTCTGCCCGTTCACGAGCCGAGGATCGCGCCCGCGCCCTTCTGGGGGTGGATCGCAAGGCTCGCCGCAGTGACATAATCGAAGCGCACAAGCGCCTCATCGCCACGGTTCACCCGGATCGCGGCGGCACCAGCGAGCAGGTCCACGAGGCCAACGATGCGCGCGATCTTCTGCTGGCGACGCTGGCAGAGAAACCGGAGTAACACGTGTCCCACCAGTTCCATCCCTCCGTCCTGCGCGAATACGATATCCGCGGCATCATTGGCGAAACCCTGGGGCCGGACGATGCCCGTGCGATCGGCCGCGGCTTTGCCACCCTGCTGCGCCGCGCCGGCGGCAAGAAAGTGGCGGTCGGCTATGATGGGCGGGTCAGTTCGCCGATGCTTGAACACGCACTGGTCGAAGGGCTGACCTGCAGCGGGGTCGATGTGGTGCGGGTGGGCATGGGGCCCACGCCGATGCTCTATTACGCCGAAGCTTCAATGGAAGATGTGGATGGCGGCATTGAGATAACTGGCAGCCACAATCCCGCCAATTACAACGGCTTCAAAATGGTATTCATGGGCCGCCCGTTTTTTGGCGCGGATATCCAGCAGCTCGGAGCCATGGCCGCGAGCGGGGACTGGCTCGACGGCCATGGTCAGACCGAGAGCCGCGAGATCATCGGCACTTATATCGACCGGCTGATCGAGGGGCTGGCCGGGATCGCGCCCGAGTTCCTCGCCTCGCTCCGCATCGGCTGGGATGCCGGCAACGGGGCGGCCGGCCCGGCGATCGAACTGCTCACGCAAAAGCTTCCCGGCGAACATCATCTGCTTTTCACCCAAGTGGACGGCACGTTTCCGAACCACCATCCGGACCCGACCGAGGAGAAGAACCTCGCAGACCTGAAGGCACTGGTCGCGGCCAAAAACCTCCATTTTGGCTTAGCTTTCGACGGTGACGGCGATCGGATCGGCGCGATCGACGGTGCCGGGCGGGTGATCTGGGGTGACCAGTTGCTCATGATCTATGCCGAGGACCTGCTCCAGCAGCAGCCCGGATCCACGATCATCGCGGATGTGAAGGCTTCGAAGGCCCTATTCGACCAGGTCTCTCGGCTTGGTGGACAGCCGCTTATGTGGAAAACCGGACACAGCCTGATCAAATCCAAAATGAAGGAAACTCATGCGCCGCTGGCCGGCGAGATGAGCGGGCATGTGTTCTTCGCCCACCAGTATTACGGGTTCGACGATGCGCTTTATGCCGCGATCCGGCTGATCGCTGCCTCCGCGCGCCTCGGCAAGTCGGTCACCGAACTGCGCGGCGCCATGCCGGCGATGATCAACACCCCCGAACTGCGCTTTCAGGTGGATGAAACTCGCAAATTCGCAGTGATAGACGAAGTGAAGGCCCGTCTGGCCGCAACCGGCGCCACGGTAAACGATACCGATGGCGTGCGGGTGGATACTCCGGATGGCTGGTGGCTGCTGCGCGCTTCCAACACGCAGGACGTGCTGGTTGCCCGCGCGGAGAGCGACAGCGAGCATGGGCTGGCACGGCTGATGAAGCAGATCGACGCTCAGCTGGCCGCCTCCGGCCTCGAACGCGGCCCCCAGGCGGGGCACTGAGGGCGCGTTGAACAGCGGCGATACAGGGGAATATCTGGCGCGGATCAGCCTTTCCGGCCCGCCCGCGCCGGATCCGGCCGGGCTGGCGGCGGTGGTGCGCGCCCACCGGCTCGCAATTCCGTTCGAAAACCTCGATATCCCGCTGGGCCGCGGCATCGCCCTGGCGCCAGAGGCGATCTTCGCCAAGCTCGTCAGCACCCGTCGCGGCGGATACTGCTTCGAACAGAACCTCCTGCTGCGGCGGATGCTGGGAGAATTCGGCCTGCAAGCGCAGCCGCTGCTGGCGCGCGTGGTGATGGGCCTGCCCGCCGGGAGCGACCTCCCGCCCCGCACTCACCTGTTCCTGAAGGCCCGCATTGCCGGTCAGGTCTGGCTGGCCGATGCCGGGTTTGGCGGCGGCTATGCCCCGCCGATGGTGCTGTCCGAATCCGATCCGGTGCGCGGCCCCGATAGCGTGCTGCACCGCCTGCGCCGGCTCGGGCCAGCGGGCACCCTGCCGGGCGAATGGCAGCTCGAACGCAGCGCCGACGAAGGCGCCACCTGGCAACCGCAATACTGTTTCGACGATCTGGCCGTTGCCCCGGCAGATATCGAATGCGCCAACCACTGGACGGCCACCCGCCCCGGTTCGCGCTTCACCACGCTGCACATCGCCAGCCTGGTCACGCCCACCGGCCTCGCCTCGCTGGTGGACCACACCTTCACCGCCTCGGGCGAGGAAAGCCAGACCGTTGCCAGCGCCAAAGACTGGCACCGCCTGCTGACGGAACGCTTCACCCTGCCGCTAAGCCCGGCCGAGGTGGCCGCATTGCCGCTGTTCGCCGCCCCGACCTGAACGTCAGGCAGTCTCGGCGGCGATCAGCTCGGCCAGATCGGCTTCGGGCCGCGCGCCGTAGTGGCTGATGATTTCCGCCGCACAGATCGCGCCCAGCTTCAGGCACTGTTGCAGCGGCCGGCCGCGGGTGAAGCCAAACAGGAACCCGGCGGCAAACAGATCGCCGGCGCCCGTGGTATCCACTACCTTCTCCACCGGCTCTGCCGGCACTTCGGCCTGCTCGCCCAGATGCACTGCACAGGCGCCCTTTTCGCTGCGGGTCACCACCACGGTGGGCACCTTGCCGGCAAGCGCGGCAAGGCCGGCATGGAAATCCTCGATCCCGGTCAGGGCGGCCAGTTCGTGTTCGTTGGCAAACAGGATGTCGATTTCGCCAGCATCGATCAGGGCGCGGAAATCATCGCCATGGCGGGCAATCACAAACCCGTCGGACAGGGTGAAGGCCACCTTGCGGCCGGCCTTGCGGGCGGCGGAAATGGCCCGGCGCATGGCAGCGCGCGGCTCTTCCGGATCCCACAGATAGCCTTCAAGATAGAGCACGCTGGCCGCCGCGATTTGCTCTTCGTCCATCGCCGCGGCGGGCAGGAACTGCGAAGCGCCAAGGAAAGTGTTCATGGTGCGCTGACCATCGGGAGTGACGAAGATCAGGCACTGCGCGGTCGGCGGGTTGCCGGGGCGCACAGGGGTTTCAAAGTCAATGCCGCCGGCGCGAATATCATGGGCGAACACGCGGCCAAACTGATCGTCCGCCACTTGCCCGATAAAGGCGCAGCGCGCGCCCAGCGCGGCAAGGCCCGCCAGCGTATTGGCGGCCGAACCGCCGGAAATCTCCCGCGCCGGGCCCATCGCTTCATAAAGCGCCCCGGCGCGATCGGCGTCGACCAGGGTCATCCCGCCCTTGGCCAGCCCCAGCCGGGCAATATCCGCGGCCTCGCACGGGGCCATGATATCCACGATGGCATTGCCGATGGCGATCACATCGAAGCGGGGTTCGGACATCATGGTTTCCTTAGCTGAAGAACGCGCCCGCGCCCTAGCGCCGGCCCGCCCGCGCGGCAAGGCGAGCCGGATGCTACGCGGTTGACAGGACCGGCTCGCCACGCAATGCGATGGGCGAATGATGCGCCGCCTGACCTTCGTGCCTGCCGGGCTCGCCTTGGTGCTTTCCGCCTGCGTCGGAAATCAGACCGGTCCCGTCCGCAGCGCTGGCACCGCAGCCACACGCCCGGCGCCGCCTTCCACCGTGCGCACGCCGGCACGCCGCCCACTGGCGGCCCCGCCCCGCCAGCTTCTTCCCGGATTGGAAGGAGTAATCGGCGCCAGTGGGGCCGAACTCATGCGCCAGTTCGGGCCCCCCCGACTGGATGTATTGGAAGGCGATGTGCGCAAGCTGCAGTATTCCGGCGATGCCTGCGTGCTGGA
>CAZVHM010000027.1:0-26849 GCA_964627175.1 uncultured Novosphingobium sp. | reverse complement strand
ATGGAGCGGGTGAAGGGAATCGAACCCTCGTCGTAAGCTTGGGAAGCTTCTGCTCTACCATTGAGCTACACCCGCAT
Organism: uncultured Novosphingobium sp.; assembly: GCA_964627175.1. Taxonomy (GTDB): domain Bacteria; phylum Pseudomonadota; class Alphaproteobacteria; order Sphingomonadales; family Sphingomonadaceae; genus Novosphingobium. Next base: position 26,772 of record CAZVHM010000027.1, on the reverse strand, counting down.
TTCAGGGACTTAGCTGTCAGCTTGCCTTGAAAGCGGTGCGCTATTCGCACGTGACACTGTTCTCGGTCAAGGTCAGTTTGATTCAATGATGGGAAGGCGAGGGGTAATCGCTATTCCAGCAGTGTTTATGGCCGGATCCTATCCACCAGCGCGATGAGGGCTGACAGGTCGAGCGGCTTTGACAGTAGCGGCGGAATTTCGGTTTTGAACAGCCTCGTTTCCGCAGCGCTGGGCGCGCGCCCGCTCAGCAGCACGATCGCGGGATGGCCGCGTGTTTGCCACTCCGCCGCCAGTTGTGCGCCGGGGCTTTTGCCCAGTTCAAGGTCGATCAGGGCAATGTCGGGGGCAAATGTGTTGGCAAGAATGCGGGCATGTTCAGCCGATCCGGCCAGCGCGGTGACGACGCCGTAGCTTTCCAGCAGTTCTGCCAGTTCTTCTGCGCTTTCGCTATCGTCGTCCACCAGCAGCAAGCGGATGGCGGGATCGCGCCGCATTATCGGCCAAGCTCCGCTGCGATCTGGTCCAGCAGGTGGGCATAATCGATCGGCTTGACCAGCATTCGCGCCGCTCCCAGTTCCGCGCACCGGGCGTGCAGCGCCGGGTCGGAATAGGCGGTCAGCATGAAAAACGGCGGCCGAGCCCGGCCGCCGGGGAGGACTGCGGCCGCAGCCAATACATCGGTTCCGCAGCGGTGCGGCACCTGCACGTCACACAGCACGAGGTCATAGTGCTGCTGTTCGAGTGCGGCGATGCCCGCCGCGCCATCGGCCGCGCAGTCCACCGCATAGCCGGCATCCTCCAGTTCCAGGGCGATGTCTTCCCGCAGGCCTGGCTCATCCTCGATGCACAGGATGCGCGGCTTCATTGCGGTTCTCCTTCGCCTGCCAGTGGAACAATAATGCGCGCCAGCAACCCGCCAGTTTCGCCGGTGGCGATTTCCAGCCGTCCTCCGGTTTCAGCCAGCCTGCGGCGGGCCAGATGCAGGCTCACGCCAGCACCGACACTGCCGGCAGCGTTGCTGCCGCGGAAGAAGAGCTTGCCGATCTCCGCCAGTTCTTCGGCGGAAAGGCTGTGGCCCTGGTCTTCAACCTCGATCACCGCCTCGCGGCCGTCCTGCATCACCCGCAAGATCACTTCGCCATCGCTGGTATAGCGCAGCGCGTTGTCGATCACCGCATCTAGCGCGACCCTAAGCGTTGCCGGATCTCCCAGCGCCATGGCATCCCCGGAAAGATCCGCGACGAGCCGGTCCGACGGGGTTTCCGCAATCGTGGTCCGGATCAGGCTGGCCAGCGAAAGCGGCTGAAGCGCTGGCTCGGCAGATGTCACCCCGGTCGCGTCAACGGTCAGGCTGTGCACCAGCTTGTCCAGCAGCTCGGCGATCCTGCGCACCGCGCCCCGCATCCGTTCGGACCGGCGGCGCAATTCGTCGCCAGTCAGCGTGTCGGCTTTCCGGTCGAGGATCTGGGCGCCGCTATCTATCAGCGCCAGCGGGGTGCGCAGTTCGTGCGACATGATCTGCACCAGCCGGCCCTGTTGCTGGTTGATCTGTTCCTGGCGGCTCAGCGCCTGACGCACCACCTGCTCCTGCCTAACGATCCGGTCGTGTGCGTCGCCCAGTTGGTGGCCCATGCCAACCAACTGCTTGCCGAGCAGATCCAGTTCGGCCACCTCGTCGCCGTGGAATTCCTGGCGGTGCTGACCGGCACCGATACGGCCCATCAGCGCGGCGATCTCATCCAGCGGGCGGGCAACTTCGCCGCTCATCCGCTTGGCCTGGCGGTAAAGAACCAGGAAGAAGATTGCATAGAACAGCAGTAGCCCGCCCATCATGGCATAGCTGACGAGCTTGAGCCGTTCGCGCAGCGCATCTGCCGGGGCGTTGATCGCTGCCGATGGCGCCACCACCACCAGCCGCCAGCCGGGGCCGGGGACGGTGGCGAAGCTGGCGTGGTGCGGCCCGCCGAAATCGAGCACGGCATGTCCATCCGGGCCCTTGCGCATGGCTTCGGCCAGCGGGCGCGTGTCTTTCCGCGCGTTGATGTTGAACGCTTCGGGCTTGAAGCTGTCCTGCTGGATGGCCTCGGCATAGCGGTGCGAGGTCAGCTCCTTGAGGCCGAGGTCTTTTTCCCCCTGCGGCGGCATGGCGATGATCCGCCCGGTGCGGTCCACCAACAGGGCATAGGCGCCCCACGGCAGGTCCATCCGCATCAGCCGGTTGATGATCGCATCAAGGCCGATATCGATGCCCACCACGCCTTCCAGCTTGTTGCCGTTCCACACCGGCGCGATCGACGAGATCATCCAGCCATGCCCGGCCGGATCCACATAGGCATCAGTCCATACCGGCTTGCGCTCCGGGTTGTGGCGCGCATCGGCCTGATAATAGAAGTTGTACGATGGGATATCCATGTCGCGCGGATATTGCGTGGCCGCATCGAAATAGGGGTAGATGCGGTTATAACTGTCTTTCGAGTTGAAATAGACCGATAGGACGCCGGGTGTGGCCCGTTTGAGATCGGCCATGAACCCGTCGAGCGCCCCCAGCTTGAGCATGCGCTCCAGTTCGGGTTTGCCGGGGCGGGTCACGTTGGCAAAGAAGCTGGCGGTCGTGCCTATGTCTCGAGTGGTATAGATCGAGCCGTCCGGGTCGAAGGCGTAGCGGGCGCGCTCGGCGGCCGAAGGCGTGAAATTGCCGTTCAGCGCACGCAGGACCTGGCGTGCGAATATGTCACTCTTGGCGGAATAGCCGGCCAGCTCCTGGCCGATCCCGTCAGCCTCGCGGTGCGAAACGTCGGCAAGGAACTGCTCGGACACAGCGCCGATCGTGGCGACGTTCTCTTGGTGAACGATCAGGTTGCTGACCCAGTAGATCGCCAGGAAGCTCAGTTCCACCACCAGCAGCGGAATGATCGCCGCCCGCACATAGGAACGCCATAGCCAGCGCCGCAGGGGCATCGGCTGTTTTCCTTGCTTGGCGGCGATTTGGCACGATTGTTCAGTTGGCATGGGTAGCTCTGCGGATTGCAATCGGATACCGGTGATGGGAGTCGCCGGGGGATCGGTGGCGGTATCCTGGGGGCGCGAAGTGACTGACGTGGAAATGGCTGGGTCGGCGGCCTTTCCTTACCTGAGCAGTGAAGCCCTTGGCGCATTCACGCTGCTGGGGAGTCCCGTTTACATCTACAGCTTTGCGACGCAACGTATCTGTTGGTCGAATTCCCGTGCATGGGGATTCTGGAACGCGGCCACGGCCGATGAACTGCATACGCGTGAGCTTGGTCCGTTCAGCAGTTCCACCGAGGTGCGGTTGAACGAATATCGCGAACAGTTCCGGCGCGGCGGCGAACGGATCGAAAGCTGGACCTTCTATCCGGCGGGCCAGCCAACCTCGGCGTTGTGCCGGTGCAGCGGGGTTCGGCTGGATGGCCACGACGAGGCAATGCTGGTCGAGGTCCATGCGCTCAAGGATATCGAACTGCCGGTTTCCGAATTGCGCGCGATCGAGGCGTTGCGGCACACCCCCCTGAAAATTGCGCTGTTTTCGCAAGACGGGGAAGTGCTGATGCGCAATCCGGCGGCAGTTTCCGCCTTCGGTGAACTGGACCGGTTGCAAGGGCCGGGCACCAACCACCTCAAGGCAATCTTCGCGCAGGAGAGCGACTATGAGTTGCTGCTGCGCGAAGCCCGGCAGTTCGGCGTGGGTCATATCACCGCAAGCATGGCGCTGGAGGGATGGCCGGTTCACTCGGTCCAACTGTCGTTCGTGACCGATCCTGTAACTGGCGAACCGGCCTTGCTGGTGGCGCAGCAGGATATTTCGCAGCTGATCTCCGTGTCGCGCCGGCTCGCGGCCAGCGAGGAAGCGCTCGATGCCGTGCTCATGCTCAACGTGGCGCCCGCGCTGGTGCTCTCGGCTGATGGAACGCGGGTGCTGAACGCCAACCATGCGGCGCAGGCCCTGCTGGGGACGGGAGCTGCTGCCGGACATGATCTGGCCGGGCTGGTTTCCGACATGGCGCAGTTCGACTACCTGCGCGGCGCCTTGCTGACCCAGGGGACGGCGCATGCGGTGCTGAGCCTGCGAAACGGGCGGGGCAGTACCTTCTGGTGTTCCGTGTCCGGCGCCCGGATCCGCTATGAAAACCGCGACGCGTTGGTGTTGCTGATCGCGAACGTCGATCAGCTTTACCAGACGGCGGCCGATCTTGAGGCCGCGCTGGATATCGAGCGCCGGACGACACGGATGCAGCGGCGCTTCATGGCGATCGCCAGCCACGAGTTCCGCACTCCGCTGGCGGTGATCGACAGCACCGCCCAGCAGATCGAGCGCAAGGCGGAAACGATGAGCCCGGACCAGATTCAGGCCCGCGCTCGCCGGGTTCGCGGCGAAATCCGGCGGCTGTTGCGCCTGTTCGATGAAACACTCAACCGGGCTGAAGCCAACCTCGGCTCGATGGGCTATGCGCCGCAAGAAGGGCAACTGGCCGATGTGATCGCCAGCGTGGCCGGGCGTTTCGCCGAAGGCGATCCCGATCTCAAGATTACCCTGGATCTGCCGCAACTACCCGCCATCCCGCTGGATGAAGGCTTGATGGAACAGGCCTTCACGAACCTGATCGGCAATGCGGTCAAGTATTCCGACCCGCCGGGGCGGATCGAGATCGAGGCGGTGGCCGGGATCGACGAGTTGCGGATCACCATCCGGGATCACGGGATCGGCATCTCCCCGGCGGAGCGCGAGACGGTTTTCGATGAACGCGTTCGCGGTAGCAACGTCGGGGAGCGTCCGGGAACCGGGCTTGGCCTGGCCCTGGTGCGCCAGATCGTTGAACTGCACGGCGGGCGTATCGAGGTGGTCGATACGCCGGACGGCCCCGGAACGACGATCCGGTTGACCCTGCCTCGTCCCTGACAAGATGCTGGCTGGCTCAGGCCAGGCGCATCTTGCGGCGCACATCGGTCAGATAGCGGGTCATCGCCACCATGGTCTGATCTTCCAGTTCCAGCATGTCGCGGCGCCGGTCTTCGGTATCTTTCCAGCGCTTGACCAGCCCGGCATCAACCAGGCTGCGGACATAGCGCAGGGCCGTGCTGAGCGGGACGTTGGTGGCCGCACAGGCGCTGGAAACCGGCACCGGCTTGCCTTCCAGCTTGGCCGCGGTGAGATCGAGCAGGATGTCCCATGTCGGATCCGAGAACAGCTGCCGATCGAGGAAGTCGCTGCGCCGCTCACGCATCCGCACGATCGCCCTGACATGGGAGAGCATTTCCTCGCGTTCCTCTTCCGGGGACAGGGCTGGCGTGTCTGCGGGGAGGGCGGCGGGCGCCTTCTGGTCCTGGCGGGCCAGAGCCATCAGGCGGAAGCTGCCATACAGCTCGTTCCATGCGCGAGATGCACGGCGCAGGGCGGCAGCGAAGTTCTCGGTCGTTACCGGCTTGGCCAGAAAGTCCTTGGCGTTGAAGCGCATGGCCTGAACCGCGGTGTCGATGGAGCCATAGCCGGTGATCACGATCGGGACGATCGGGCGCATCTGGGAAAAGCGTGATGACAGCTCATCAAGAAAGGCCAGGCCGTTCATGGTTGGCATGTTGATGTCGGTAACAACAATGCCGATCGCCGGATTTTCGGCAATGGTCTGCAGCGCGTCAGCGGGATTGGCGGTGCCGTGGCAGACATAGCCAAGGCCGGTCGCGGTCTCGCAATATTCCTCCAGCGCGTCGCGGTCATCATCAACGATCAGTACCCGGCAGCGCGCGGGGCCTGCTTCCGCAAAAAAATCGATTGCCTTGTTCATCGTCTTCCGCGCCCGCTCTGATTTTCCCTTACACAACAGGCCCTAGATTCGACCTCCGGGCCTTGCCAATCGTAATGGTGGCACATTGGCAGTTAAATTGCATGCAATCGGCACTGATCGGTACCAGACTGCCCGCAATGCATCCGCTAGGGGGATGAGCGGCGGTTTTGGCCTTCTCGGGCCGGCCGAACGCGCCCCGATGACAGGGCTTGTGGAGAAGCACGCAACGATGGCCGACACCGATTCATCCGATTCCCGGCGGGAACTGGCCCATGATGCCCGCCAGGGCCTTAACGCGATTCGTCTTACCACGGGCAACTTGCGTGTCAGGTTGCCAAGATTGCTTGAGGATGGCGAGCGCGAATGGCTGCTGGCCAAGCTGGAGAAGATCGATCGCCAGGTGGACCGCTTGGCGGCCCTGCTGGATCGCCCGAGTTAGTCGCTGCGTAATTGGCTGGAAATCGGCGATGTATGGCATGATGCACCGGGCGATCCGGCAAATGGTGACGGAGCGCGCCGGATCCGAGGTGTGGCAGGGGATCGAGCGCGAGTTGGGCGTCGGGCCGGCCGAGTTCATCAGCGCCATCGTTCATCCCGACGAACTGACCGTGGCCATGCTGGCCGCAGCGGCCGAGCGCCTTGGCTTGTCGATGCATGCATGCATGCGGGCGTTCGGGCGCTATTGGGTGCATTTTGCCGAACGCGGTCCTTATGGCGCGATGATGGACTTTGTTGGCCAGGACATAGTCAGCTTCATCGCCAACCTCGATCGGATGCACCAGGCTGTTCGCGTGGCCATGCCGGGCGCACAAGTGCCTCAATTCACAATGAAATGTAGCGAGGAGAGGCGCCTGTTGGTGCGCTATCGCTCTACCCGCAGCGGGTTTGAACCGATGGTCCAGGGGCTGCTCGAAGGGCTGCTGGAGCGGTTCGGGCATACCGGTTCGGTGACGGCCGGGGTCAAGAGCGGCGAGACGGTGGAGTTTGCTGTCGAGCTTGCCGGGCCATGATCAGTCTTGTCCGCAATCTGGAGAATCTTGGCCGGGTTTTTCCGGCTTTTCTGAGAGTTGCCTGGGATGGGACGATCCTGGCCCGCGGCCCGGCGATCCAGCGTCATGCCCCCGCGGCCGGCGTTGGCGCGGTTCTGGCCAGCGTGTTTGATGATGTGCCCGATCTTGCGCAATGCGCCCGCAACGGCACTGCAATGCAGTTGCATGCCGTTAATCCGGCCTTGCATCTCTATGGCACCGTGCTGGAAGAGGAAGGTGGCTTCCTGCTCGCGCTCAACGTGGTGCCAATGGCCCCATGGCCAACGGCAGGGCCGGTTTCCATCGCGGATTTCGCGCCGAGCGATCCTGCCGTGCCGGCGATCATGCTGGCTGGGGTTCAGGCCGCACTGATCGAGGAATCGAAGGAGATCGCGCTGGAACTGGCGGCCGAGCGGCAGCGCATGATTGACCTGCTCGAACGGGTGACGGCGGCGGCGGCGAGTACGGCGCATGAACTCAACAACGTGATTTCGATCATCGGCCTGAATTGTGACCGGCTTGAGCGGGAGACCGCCGACCAGTCACAGGCCGCGCGGCTGGTGGGGATCATCCGCGAGACGGCGATGCGGGGTGCGGCGCTGACGCGGGCGATGATGGAACTGGCCGAACGGCCCGAACAACCGGAGCGGCTTGGCATGGTTGCCCCGGAGCGGTGCCAGGTGCCGGCGCGCGTGCTGGTAGTGGAAGACGAGATCCACGCGCTGGAAGCACTGGCCGAACTGCTGGATGGCCTTGGTTATGAGGTGACCGCGTGCGCGAACGGTGAGGTCGCGCTGGCGGCGCTTGGGCGCCAGCGTTTCGATGTCCTGCTGACCGATGTGGTCATGCCCGGAATCAGCGGGCTGGAACTGGCCGAGATGGCGCGGCGGGCCGACCCCGACCTCGCGGTGGTGCTGATGAGCGGATATTTGCCTGATGGCGGCGAGCAGCGTGACGAGTGGCTGTTCTTGCACAAGCCGCTGGATCTGGGGCGGCTTGACGCGATCCTTGGGCAATTCGGCCGAAGCGGGCGCGGTTGACCTTTGTATGCAGGCATCCCTTCCGCCGGATCACGGGAAGTGACCGGCGGAAGGGACGTTTCAGAGCATTTTCGTCAGGTTTGCGACCCAAAGTGCTCCGAAACCCAAGGCAACCCAGCAGATCACACTGAGCGTCAGGATGAGGGCGATATTGGACTTGGTCATTATTGCCCTGTCCTCGTTTGAGTTGATGCGTGCGGCGCAGGGATTTTTCTTCTTCGGCCGCTGATTGAGAGCCGACTAAAGTTAGACCTGTCCCGCTTCAATCCGCTAAAGGTGCCAATACGGCAGTTGCGGCATTTTTCACATAACAGCCGAAACACTTGGACCCGGGCTGATCAGATGATTTTGCTTTCTGCCGAATTGGCAGTAATAATGCCAATTAAATAATTGAATTGATTGCGATCGTATGACTGAAATATGGGGGTTTTTACCTTCAGTTAACGAGGCTGTTCCATAACCAACTCATGCAAGGCCGGGTTGTTCGGCGAGTTGTATGGAGGTCGTATGAAGTACTTTCGAAAACTTATGAGCGATCAGGCCGGCGCTACGGCGATTGAATACGGTCTTATTGCCTCTCTTATCGCTGTTGCCATCATGACCTCTGTCAGCGGTATCGGTACGCAGCTCAATAATACTTTCAGCAAGACTTCTTCGGGTCTGGGTACCGCGTCTTCCTGACACTGGCAGCAAGCGGCGGAGGGATTGCGCCCATTAGTCTCCAGGGCATCCCCCAACGATCCTTCCGTCGTCAGGTTGCCGCAACCTTCCGGTTCTTTGCCGGGCCCACGCCGGATGCGCTCCCCCGCGCATCCGGCGTTCGTTCGTCAGGCTTGGCTGACCTGCGTGGCAGCGAAAATTTCACAACATTATCAATATGGTGACATTCCCGCTTGGGTGAGTGTGCAGCCAAAGCTAGCCCTTGGACATGTCGCGCCGCTACACTCTGACGCTGGTCGATCCCGATGTTCGCCGCCGGGCAGCCCTGAGCTTTGCGCTGGGGCGCGATGACTGGCACGTTGAGCCGCATGAATCCGTGGCAGAACTGGGGCTTTCGCCGCCACGCCAGGGCGCCCTGCTGGTGGCCGACGAACCGGACCTGGTGGAGGCGGTGTGGACCTTTTCGGCATCGCATTGCCCTTCGCTGCCGGTGATCGCCTTCCATCCCCAGCCGCAGCCGCGCCGTATAGTGGCGCTGGTGCGTGGCGGCGTGCAGGGCTACCTGGCCCATCCGTTCAGCGCTGCCGAACTGGCCGACGCCCTTGATGAGGCGATTGTCACTGCTCCGTTACGGCAGCGGGATCCGCTGCGGGCGCTGACCGCGCGCGAACGGGAAGTGTTTGAGGCCGCCGCTGCCGGCATGACCAGCCGCACGATCAGCGTGCAACTGGCAATCAGCCGCCGCACCGTGGACGCCCACCGGGTCAACCTGCTCCACAAGATGGGGGTGAGTTCGATCGCCGAAGCAGTGCGGTTGACGCGCGGTAATGGCGAACTTTCCGGCGTGATCCGCAGTCGCGGCGCCTGAGCGGCAACCCGGCAATGGCGGTGAGCGCCTGGCGGGCTTATTCGTAGATGCGTTGCAGCAGGCGGAGCAGGGTTTCCACTTCGCGCGGGGTGAAGCGGCTGCGCAGCCAGGCTTCGTGCTGTTCGACCGCGCGCTTGGCCTCGGTCAGCACCGCGCGCCCGGCATCGGTAAGTTCCAGTGCCTGCTTGCGCCCGTCGGACGGGGAGGGGCGGCGGACCAGCAAGCCGCGGGCCTGCAGCTTGTTGACGATGGCCATCGTGGTGGCCCGGTCCATCCGCATGCGCGCGGCGATGCCGGTTTGCGCGATGCCGGGGTGATCATCGACCAGCCAGAGCACCGAAACCTGCTTCTGGGTCAGGTCGAGCTCGGCAAAGCTTTCGGTGAAATGGCGATAGACCGCGCCATGCGCGAGGCGGATGTGAAAGCCCAGGACATCGCGCAGGCGGCCGATGTCATCGGCTTCCTCGGTTCGCGGCGCTGTGCCGACTACGCTGTCCTTGGTGACCATGTGGCCCCGGTAGCCCCGCGCGAAAGGAACGGAAAGTCCCTTTCGCGCGGGCCCATCGATCAGCGGGCGGTGCGCCAGCCCTGATGATAGGTTTCGCGCGCCACGCGGCTATAGGGCGCGGGGCTGACGATGGCGCGCACTTCGATCTGCTTGTGCGGTTCGACCGTGGTCTTGCGGGTGCCGCCGTTCTCTTCGCCCCAGACCACGCGCAGTTCGGTGCCGACGGGGATTTCGTGATCGATCGTGGCCAGCGACAGGCCCTGCTTTTCGTTCCACGAATAGCCGGTGAACAGCGAAAGCCCGACCGTTTGCCCACCGGCATCGACGACGCGGTCGTAGTTGGACGAGGCATAGTTGGCGATCGGCACGTCGAAGAACTTGTAGTTTTCGCCATCCGGATTGAACATCGAACCCCAGATCTTCGCCAGGTCTTCCGGATGCCAGGCCAGGGTGACCTTCTGGCGCTGGGTGGCCGGATCAATCTGTTCCAGCGCTTCGCGGCCGTGGAAGTCATGGTCGAACTTCACGAACGGGCCATAGCCCAGTTCCCACGGGTTGAGGTAGTAATCCTCGATGCTCTGGCCGACGAACGAACCGCCGATCGAGCCGGTGGCCTCGTAGCTGTCTGCCCCCAGCCATTCGCGGAAGCCCTTCAGCTTTTCGCCGGTGTAGATCGCCGGCAGCGGCGAGGGGATCCAGCCGGATTCCAGCGTGTTCGACGGATAGGCGCGGCTGCCGCAGGCGATCAGGCCGAATTCCTTGCCCGCTTCGAGAATGGCGGCACGGATTTCTTCCTGTTCTTCGTAGGGGCCCCAAAGTTCAAGGCCGGGTGCGCCCGACATGCCGTGGCGCAGGGTGCGCACGGTGCGGCCGGCGATCTTCATCGTGCTCATGGTGAAGAAGCGCAGCTGTTCGAGCGGGCCGCCGTTGAGCTTTTCGATCACGGCCCAGGCATTCGGCCCCTGGATCTGGAAGCGCCAGACCGAGCGGGTGACCGGCTTGCCCATCGGGCGCATCGGGGAGCGATCGTCCAGCTCCACATCCACGTTGTAGCCGCCGGTGGCAGCCTGATAGCGCAGCCAGTTGGCCGCCGGCGCACGGCCGACGTAGCAGAATTCTTCTTCCGCCAGCCAGAAGATGATGCCGTCGCCGATCACGTGGCCATAGGGCGTGGTCGGCACATACTGCTTGGCCTTGTTGATCGCCCAGCCCTTGGGGCTGTTGATCATGGTGTCCGACAGCAGCTTCATCGCGTCGGGGCCGCGCAGGTAGAGGTTCACCATGTGGTGGGTCTGGTCGAACAGGACGGCGGTGTTCTGCCAGGCCCACTGTTCGGAACGCCAGTTGGAAAATTCCGGCGCGACAACCGGATAGACATAGGCGCCAAGCTGCGAATTGCGCAGCAGGTCCACGGTGTCGCCGTGCGCCTGGAGGACCTCTTCAAGATTGCGGGCTGCCATTCGTTCTCTCCCGGTATGCGAAAAGCGGGTTGCGGTAATTTGTATTCATCACATACAAAATATAGCCCGATTCGCAACGGGGATGTTGTGCCGTTGTGCCGAGGCGTGGGAGAGCTGGTTTGAACCTTTCGTCGCAGTTGCACCCCAACTGGGAACGTCCGCCACTGCGGATCACCGAAGGCTATTCGCTGGAGATGACTGCTGGCGATGTGCCCGCGCTGGAAGAAGCGGCGCCGCTGATCGCGCCCGAAACGCCGATTGCTATCACCTGGCTGCCGGGCGAAACGGTGGAGGCGCGGATTGCCGCGGCGCGAGCGGTGCGGGCGCTGGGCTTTGAACCGATGCCGCATTTTTCCGCGCGGCGGATCGCTTCTGCCGCCGAGTTCGAGGATTACCTGACGCGGGCAGTGGCCGAAGCCGGGGTGCGGCGCTGCTTTGTGATCGCAGGCGATCCGGCCGAGGCCAGCGGTCCGTTTGCCGATAGCGAGGCCTTGATTGCGACCGGCGCGTTCGAGCAGGCGGGGATCGCCGCGCTGGGGCTGGCGGGCCATCCTGAAGGCCATCCGGCGATGAGCGAGGCGCAGTGCTGGGAGGTGCTGGCGCGCAAGGTGGCCGATGTGGAACGCCGGGGCATGGCGGCGCTGGTCGTGACCCAGTTCGCCTTCGATGCGGCGCCTATCCTGCGCTGGCTGGGCGAATTGCGCGCGCGCGGGATCGCCGCGCCGGTGCGGATCGGGGTTCCGGGGCCAGCGGGGATCAAGACCTTGTTGCGCTTTGCCGCTCGCTGCGGCGTGGGCGCTTCGGCTTCGGTGCTGGCGAAATACGGCATTTCGCTGAGCCGGCTGATCGGCACGGCCGGGCCGGACCGGTTCGTGGATGCGCTGGCAGCCGGGCTGGAGGAGCGGCACGGCAAGGTCAGGCTGCACTTCTATCCGTTTGGCGGCCTTGCCCGCACGGTGCAGTGGATCGCGGCCCACGAAAGTCGAAGATAGCTGGCGCAAGGTCGGGGTGCATCGCGCTTGCGGGTGCGGGCGGGGGCGACTAGGGGGATTGTCCTTCATGCAAGGGCAAGGTTGACCTGCTACAACGCCATTGCATTGGAATCGCAACTGACGAGCTAGGGGATCGCATACCCGATGACACGTATCGCACTTTCTTTCGCGGCCGCAGGCCTGGCGCTGGTGCTCGGCGGGACGGCTCACGCAGCCGGCGACCCGGTCAAGGGCAAGGCGACTTACGCCCAGTGCGTGGCCTGCCACAAGGTCGACAATTCCGGCAAGAGCTCCATCGGCCCCAACCTGTTCAAGGTGGTTGGCCGTACTTCCGGCACCCTGCCGGGCTTCAAGTATTCGCCGGCGATGGTGAATGCCAAGAAGGTGTGGAACGACAAGACGCTCGACGCCTACCTGGCTGCGCCCATGACGAATATTCCCGGTAGCAAGATGCCTTATGCCGGCCTGAAGAATCCGGCCGATCGCGCCAACGTGATCGCCTATCTCAAGACGCTGAAGTAAGCGCGGGCGCTGCGGCGCCGGCACTGCCGAAACAAGGAAACGCCGGAGCATCGCTCCGGCGTTTCTTTTTGTGCATCAACTGATCGGGGGTGGCCCGAACCCTTACATGTACGATTCTTCGCTCAGCCCGGCGGCGGCAGGGGGCTGATCCCACGGCCAGCGCGACTTCCACGGCGGCAGTTCCCAAGCGATCCACACGGTGAGGATCGCGGTGAGAATGGCCAGCAGAGTGGCCAGCCACAGCGGAGCGATGCGCGGGGCGGGAACATTGGCCGGCAGATCCTTGCGCCCGGTCACCATCGGCGAGACCAGATTATCGCGCTTGATGAAGCGGTAATACAGGATCGCCGCGATATGCAGGACGATGAATGCCACGATCACGTTGAACACGAGTTCGTGGATTTCCGCTGCCCTTTCACCGGTTTCGTAAGAGACGAACCGGCTGAGCGGGCCAGAGGCCACCGCATCGGTATCGATCGCGATCAGGCCGAGCCCGACCTGCAGGCCGAGCAACCCGATAAGCGCGATCACGCTGAGCGCGCCGAGGGGGTTGTGGCCCACGGTGGGCGGGGCTGTGCCCGACCGTGAAGCGGCCAGATAGGCGCGGATCGCGGCTGGGCCGCGGACGAACCCGCTGAACCGCGCGGTCGAGCTGCCGAGGAAGCCCCACAGCAGCCGGAACACGACCAGCCCGAACATGACGAGGCCGAGTGTGCGATGAAGGCCGAGTTCGCCGTTCTCGGCCGTCCACCACAGGGCCGGCATAAGCGCCACGAAGCTCCAGTGGACCAGCCGAACCGGCAGATCCCAGAGTGCGACGGATCGTTTCGCAGCCGCCTCGTTCATGGGCAGGCCTTAGCCGCGCGGCTTGCGGAAGGTGTCGTGGCAACCCTTGCAGGTGCCGCCCACGGGGCCGACAGCGGCCTGCATACGGGCCAGATCGCCAGAGTTGGCGGCGGCCACAAGCGCCTTGGTGGCGGCTACGGACTTTGCGTCGGCAGCCTTGAACTCAGCCTGCTTCTGCCAGATCACCGGCAGGGCATCGGTCTTCACGCCAGATTCAGGGCCGGTGCCCTTGGGGAAGTGGCCCTTGACCTTGGCGGCGGCGGCGGCAAGCGCGCTGGCATTGGTCTTGATCACGGCCGGGTTGGGCGAGGGCAGCTTGAATTCGTCGGAAATGGCCTTCATCGCCTTGCCCATGGCCTTGAAGTTTTCCTGGCGCTTCTGAATCACCGCGCCCGGCGCGGCAGCAACGGCAACCATTGCCGTAGCGGGCAGAACAAGAGCGGCAAGAGCTGCAAGCTTGATGATCTTCATGAACAACCTCTCCCTGAAATGACCGCAGATGAGTCAATCTCGCCAGCTTTTCGCGCATAAGGCGAGTTGGGTCAACGTATCGGCTTGTCGCGGATTGTCTCAACTGCTCCGCGATTTCTGGCGCCGCAGCGCGAAAATTGGGCAGCGAGAAGCGGGGTGCCTGTTTTTTGGGCAAAAAATTGCCGATTCGCGAAAAAGTCCGGGCAGATTTCGGCGCTGGAGGCTTTTGGCAGGAATGGCACAGAAGTTGCGAAGGGGCTGGTGCCAATGAGGGCAAGTCAATTCCTGAGGGGGAATTCATGAAGAAGATCATCAAGGCAGCACTGGCCACCACCGTTCTCGCCTCGGCCTTGGCCGCCGCTCCTGCTTTTGCTCAGGAGGAAACCCCCGCGCTGAAGGTGAGCGGAACGGTTGCCATCGCCAGCGAATACCGGCTGCGCGGCATTTCCCAGACTGATGGCGATCTTGCCGTACAGGGCGGCATCACTGTGACCACGGCGCCGGGATTCTATGTGGGCACCTGGGCTTCCAACCTTGGCGGCAACGGCACCTTCGGCGGTTCCAACATGGAGCTGGATCTGCTGGCTGGCTATTCCACCACGCTGGGTGCGGCGACGGTTGATGGCGGCATTGCATATTATGTGTACCCCGGCACTTCGGGTCATGACTTCGCTGAGGTTTACGGCTCGATTGCCGGCAAGCTTGGTCCGGTGAATGCCAAGCTCGGTGCCAACTGGGCCCCGCCGCAGAAGAATATCCGCACTGCCACATCCAAGGGCAACAACATCTGGGTCTATGCCGATGTGGGCCTGCCGATCGCGGAAACGCCGCTGACTCTCAAGGGGCATGTCGGCTATTCGAGCGGGGATTCGATCTACACCTGGGGCCGCGACGTGGTGGATTATGGCGTGGGTGCGGACATCGCCTTCGACAAGCTGACCCTGAACGTTTCCTATGTGGGCACGGACCTGCCGCGCGGCTTTGCCGATGCGAACTACAACCTGGGCACCGAAACGGGCCGGGACATCACCAAGGGCAAGATCGTGGCCTCGCTGACGGCCGCATTCTGAACTCTTGCCGGAAAGCCCCGCCGCGCCGGCGGGGCTTTCTTTTTTGGCGCGATGCGATGGGTAATTCCGGCCCGACGCGCGCCTAGGCGTATTCCCTTGCCTGCATTTGCCGATTTTTTTGGCCCCGGCGCTCTATGCGGCCCCCAGACAATCAATGGGCCGCCCCGGAGACGCATGCATGGTTTTCCTGAAGTCCTTCAAGGTCAGCGTGGTGACGCTGCTCAGCACACTGCTCATGGCCGTGGCTGCGATGGGCAGTTCGCTTTATGGCTTGTATACCATCGATGCGCTGAGCGACCGGATATCGTACCAGACCACCAACTCGGTGCCGAGCCTGAGCGGGATGGCGGCGGCAGATCATGCCGTGGCTGGTGCCCGGCTGCTGATAACAAAGCATTTTTCGGCGCGAACCCCGCAAGAACTGCGCCAGACCAGCGAAAAGCTGGAGAGCCAGTTTGCCCTGGTCGAACAGCGGCTGGCGGCCTTTGCCCCGCTGGTTTCCGATCCCACCGAGCAACGCTATTATGACGAGATCCGCGCCGAGTGGAGCGCCTACAAGGCCGAAGCGCGCAATGTGCAGCAGTTGCTGGACAGCCAGGGGCGCGATGTGGCGCTGACCCGTTTCAATACCCACCTTGTCCCGATCGGCGCGCGCATCGACGCGGCGGTGAGCAAGGACATGGAATACAACGCTGCTCTGGCCGCCAGGAGGGGGGGCGAGGCCCAGCGCTTTGCCGAAAACGCCTTTGTTATCCTGGGCGTGCTGGCGGCGCTGGTTGTGGGCATGATGTTGCTGGCAATGGCGAT
This sequence comes from uncultured Novosphingobium sp., assembly GCA_964627175.1. Classification (GTDB taxonomy): domain Bacteria; phylum Pseudomonadota; class Alphaproteobacteria; order Sphingomonadales; family Sphingomonadaceae; genus Novosphingobium. The sequence goes on along the minus strand of CAZVHM010000027.1, from coordinate 10,702 downwards.
CCAGCGCAACCGGCTGGGCCACCCGCTGGGCCAGATCCACGGCGCGATGGGTGAAATGGCCGGCGGCAATCTGGATCGCGCTGTGCCCTGTGTGGAGCTGACCGACGAGATTGGCGAGATCGCCCGCGCGCTGGGGGCGATCACTGAAGGGGTGACAGCCCGGACCCGCGCCGAAGCCGAAGCCCGCGCGGCGATTCAGGCGCGCGTGGTGGAAGCGCTGGGCGACGCCCTGGGCAAGCTCAAGGCGGGCAAGCTCGATTGCCGGATCGATCAGGCATTCCCGGCTGAATACGAAGCTTTGCGGATCGATTTCAACGAGACTGTGCAGACCCTTTCGACAGTTATCATCGACGTTTCGGCGGCGGCCGGGAATGTGACCACCGGTTCCTCTGAAATTGCCAGTGCGGCCACCGATCTTTCCCGCCGCACCGTTAGCCAGGCGGCGGCGATCGAGGAGACATCGGCTTCGGTCCGCGAGCTTGCCGCCAGCGTGAGCGAGGCCGCTTCCGTGGCCGAACAGGCCAATCGCAACGCGCGCGAGGCGGAAACGGCTGCGGCCGCGAGCGCCGAGGTGATGACCGATGCGGTGAGCGCGATGGACGAAATCGCGCGTTCCAGCACCGAGATGGAGGCCATCGTTTCGCTGATCGACGGCATTGCCTTCCAGACCAATCTGCTGGCGCTGAACGCCGGGGTGGAGGCAGCGCGGGCTGGCGAGGCGGGCAAGGGCTTTGCCGTGGTGGCCAGCGAGGTGCGTTCGCTGGCCCAGCGGGCGGGTGAAGCGGCGCGCGAGATTTCGACCATCATCAAGGGCAGCGGATCGAGCGTGACGCGCGGGGTGGGCCTGATCACCCGCACGCAGGAGGCATTGCAGCAGATCCATTCGCGCACCAGCGCCGTGGCCGAGATGATCGGCACCATCGCGGATTCGGCCGGCCAGCAGGCCGCTGCGCTGGCCCAGATCGATTCCGCCGCCGCCGAAATGGATGGCATGACCCAGAAGAATGCGGCGCTGGTGGAAGAATCCACCGCCGCTTCGCGCACCCTGGCCGATGAAGCGCAGCGGCTGGATGGGCTGATGGGGCGGTTTGACACTGGCCGGCCCCGTGCCGGACTCCGGCTCGCCCCGGTGGTTCGCGCCCAGCCCTTGCCGCAGACCCACGGCAATGCGGCCCTGGCGCAGGACTGGTCTTCGTTCTGAATTCCCGCCCGCCCGGAAGCCGAGCGCTTCCGGGCGGATATTCGCTTCAGGCGTGGCCGGTTTCGCTGGCGAGCAGCGCCGGATCGATGCCTTCGGCTTGCCATGCCTTGGTCCAGCGCTTTTCGGCGGGCGTTTCAAACAGGATTTCCGGCCGCCCTTGCGCGGCATGCCAGCCGTGGTGGCGCAGTTCTTCCTCCAATTGGCCTTCGCCCCACCCGGCATAGCCCAACGCGAACAGCCAGCGCGAAGGCCCGCGCCCTTCGGCAATAGCCCGCAGGACATCGTGCGAAAAGGATAGCGAACACAGCGGGTTGGCTTCTATCGTGCCCATGCCGCCCCAATCGGGCGTGTGCAGCACGAAGCCGCGTTGCGGTTCTACCGGTCCGCCAACGTGGACGGGTGCATCGGGCAAGCCGCCCGGATCGATCCCGGCATCCTGCAGCACCGAGCGGAACGTGATGGAATCGTGCAGTCGGCCAACCCCCACGCCCAGCGCGCCGTTTTCATCGTGAATGCAAAGTGCGATTGCCGCGCGGGTGAAGCGCGGATCGAACATGCCGGGAAGGGCCAGCAGGAGCCTTCCGGCAAGATAGTGTGGCTGATCCATAGGGCGATGCTACGCCATTGTGGCCGGAAGGAAAACCATGCGGGCGCAGCGGGGTTTCCTTTCGGCGCGGTTTGCCGGGATCAGCCGGATGGGGCGGCAGGCGGGACACGGCTGCCAACGAACCGCAATGCGGCGGCTACCGCGCGGATCAGCGGCCGTTCGCGCGCCGGGATTTGCCCCCAACTGGCCGCCCGCGGGGCGATCTGTAACGGGCCGGATGCGAAGCGATCGGGATTGCCGTTGAGCGAGTGATAGTCTGCCCCCGGCTGGATGGTATCGGGCGATAGCCATGCCGGCGTGGCGGGCGCGATGCCGAGCCGGTTTGCCAGCGTGGCGACAGCCAGGCGGGGGGCGGCGCAGAGGGCGCCATAATCCACGCGCAGAACCGGCCTCTTTCGCGCCAATAGTGCGGCGAGGCGATCGACCTTCCACCAATCCAGCGCAGCGGCCCGGATTGGCGGGCGCTTCATCAGGGTGCCGAGGCCGGGATCGAACTTGGCCGCCCGCCACGAGACCAGCACATCGGCCGGATCGCGATGAAGATGGATGAAGCGGACCTGTGGATCGAGCGCGAGCAGCCAGGCGCGGGGGCCGGCCTTGGAACTATCGACCAGCACCCGGTTGCCGCTGGCCTGCGCGATCGCGGTGAACAGCGCCGATTGAAGGGCCAGAAAGCGCCGCACATCGGGATCGCGGCCCAGCGCGGCGAGCGAGAAGCGGTGGCGCGCGAGAAACCCGGTGCGGCAGACGCGCAGTTCGAGCGCGCGCAGTTCGGCCAGTTCGGCCGGGCCGATTGCCGCCGGCGCCAGAACCCGCTGCCAGAAGGGATCATTGGTGAAGCAGGTGCCGCAGGCGCAGCGGATATCCGCCGGGGCAAGGCGCCAGAGACAGTGCAATTCGCCCAGCGCGATGATGCCGGGCGCGGAATGAAAAATCCGTTCCAGCATGGTGGAGCCACTGCGCCCCGAACCGGAGATATAGACGAGCGTGTAGGGGGCGTTCTGATCGGTCACCCGTGCCTGTTACAGCACGCGTTTGCGGTGCGGCCGTCAGATGGCTCCGGTTTGAAGCGGATTGCGCCTGCGCGGCGAGATAGACCGGAAACGGGTGCAATCGCCCGCTGTGGTCCGTTTCGGGTGATATGCAGCGGCGGTGCGATGCGTCTTGCCATTCACCCGGCCCCTTGCCGATCCTGCCCTGATGGCCGCCCGGCAAGGTGGCGCATCGGGCGCTGTGCGCGTGGGCTGGATCGATGCGGCGCGGGGAATCGGCATTGTGCTGGTGGTGATCGGCCATGCTCTGGGCGGGCTGATCGATTCTCCGTTCGGGCGGGATGCGGCGGGATTCCGGCCTGCGTTCCTGCTCATTTATAGCTTTCACATGCCGCTGTTTCTGGTGCTGGCAGGATTGCTGGTTCCTGCGCGGGTGGCGCGGGGCGGGGCGGGGGCGTTTCTTGGCGGGCTGCTACCGGCATTGGCCTGGCCCTATTTCCTGTGGTCTGCCCTGCAGTTTTCCCTGATCTTTGCGCTGGGCTCGCTGGTGAACCGTCCCGCCGATGCTTTCTGGCCCACCCTGCTGGCCCTGCCGTGGCACCCGGTTTCGCAGTTCTGGTTCCTCTATGCCCTGTTCTGGATGCACGTGACGGCGGCCATCATCCTGCCTCGGGGCGGGGCTGCGGCGCTGATCGGGCTGGGCATCGCGGCCAAACTGGCGGCTGCCCTTTTGCCGATGCCAGTGGGGCTGCGCCTCGTGGCGAACCACATGGTCTGGTATGCTCTGGGCGTGGGTCTGGCGGGGATGGCGCCTGGCCGCATGGTGCAGGTGTTGCTGGGCGGCGCGGCGGCGGGCATGGCCGCGGTGCTGGCGGCGGGGCAGGGCGGGCACTGGTTTTCCGTGGCCGATGGGGCGAATTCGGCCGCGCTGGCGGGCCATGCCTGGGCTTTGGCGGCGATCCCGGCTGCGCTGGCCGGGATCGCCGGTGTGCTGGCATTGGCGGCGCTGCCGTACGTTTCTGCCAGCGGCCTGCTGGCGTATGTTGGCCGGCGGACAATGGCGATTTTCGTGCTGCACATCATGTGCATCGCCGGCACCCGGATCGTGCTGACGCGGCTGGATCTGGTCACTGATCCGTGGGCGTTGCTGTTCCTGGCGATTTGCGCCGGGCTTGCCGGCCCGCTGCTGGCCGAACAGTTGCTGCGGCCCTTGAGGTTGCAGCGCTGGTTGGGGTTTTGACAGTGATGCGCGGTGACACCTCAGATCATTTGTATGGCCGGGCGGGCAGCACTTTCGCGCCAGTGCGCCTTCAACTGAACGGCAAGTTCCTGGCTTCCGCGCCCACCGGGGTGCATCGGGTGGCGCGGGAGCTGGGCAATGCGCTGGCATCGCTGATCGCCGAAGGACACCCGGCCACGCACGGTCTGGCGCTGGAACTGCTGGCCCCGCATGACAGCATGGCCGCGGCAAGGGAAATGCATGTGCCGGCCCGGTGCATCGGCCCCTTGCGTCACATTCCGTGGGAGCAACTGACCCTGCCGCTGCGCCACGGCGATGGCGTGCTGCTCAACTTGTGCAACATCGGCCCGATGCTTTCACGCAACGCGATCACGATGATCCACGATGCGCAGGTGCTGCTGACCCCCCAATCCTATGGCCCGGCATTCCGGCGCTGGTATCGGCTGGTGCAGCCGATCGTGGCCCGCCGGCACCGCCTGTTGCTGACCGTTTCGGAGTTTTCCCGCTGTCAGCTGGTAGCCGCCGGACTGGCTCCGGCAGAGCGGATCGCGGTGATCCACAATGGCGTGGACCATGTTCTGAAAACCCCGGCCGAATTCGGCGTGGTGGAGCGGCTGGGGGTGGCGGGGCGGCCGTTTGCCCTGGCTCTGGCCAATACCCAGCCGCACAAGAACATTGCCGTGCTGCTGCGCGCCTTTGCCCGGCCAGACCTGGCCGGTCATCGGCTGGTGCTGTTTGGCGGGGCAGACCGGGCTGCGTTCGAGACACAGGGCCATCAGGTTCCGGGCAACGTGCTGTTTGCCGGGCGCGCTTCGGACGGCGAGGTGCGCGCGCTGATGGAGGAGGCGACATGCCTTGCGTTTCCTTCCACCACCGAAGGGTTCGGCCTGCCGCCGCTCGAGGCCATGCTTCTGGGTTGCCCGGCGGTGGTGGCCCCTTGCGGGGCCTTGCCGGAAGTGTGCGGCGATGCCGCCCTGCAGGCGCCGCCACATGATCCGCAGGCCTGGGCCGACGCCATTCTGAGCCTTTCTGCCGGCGGAGAATTGCGAACACGCCATGTGGTAGCGGGCCGGTTGCGGGCGGTGCGGTTTACCTGGCGCGCCGCGGCGGTGAAGTTGGCGGCGGCAGTGATCCAGGCGCACGGCGCAGCGGCGCTTCCGCCGGGCAATCCGCTCCGAAATGGGGCTGCTTGCTGAACACACGGCGGCATGATCGGGCATGATGCTGGCGATGAACTGCAACGCCCCCGCCGGTGCGGGCTGGCCCGAAAGGCTTTTACCCAATGGCTTGTTTCCTCTCGCTTCGCCGTCGCGCCCGCGCGGGCGCCTTGCTGCTGCCGCTGGCGCTGTTGCTCGGCTCTTGCGGGCCGGCGCGGCTGGTCCATCGCGCGCCGGTTGGCAGCTATGAATACCGGATCGGGCCGGGAGACCGGCTGCGCGTGGCGACCTATGGGGAAGAGCGGCTGAGCGGTGATTTCACCGTCAATGCGGCTGGGCAGGTTTCCTTTCCGCTGCTGGGCGCCGTGCCTGCGGCGGGGCGAACAGTGGCGGAATTCAATACCGATGTGCAGCGGCGGCTAGGCGCCGAATTCATGCGCAACCCGCAGGTGACGGTGGAGATGGTCAGCTTCCGCCCGGTCTATATCCTGGGCGAAGTGCAGCGGCCGGGCGAATTCCCTTATGGCGAGCGGATGAGCGTTTTTGCGCTGGTCGCCAAGGCAGGCGGGTTCACTTACCGGGCCAACCAGAAATACGTTTACGTGCGGGCCGAGAACGAGCTGGAAGAACACGCGGTGCGCCTTTCCAGCACCACGGCAGTGCAGCCGGGCGATACGATCCGGGTGGGTGAGCGGACCTTTTGAGCCATGCGCCGTGCCGGCCGGCGCGGCAGTGTGCATCTGCGCTGACCGGCTTCTGGCGACGGGTAAGATTGCTCCGAAACGGTCGCTACTCCGCCCTTCCGGTCCGGCGGCGATGATACCTTGCGATGCAATAATTCATGGCCGCTGCGCGCGGCTGTGAGTGCTGGCTGGCGGGCCTTCTGGCGCGCTGGTGCATCCCTGCGCGAGGCTTTCACACTATGTCCGATCCAGCCGTTGTAGTGAGGCGCGTTACCGGAAGACGCGGGCTTTGGGCGGCCGGGGCCAAGCGTGCGTTCGACATCGTGTTTGCGTTTGGCTTCCTGGTTGTGGCCCTGCCGGCACTGGTGTTGTTTGCGGTGGCGCTGCGGCTGGATAGCCCGGGGCCGCTGTTCTTCGTGCAGCAGCGGATCGGGCGCGGCGGGGCCAGTTTTGGCTGCATCAAGTTTCGCACCATGCGGGTTGATGCCGATGCCGCGCTGGCCCGCCTGCTGGCGGACTGTCCGGCCGCGCGGGCGGAATGGGCCGCCGATCACAAGCTGCGCAACGATCCGCGGGTTTCGCCGGTGGGCCGGCTGGCCCGCAAGCTCAGCCTGGATGAAATTCCGCAGCTGATCAACGTTCTGCGCGGAGAGATGAGCGTGGTGGGCCCGCGTCCGATCGTGGAAGCGGAAATTGCCCGCTATGGCGTGGCCTTTGCCGATTATTGCGCTGTGAAGCCGGGGTTGACCGGGCTGTGGCAGGTGAGCGGCCGCAACGACGTTTCCTATGCGCGGCGGGTGGAGCTGGACCGGGAATATTGCCGCAGCGGAACGTTCCTGCTGGATCTGAAGATCGTGCTGCGCACTGTGCCGGCCGTGCTGCGGGCGGAGGGGTATTGAAGGTTGGTGCGAGGTTAGCGCCACGCGCCGAGGAGCGCCGACCAGATCGCCGCGCCGGCCCCGAACACCAGCATCCAGCCGAGCGGCGGCGCGGGCAGGCGCGGGTTGCTGCTGGACGCAGACGCTTCCGACGGCGCGCGAAGGCGATGAAGCTGGGGATCGTGGCAGGCCATCGGATGTCCCTTGGCAGCGGAATGACTGCTACCAAGAACGGCCGGACAGGCGGCAAGTTCAGGCCGGGACGGCCAGAAATTGCCGGACCGTGCAACGAATGGGGTGCGGCGCCCTGCGGGGGTGGCGCGCTGGTCTTTCAGCCTTTGCTTGGGGTGGTCGCAGTTGCCGGCGGATCAGCGGAATGTGCGGGCGAGTTGATTGGCCAGCGGCTTGAACAGGTAGCCAAGCAGGCTGCGTGAGCCGGTGCGGATGAAGCTTTCGGCCGGCATGCCGGGGCGCAGCCTGACCGGACCAAGCCGGGCCAGCTCGGCGGGGCTGAGCGCCACTTCGGCGGTGTAAAACGCCGCGCCCAGCCGGTGATCGACCGTGCGATCGGCGGCGAGGCGGGTGATGCGGCCGGAAAGCTCGGGAGTGGTGCCCGCATCGAAGGCGGAAAGGCGCACGATCACCGCCTGGCCGAACGCCACTTCTTCCACGTCGGCCGGGTTGATCCGCGCGGTTATGACCAGTGGATCGCCATCGGGGACGATTTCCATGATTGTTTCACCCGCCGGGACCACGCCGCCGATCGTGGTGAAGGCGAGCTTGTCTATCACCCCAGAAGCAGGTGCGCGGATGAGGTTGCGATTGTTGGCGTCTTGCGCGGCGGCGCTGTCCTGCCGCAGCTCGACCAGCCGAGCTTCGACCTGTGCCAGTTCTGTCCCGGCGCGGCGGCGATGATCCTGTTCCAGCACAAAGACCTGTTCGCGCAGTTCGGCCATACGGGACTGCGCTTGCGAGGCTTGCGCTTCGGCTGCGGCGACGTTGCCATCGAGCCCTACGGCGGCGCGGGCCAGTTCGTTGCGGCGCTGCAGGGTGGTGAAGCGCTTTTCCCACAATTGATCGTTGGCGGCGCGTTCTTCGGCAATCAGGGCGGATTGCTGCCGATAGACATCGGCTTGCGTGCGATAGGAGCCAGCCGCCTTGCCAGCCTGGGCGATCTGGGCCGAGAGCGAGCTGCGCTGACCGGCCAGAGTGGCGCGGTTGAGCGCGAAGATGCGCTGTTCGGTGGAGAGGGCTTCGGCCACCGCGGCCTCATTGGCGCGAGTGGTCAGCTGGGCCGGAAAGGCGATCTGTGGCAGGCCATCCCGTTCTGCCCGCAGCCGGGCCTGGCGGGCGAGCAGCTGATCGACCCCTTCTGCGGCAAGGGCTGCGGTGCTGCCTGAAACCTGGCTATCGAGCCGCATCAGCACCTGACCGGCGCGCACCCGCGCGCCATTGGCGACATGCACCTGTGCGATCACGCCGCCGCGCGGGTGGGCAATTTTCTTGATCTGGCTGGCCACGGCGATTTCGCCCGGGGCGATCACGGCCCCCGAGACAGGCACCAATGCCAGCGGCCCGATGAGGCCTGACACGGTAGCGAGCAGGATAAGGCGCGAGTGCCGCACTGTGCGGGCAAGCGCGGCCTCTGCCGGATCGGCGGGTGCCGGGTGGGTGAGTGAGGCAGGCGCGGAAACGACGGAGAGGTGCTGCATAGGGATCATCCTGCGGCGCGAGACGGGGCGATGCCGGGCGCGGGCACCGGGCGGGTCGGCGGCATGAGCCGGGGCATGATTTCCGCCTTCGGCCCGAGTGCCCGCATTGTGCCGCCATCCAGCCAGAGCAGCTGATCGATTTCGGCCAGCGCACTCGGACGATGCGCGACGATCACCACCACGGCGCCGCGATCGCGAGCCCCGGCGATGGCCTGATTCAGCGCGGCATCGCCCAGCGCATCGAGGTTGGAATTGGGTTCATCCAGCACGATCAGGAACGGATCGCGGAACAGCGCGCGGGCGAGGGCGATGCGCTGGCGCTGACCGGCAGACAGGGTGTGCCCCGCAGCGCCGATCACGGTGTCGTAGCCCTGCGGCAGGCGGATCACCAGATCATGCACCCCGGCGGCCCGGGCTGCGGCAACGATTTCGGCAGCCGTGGCATCGGGGGCAAAGCGGGCGATGTTTTGCGCGACGGTGCCATCCAGCAGTTCTATTTCCTGGGGCAGATAGCCGATGAAGGCGCCCGCGGCATCGGCATCCCACTGGCCGAGCGCCGCCCCATCGAGCCGGACCACGCCGCGCGCCGGCAGAAGGAGGCCGACCAGCGCGCGGGCAAGCGAGCTTTTGCCCGAGCCGCTGGGGCCGACGATGGCCAGCGCAGTGCCGGCGGCGAGCCGGAAGCTGACATCGCGAAACAGCACCAGATCGCCACCCGGCACCAGCGCGCACAACCCTTCAACCGCAAGATCGCGCGCGGGGCGTGGCAGGGCGGTGGGGGCGGGGAGCGCCGGGCTGGCGGCCAGCCGTGCGGCCAGCCGGTTCCACGCCTGGCGGGCGGCGATCAGCATGCGCCAGTTGGCAATCGCGCTATCCACCGGGGCAAGCGCACGCGCCGCAAGGATCGAACTGGCGATAATGACCCCGCCGGTGGCCTGGCCTTCGATCACCAGCGCGGCCCCAGCGGCGAGGATCAGCGATTGGAGGAGGAGGCGGAAGGTACGGGAGAAGGTGCGCATGGAGGCCAGCCGTTCGGCACTGCGACCTTCATCCAAGCCGGCCGCGGCATTCAGCTGCGCCCAGCGTTGGAGCATGGTTGCGCGCATGCCCAGCGCGCGGATTACGCCGGCATTGCGGCGGGCGGCTTCGATGAAGGCCATTCGTTTGGCGCTGTTAAGCGTGGCCGCTTCCACTTGCGCCGCGGCCAGCCGATCGGTGAGCAGCGCCAGCCCGACAAGGATGGCGGCGCCGATCAGGCAGGCCAGCCCCAACACCCAGTGAAACGCGAAAAGAACCGTGAGGAACAGGACCATCCACGGCAGATCGAGCAGCGCCAGCGGTGCCGGGCTGGCAAAGAAGGCGCGCAGGCAATCCAGATCGCGCACTGGCTGGACGGCATCGCTGCCGGGCGACGCCAGTTCTCCATCGAGGGCAAGGCCCAGCACGCGCGGCGAGAGGCGCCGTTCCGCCAGTTGACCGGCGGCGGTGGACAGGCGCTGGCGCACATGTTCCAGCGCGCCCTGGAAGGCATAGGCCAGCACCAGCAGCACGACCAGGCCGACCAGGCTGGGGATGGAGTGGCTGGGCAGCACTTCATCATAGATCAGCAACATGAAGATCGAGCCGGACAGCAGCAGCGCATTGAGCATCGCGCTGATTCCGAGGACTAGCCAGGGCAGTTGCCGCCCACCGGGCAGCGCGGCGGACAGTTCTGCCGATCTGGCGAGGGCGAACAGGCCCGGTTGCGACAGTTTCATTCCCGATCCACCTGCGCTGGTTGTGCCATTCCGGTATCACGGGTGCGCGCCGCCAGCCGGCCGGATCCTTCCGTTTTGGAGCAAGTCAGCCGGGGGTTGGCTCACTTTCGAACCGGGCGAGAAGGGCGGCATAGTCCTGCTCAAGCTGGGCGAGGCGCTGCGGCGGTAGATTGAGCGGACGCAGGGCAGGGCCCAGCGTGGTGGACCGATCGGGCGCGACGATGGCGTTGAAGCGGTGCGCGGACAGGGGATCGCCCGCGCCGGGGCGATGGACCTGATCGCGCCGCTCATAGCGGTTGGCCAGCGGCGGATCGAGCGCAAGCCGGGTGGAGAGGCGGGTGAGAAACGGATCGGGCGCGGTGGTGAGCGCGGCGTGGGAGGCGCCGATCCGTCGCGCCGGAGCAAACCTGCTCCACAACCGGGCGAGTTGGGCGATCCGTTCCGCGTAATAATCGGCTGCGGCGGCATCGGTGGC
>CAZVHM010000026.1:0-26898 GCA_964627175.1 uncultured Novosphingobium sp. | reverse complement strand
CGGTCTGGCGGTCACCGATGATCAGTTCGCGCTGGCCGCGGCCGACGGGAACGAGGGCATCGATCGCCTTGAGGCCGGTCTGCACCGGTTCGTGCACCGACTTGCGGGGGATGATGCCCGGAGCCTTGACTTCCACGCGCTGACGGCTGGCGGCCTCGATCGGGCCCTTGCCGTCGATCGGGTTGCCGAGCGCGTCGACGACGCGGCCGAGCAGGCCCTTTCCGACCGGCACGTCCACAATGGTGGCGGTGCGCTTGACGGTGTCGCCCTCGCGGATTTCGGCGTCCGAGCCGAAGATCACGACGCCGACGTTGTCGGCTTCGAGGTTCAGGGCCATGCCCTTCACGCCATTGGCGAATTCGACCATTTCACCGGCCTGGACCTTGTCCAGCCCGTGGATGCGGGCAATGCCGTCACCCACCGACAGCACGGTGCCAACTTCCGAGACCTGGGCCTCGGTGCCGAAGCTGGCGATCTGGTCCTTGATGACCTTCGAGATTTCTGCGGCGCGGATTTCCATTGTGATTAAGCCTTTCAGCCTTTCATCGCGTGCGCGAGGGAATTGAGACGGGTGCGGATCGAGGTGTCGATCTGGCTACTGCCGATGCGGACCACGAGGCCCCCAAGCAGTTCGGGATCAACGCTCGTCCGGAGCTTGACGGTGCGGCCTTCACGCTCTTGCAGCTTCGCGGCAAGGGCCTTGAGCTGCGCGTCGGTGAGCGGATGGGCGCTGGTGACTTCAGCAGTCACCTCGCCGCGTTCAGCGGCGGCGATGGCGGCAAAGGCGCGGATCACATCGGCCAGCACCGCGAGGCGGCGGTTGCCGGCGAGCACGCCGAGGAGATTCCGGGTTAGCGGGGAGAGGCCCAGCACGCCGGCGACGGCATCGACCGCCTTGGCGCCGGCTTCGCGGCTTACCTTCGGGTTGCGAACGAGGGCGGCGAGATCATCGGAGGCGGTGAGCGCTTCGCCCAGCTTCTCCAGATCCGCTTCGACCGTCGAGACCAGATTCTGCTCGCGGGCCAGATCGAAGAGGGCCGATGCGTAGCGCCCCTGCAAGCTGGCCGTGATGCCGCCGGAATTCTCCACGCGCGTCAAATCCTTCTAAAACGGGTACCGGCTACCGGTTGGCGGGCGGCCGGGTTGTCGGTCGGTGCAGCAAAGGACTGGCTTGGCCAGCCCCCCTGTCGACGGGGGCGCGCCTAGCAACGAAAGGGGCAGGATGCAAGGCCGGGTCGGTATATCTGCGACCATCGCCGGATTCAGGCGCATTGGAGGAGGGGCGGCGAATGGAATCACCCCGCGCTGATGCGATCAGCGTGCGGGGCGGCAATCATATACCAGCCGTTCGTTGGGTTGGGCGGGCAACAGGGCGCGAGCGGCCGATTGCGCCTCGCCAAGGTGTCGGGCAGCTTCATCTCCCGCGCCGCAGGCCGGCGCGGGATAGCGCGCGCGTTCCGTCCGGACCTTGCCCATCGTCTCGTAATCGAGGAGGAAACGCTCCTGCCGATAGGTGCTGGTGATCGGGTCGAATGCGGCGATGGTCACGGTATCCTCGCCCTGGGGGGCGAGCAGCTTGGACCAGCCATCGCCGGAAAGCCCGTATTGGGTGCGCCCGTTGACGCAGCCATCTGCCCGCCATGTGAGCGGAACATCGGTGGTTTCCGAGACCGTGACCCTGCTGCGCTGTGGATTGAATATGCAGACCATCGCCCCTTCGCCGCTCGCGGGGGAAGTGGCGGTGGGGGCTGGCGTGGCGGGCTGCTGAGCTGCGGCGATTTCACGCGCCCTCGAATCGATGCCGGCAATGGAGGGGCGGGTAAACCATGCCAGCGGAGCGGCGAGCACGAGCAAGGCGGTGACGACCACGGCCAGCTTGCGTTCCTTCAGTCGGCGCTGCTGGCCAAGCCAGATCGCGCCGGCGCCGGTGAGAATCGCCAGCAGCAGCGACAGCCCGGCCAAGGCGAGGTGATTCTCACGTTCGGCGATCACTTCCATTTCGGCTTGCCGCGTGGCGGCGCGCAGGCGGGCATCCTGCCGTTCGGCTTCCAGCCGCTGCTGTTCCTCGCTTTGCGCACGGGCGCTGGCCATCCGCTCGCGCTCGGCTGCGTCCACTTCGGCGAGGCTGCGGCAGGGTTCTCCGGTGGTGCGGGCGCTGACCCCGGCGTTGATCAGGAAACGCGTGATTTCGCGCATGGATACGGCAAAATAGAACTCCGAATCCGCGCTGGTATCGGACATCGTGCCAAAGCTGTTGACCCCGATCACGCGCCCGCACCCATCGAGCAGCGGCCCGCCGCTATTGCCAGAGCCGATCGAGGCGGTGTGGAGGATGGTATCGAATCCCTTGCTCGACCGGCCGGCCGACACTGCGCCGCGAGTCTTTACCGGGGGTGTGGGGCTCATCAGGTCGGCCGGATTCAAGCCCTGGGCCTGATCCACGTTGCCCGGATAGCCCACGGCATAGACATCCTCACCATCGCTCACTGCCCCGGTGAAAAGCGCGGCCGGTGTCAGCGCGCCCTTTTCGGTTAGGCGCAGCAGCGCCAAGTCGTTGCGCGGGCTGAATGCGACGATCTTGGCGAAATAGCCGCTCTTGCCCTGCGAAGGGACGATGCCCACCCGCATCGAGCTGTCTTCGGCCAAGGGGGCCACGACATGGGCGTTGGTAACGATCAGATCGGGGCCGACCGCAAACCCTGAGCCATGCCCGACCAGCGAGACGCCGCCGGAATCGCGGGTGATCAGCACCACCCGCACCACGCTGCGCGAGGTGGCTGCGATATCGGCCGGATCTGCGGCCAGCCGCTGTGGGCCAAGGCCGAGGGCGAGGACGAGCAGGGCGAACAGGGCAAGAAGTCGCTTCACGCCGGGGGGACTAGCCCAGCCGATGGTTTGACCGCAAGCGGCGGGACGCATCGGACTGGCCGATCTGCCAATGGTTGCGAGGCGAGGGAAACGTGCGATGGTGGTTCGGATGGCTGACGATCAGGACCGGTTTGACGAAGAGAGCGCCTGGCAGGCTGTGCTGACGCGAGATCGCGGCGCGGATGGGCGGTTCGTGTTCGGCGTACTTTCCACAGGCATATATTGTCGACCGTCGTGCCCGGCCCGTCGTCCTTCCCGCCAGCGGGTGCGATTCTTCCCCGGAAGCCGCGAGGCGTGTGCGGCGGGCTTCCGTCCCTGCCGGCGCTGCCGCCCGGACGAGGCGGCGCGTGATGCGGCCGCAGTGCGGGAGGCCATCGCGGCGCTGCAGGCGGCGGAACGGAGGCTGCCCCTGGGCGAACTGGCGGCGCGTGCAGGATATTCGCCAGCGCACTTCCAGCGCCTGTTCACCCGGCTGACCGGACTGTCGCCAGCCGCTTATGCCCGCGCGCTGCGGCAGGAGAGGGCCGCCGGGGCGCTGGCCACGGGAATGCCGGTGGCCGAAGCCATCTACGCGGCCGGCTATTCCGGTCCTTCGCGCTTTTATGCGGATAACGCCGGGCGAGGCGTGGCGCCCGCCTCTTGCCGCAAGGGCGGGGAGGGGGAGGTCATTCGCTGGGCCATTGCCGAGACGAGCCTTGGCCCGCTGCTGGTGGCGGCAACGGCCAAGGGCGTGTGCCGGGTGGCCTTTGGCGAGGGCGAGGCCGACCTTGCTGCACGCTTTCCGAATGCCTTGCTGGAGCCGGGAGGCGCGGAATTTGCCGGACTGGTCGGGCGTGTGGTTGGCGTGGTGGAGCAACCGGGCGCGGGGGGCGGAATTCCGCTCGATGTGCGGGGAACCGCGTTCCAGCAGGCGGTGTGGCGCGCCTTGCGCCAGATTCCGCCGGGCGAGACGCGTAGTTATGCTGAAATTGCCGCCGCCGCCGGCCGGCCGGGCGCGGTGCGCGCCGCCGGCACGGCCAACGGGGCCAACCCGGTGGCGGTGTTGATTCCGTGCCACCGGGTGATTCGCGCCGATGGCAGCCTGGGCGGCTATGCCTGGGGCGAGGCGATCAAGCGCGAACTGCTTCGGCGCGAGGGCGGTAGCTGACCGGCCCCGCCGTGGCGAGGCCGGAAAGGCCGTTCAGCGGCAACGCACGTCGTTGTTCTGGTCGATCGAGCGGCCAAGGAATGCACCCAGCGCCCCGCCGATGAGCGTGCCGGCCACCCGGTCGCGCCCGCCATCTATCACGTTGCCTATGGCTGCCCCGCCGATCGCGCCGATCACAAGGCCGGTCGTGCCGTCATTGCGCTTGCAGTAATAGCGTCCGTCGGAGCCGCGGAAGATTTCCTCGTCCGGGGCAAGGCGGCGTTCGGTGTAGCGCGGATCGTTGCGATAATAGCGAGCGGCATCGTAATTGGTGGCATAGGGCGCACGATAGTTGCCATATCCGCCGCCAGGACCATCGTTGCGCGCCCAGCGCAGGCTGCTGCCGAGATTGTCCAGCCGCTGTCGCAGGGCGTTGGCCTGGCGGCGCAGGGCATCCAGTTCGCGCTGGGCGCGGTTCGCTTCGGCCCGGCTGAGGCTGCGATCGGCAACGCCGCGGTTGATGCGTTGTTGAAGCCAATCAATCCGCTGTTGCAGGCCATCCGGGGCGCCGCGCCATAATTCGTTGCTGTTGCGCGGCGAGCCTTGCCAGCCGGCTGGTTGCGCGGCGACCGGTGCCGCAATGCCGGAGGCGATCGTGGCGGAAAGGGCAAGTGCCCCAAGAATTGTTGAGCGTTTCATGTTCGTCTCCTGCTTGCGGAGCTTGTTCTTGCGGCGACAACACTGAACGGGCGAATAACGGCGCCCGATCTGTCCTGGCATTTAAACGAACGAGTATGGATCGATGTCGATCCCGATCCGCACGCCGGGCGGAAAGCGCAGGGGGGCCAGCCATTGCCGGATGACCTTCTGCACTTCGGCCGAGCGGCGGGCATTGATCAGCAGGCGATAGCGATAGCGCCCGCGCAGCAGGGCCATCGGCGCGGGGGCCGGGCCGAGGATGGCCACATCGGGCAGGTTGGGGCGGGTGCCGCCGATGGCGCGGGCGGCCTCGCGGGCTTCCGCTTCATCTTCGCTGGAGACGATGATTGCGGCCCAGCGCCCGAACGGCGGTGCACCGGCATGGCGGCGACTTTCGGTTTCGGCCGAATAGAAGGCATCGCGATCCCCGCTGGCCAGCGCGGCAATGACCGGGGCGGTGGGATGGCGGGTCTGGATCAGCACTGCGCCCGGCTTTTCGCCGCGCCCGGCGCGGCCAGCTACCTGCGCGATCTGCTGATAGGTGCGTTCGCCGGCGCGCAAGTCGCCGCCTTCCAGGCCCAGATCGGCATCCACCACGCCCACCAGGGTAAGTTCGGGGAAGTGATAGCCCTTGGTGACCAGCTGAGTCCCGACAATCACATCGATCAGCTTGTTTTCCGCCGCTTCGACGAATTCGCCGATCTTGGCCGGGGTGTTGAGCGTGTCGGAGGTGACTACGGCCACCCGCGCTTCGGGAAAGCGTTCCTTTACCTCGTCGGCGATGCGTTCCACCCCCGGGCCGCAGGCGACCATGCAATCGGGCGTGCCGCATTCCGGGCAGGCATCTGGCACTGGCACTTCATGCCCGCAGTGGTGGCAGGCGAGGCGCCGCGACAAGCGGTGTTCTACCAGCCAGGCGGTGCAATTGGGGCACTGGAAACGGTGGCCGCAGTGGCGGCACAGGGTGAGCGGGGCATAGCCGCGCCGGTTGAGAAACAGGAGCGATTGTTCGCCCTTGAGCAGGCGGTCCTTCAGCTCGTTGACCAGCCGGGGCGAGAGCCAGCGCTGGCGTTCCGGCTGCTCGGCGCGCAGGTCCACCACTTCGATGGCCGGCAGTTCGGCCCCGCCGAATCGGGCCGCCAGGGGGATCTTGCGATAGATTCCCGCCTCGGCCAGCTGCATCGATTCGAGCGCGGGCGTGGCGCTGGCCAGGATCACCGGCACTTGTTCGAACCGGGAGCGGATCACGGCCACGTCGCGCGCATTATAACGCACCCCGTCGTCCTGCTTGAACGAGACTTCGTGCGCTTCGTCGACCACCACCAGCCCCAGCCGGGCATAGGGCAGGAACAGCGCCGAACGCGCGCCGACCACCACTTGTGCATCGCCGGAAACAATCGCCCGCCAGGCACGGCGCCGCTCGCTGGATTTGAGCGAGGAGTGCCACAGCACCGGTTGCACGCCGAAGCGGGCCTCGAAGCGGCGGAGGAAGTTTTCGGTGAGTGCGATTTCGGGCAGCAGGATCAGCACCTGCTTGCCCAGATCCAGCGCCGCGGCCATCGCTTCGAAGTAGCACTCGGTCTTGCCCGAGCCGGTGACGCCGTCGAGCAGGAAGGTCTGGAAGCCGCCCTCACGCACGGCCGACACGAAGGCATCGGCGGCGGCCTGCTGGTCGGCCGAAAGGTCGGGCGCGGCGTGATCGGGGCGGGCCTTGGGATAGGGGCGGTCGAGGTCTACCGTCACTGCTTCCAGCAGGCCGGCACCGGCCATGCCGCGCAGGACCGCTTCCGATACGCCGGCTTTTTCCGCCAGTTCGCGGATCGTGGCCTGTTCGCCCTGCAAGGCTTCCAGCGCGGCAGCGCGCTGGGGGGTGAGGCGAGCGGGGACTTCGCCGGTCAGCCGATATTCCGTGGTCGTGCCGCCGCCCTTGAGCGCCGCCATCGAACCCAGCGCCATGCGGGCGACAGCGGCGATGGGCGCGCAATAGTAATCCGCCGTCCATTCGATCAGCCGGCGCAGCGGTGCGGAAAGCGGCGGCACTGGCAGGAGTTCGAGCAGTGGGCGCAGGCGGGCATCCGGCACATCGCCCGCCTCCAGCCGTTCCGGCTCCCACACGATGCCCAGCACCTGCCGCGGCCCCAGCGGGGCAATGACGACCGAGCCGGGCTCTGCCGCCATGCCATCGGGCACCCGATAATCGAGCGGGCCGAGGGCGGCGTTGAGAACAAGAAGGCGGGCGCGGCGCATGGCCCTGCCCTATAGGGTGCAATCGGCCCGAGCGCGACAGGGGAGGGGTTGGGTTTTATCCCCGGAGAGGCTTATAGGCGGGAAAGGAATCACCCTCTCCCCCGGAGCCTGCGCCGTGAAATTCTTCGTCGACACCGCCGATACCGCCGAAATCGCCGACCTTGCCGCCACCGGGCTGCTGGACGGGGTGACCACCAATCCTTCGCTGATAGCCAAGTCGGGCCGCGATTTCCTGGAAGTGACCAAGGAAATCTGCGGGCTGGTCGATGGCCCGGTCAGCGCTGAAGTGGTGGCGCTCGATCATGCCGGAATGATGCGCGAGGCGGAAATCCTCCGCAAGATCGCCGATAACGTATGCATCAAGGTGCCGCTGACCATCGACGGCCTCAAGACCTGCAAGGCGCTGACCGGTGAAGGCACGATGGTCAATGTCACGCTGTGCTTCTCGGCCAACCAGGCGCTGCTGGCCGCCAAGGCCGGGGCCAGCTTCGTTTCGCCGTTCGTGGGCCGGCATGACGACAACGGCTTCGATGGCATGGACCTGATCCACGACATCCGCCTGATCTATGACAACTATGCCTTCGACACGGAAATCCTGGTCGCCTCGGTGCGCCACGGCATCCATGTGCTGGAAAGCGCCCGCATCGGCGCCGACGTGATGACCGCGCCGCCGGCCGTCATCAAGGGCCTGTTCAAGCACGTGCTGACCGACAAGGGCATCGAAGGCTTCATGGCCGATTGGGCCAAGACCGGGCAGAGCCTCTGACGATAACGGCGGTGCGCCGGGTTTTCCCGGCGCGCCGGACCGTGATGCAAGGTATGGACGCGATCTGAGGCATGGCCGAAGAAACTCCTCTCGACAGGTTCAAGGCGGCGTTGACCGGCGCCAGCCGCGCGATCTCCGGCGATGCCGAACTGGAACTGGCGTGGACGGCCGATAGCCCGGTTCTGACCGGGCATACGCTGCGTGTGCCGATGCCGGGCCGCTCTTTGCCGCCGGCTGCCGCGGCCCAGGCGCGCGGCTTTGCCGATAGCTTCGCCCTGCGCCTGCGCCATCACGATGAAGCCCTGCATGCCCGCAACGCGCCGGCGGAGGCTTCGGCCCGCGCCTGCTACGATGCGGTGGAACTGGTGCGTTATGAAGCACTGGGCGCGCGCGATTTTGCCGGGATGCGCGGCAATCTCGATGCGGCGCTGGCCGTGCGGATGGGCACTGACCCAATCTCCCGCGCCGTTCGGGCCGACGAGGTGCCGATGCAGGCGGCGCTGGCGCTGTTGCTGCGCGAGCATCTGACCGGCCAGCCCATTCCTGAAGCCGCGCGCGGCGGGGTGGAAATGGTCCGCGGCTGGATCGAGGGCAAGGCCGGGCGCGATTTCGATGCGCTGGCCGAGGCGCTGGATGACCAGAAAGCCTTTCAGCAGCTGACGTTGAGCATGCTCCAGCATCTGGAGCTGACCCGGACTGAGGAAGCAGAGCCCGAACCGACCGAGCCGGACGATCAGGACGGCGAGGACCAGACCGAGGACGACGAGGACGGCGGCGAGGCCGGGGAGGAGCAATCTCCTTCGGAAATGGCCGCGCAGCCCACCGCTGGCGAGGACGAGGGCGGCGAGAGCGGTGACGGCGACCTTGACGACGAGGCCGATGACGGCGACGCCGGCGACGAGGGCGAGGAGGGCATGTTGCCGGTGCGCCCGAACCGGCAGTGGACCGACTTTCCGGCCGATTTCGACTACAAGATCTTCACCACCCGCTTCGACGAGATCGTGAGCGCGGCGGAGCTGTGCGACGATGACGAACTGACCCGGCTGCGCAGTTATCTCGATGCCCAGCTCAAGGGATTGCAGGGCGTGGTGACGCGGTTGGCCAACCGGCTGCAGCGCCGGTTGATGGCGCAGCAAAGCCGCTCGTGGGATTTCGACCAGGAAGAGGGCCTGCTCGATGCCGCGCGGCTGGCCCGCGTGGTGGTTTCGCCGGGGTATTCGCTGTCCTACAAGCGGGAACGGGATACCGAGTTCAAGGACACCGTGGTGACCTTGCTGCTCGACAATTCCGGTTCGATGCGCGGGCGGCCAATCTCGATCGCCGCGATCAGCGCCGATGTGCTGGCTCGCACGCTGGAGCGCTGCGGCGTGAAGACCGAGATCCTGGGCTTCACCACCCGGGCATGGAAGGGCGGACAGAGCCGCGAATCATGGCTTCAGGCGGGCAAGCCGGGCAATCCCGGCCGCCTCAACGATTTGCGCCACGTGATCTACAAGAAGGCCGACGAACCGTGGCGCCGGGCGCGCAAGAACCTTGGCCTGATGATGCGCGAAGGGCTGTTGAAGGAAAACATCGACGGCGAAGCCTTGCTCTGGGCGCATTCG
The DNA here is from genome assembly GCA_964627175.1 of uncultured Novosphingobium sp. Classification (GTDB taxonomy): domain Bacteria; phylum Pseudomonadota; class Alphaproteobacteria; order Sphingomonadales; family Sphingomonadaceae; genus Novosphingobium. The sequence goes on along the minus strand of CAZVHM010000026.1, from coordinate 17,588 downwards.
CGCCTGCTGGCCCGGCCGGAAGATCGCCGCATCCTGATGGTCATTTCCGATGGCGCGCCGGTAGACGATTCGACCCTGAGTGTGAACTCTGCCGGCTATCTCGAACAGCACCTGCGCAAGGTGATCGAATGGATCGAGAAGCAAAGCCCGGTGCAGCTGGTGGCCATCGGCATCGGCCACGATGTGACCCGCTATTACCGCCGCGCCGTGACGATCATGGATGCCGAGCAACTGGGCGGCACGATCATCGAGCAACTGGCAGACTTGTTTGAACAGGAATGAGCCGCGGTTGCCGGCCGGTTGCTGCCGGTGATCCGGTCCGGCAGGCGATCCTGTAATCGCGCGCCTGCTTGACCTTTTGCCCCATGCGGGCAAGACGCCGCGCCATGATTGACCGGAATGCGCACCCGCTTACGCTGTTCAACAGCCTGACCCGCCAGTTGGAGGAATTCCGCCCGGTTCATCCCGGCGAGGCGCGGGTCTATACCTGCGGGCCCACGGTTTATAACTATCCGCACATCGGCAACATGCGCGCCTATGTCTTTGCCGACGTGTTGGGGCGGACGCTCAGCTTCAAGGGCTACAAGCTCACCCACGTGATCAACATCACCGATGTGGGCCATTTGACCGACGATGCGGATGCCGGCGAAGACAAGCTGGAAAAGGCGGCCAAGGAACGGGCGCAGTCCATCTGGGATATCGCCCGCCATTATACCGAGGCGTACTGGGCCGATATCCGTGCGCTCAACATTCGCCAGCCGGCGCACTGGTCGATCGCCACCGATTACGTGCCGCAGATGATCGAGTTTGCCAAAAGCATTGCAGACCAGCACTGTTACGAGCTGCCGTCAGGGCTTTATTTCGACGTTTCCACCGTAGCCGATTATGGCCGGCTGGCCCGCGCCCAGACGGACGAGGGCGAAGGCCGGATCGAGGCCGTGGAAGGCAAGCGCAACGCCGCCGACTTCGCGATCTGGCGCAAGACGCCCGAGGGCGAGAAGCGGCAGATGGAATGGGACAGCCCGTGGGGCCGCGGCGCGCCGGGCTGGCACCTCGAATGTTCGGTAATGAGCGGCAAGCTGCTCGGCTTTCCGTTCGACATTCACACCGGCGGGATTGATCACCGCGAAATCCACCATCCCAACGAAATCGCCCAGAACCAGGCGTTCTGCTGTGCCGGTGGGCTGGACACTGCTGCCAACAGCGGCGCGAACCTGTGGATGCACAACAACTTCCTGGTCGAACGTTCCGGCAAGATGAGCAAGTCTTCGGGCGAGTTCCTGCGGCTGCAACTGCTGATCGACAAGGGCTATCACCCGCTGGCCTACCGGCTGATGTGCCTGCAGGCGCATTATCGCAGCGAACTGGAATTCAGCTGGGAAGGGCTGGGCGCCGCACTGACCCGGCTGAAGCGGCTTGTTCTGGCGGTGGGCGCGCTCAAGGCCCAAGCGGAGCCGGCGGCGCAGTGGGGGCAGAAGTTCGCCCCGTTCATCGACCGGTTTGATGCCGCGATGGCCGAGGATCTCAACACCTCCGTGGCGCTGACCGTGCTGGAGGAAGTGGCTGCGCTCAAGAAGGTCGACGCTGCCGAGAAGCTGGCCGCCTTGGCGGCGATGGACGATGTGCTGGGCCTTGGCCTTTTGCAGATCGACCGGGCCGACCTGCGCCTGCGCCCCAAGGCCGCCATGATCGACGAAGCCGCGATCGAGGCCCGGCTGGCCGAGCGCAAGGAGGCCCGCGCCGCCAAGGACTTCGCCCGGTCCGACGCCTTGCGCGACGAACTGGCCGCGCAAGGCGTGGAGGTGATGGACGGCGACCCGCTCGGCTGGGAATGGACACTGGGCTGAAGCGCCCGGCTCCGGCTCAAAGATCTTCGAGCAGCAACACTTCCAGCTCCACCGTCAGTAGCGGGGTCGGAAGCATGGTGTGGTCGGTCTCGCTGACGGTGGCATCGGCGACCAGATGGCCCGGAATGTCGAATTCGTGATCGGGCAGAGCGACGATCAGCCGTTCGCCCGCGGCAATCGCTTCCGTGCCGGCAAACGACAGGGCGATGGTGTGGCGCGATCCGGCAAAGGTGGCGCTGGCCCACGGCCGTTCCCCGTGGCGCAGCAGCTCGCCATGCCCTTCGGCCAAGCGCAGCACTTGCGCCAGAAGGCGATTCCACGTGCCCCGGCCGGGATTGCGGTGGAGAATGGCGTGGGCTTCCAGCGCGCTCTTGGTTTCATACTGCACGGGCTTCGCTCCGATAAGAGTTCATGAAATGTTCCACGCGTTCCGCAGTTGCGGGGCGGGGGGTGCGGCCATTGCGCAGATCCTGGACAAAGCGCGGATCATGGGCGGCAAGGCGGCCGAACTTGGTCCACGGCATCCCTGTTTCGCGCAGGAATTTTTCGATCCTGAAAAGCAGCATTGAACCCCCGGTCTAAACGAATCGGTGTATTTGTTCCCCATTCATTCTCGTGGAAATCCTACTTGTCTAGGAAAAATACATCACCTATGTAGGATTAATGGTTACTCCCGATCCTCGCGCTCGCCTGCTTGCCCTGTCGGAAGAAAAGGGCGTCAGCCTTTCGGCCCTGTCTTCGCTGATCGGTAGGAATTCTACTTATCTTCAACAGTTTGTTCGCAAGGGGAGCCCGCGCAAACTGGAAGAGAACGACCGCCGCAAGCTGGCTGACTTTCTGGGGGTTGATGAGTCCGAGCTTGGCGCGACGGAGTATATTTCCCAAAGTCTCGTCAATGACTTGGCTGGTAAACGCGGCCGCAACGCCGATTGGCTCGATATTCCCCGCCTCGCCATTGCGGCTTCGGCCGGTCCGGGTGCCTTGGCGGCCGAGGACGAGGCGGTGGGGGCGCTGCGTTTCTCCTCGCGCTGGCTGCGCGCGCAGGGATTTGATCCGGCCATGTTGAGCGCGATCGTGGTGGCAGGCGATTCGATGGAACCCCTGCTGCGCGACGGTGACGAGATCCTGGTCGACCGGACCCCCCGGCCGTTGCGCGATGGGGTGCATGTCGTCCGCGTGGGCGAAACGCTGCTGGTCAAGCGGGTTCAGGCGGGCGTTCCGGGGCAGCTGGTGCTGGAAAGCCAGAACCCGGCCTATCGTCCGATCGAGGTGGACCCTGCGGAGGCGGAGATCATCGGCCGGGTGGTGTGGAAAAGCGGGCGACTGTGACGGGGGCCGGCAACGGGCGGCTTGATTAGCTGGGGGCGACCAGCCATCTCCCGGCCATGACGAACCCCGCTCCTGACGCGCTGCCCCTGCGCGCCGCCATCGTTCCGGTCACTCTGTTTGAGCAGAACTGTTCGCTGCTGTGGTGCACGAAAACCATGCGCGGCGTGCTGGTCGATCCGGGCGGAGACTTGCCGCGGCTTAGGCAGGCCATTGAAAAGGCCGGGATCACGGTTGAAAAGCTGCTGGTGACGCATGGCCACATGGATCACTGCGGCATGGCCGGCGTTCTGGCGCAGGAACTGGGCGTGCCGATCGAAGGCCCGCACGAGGACGATCGCTTCTGGCTGGAAAGCCTGGAAGAATCAGCTGCCCGCTATGGCATGGAAGGCAAGCCGTTCGAGCCGGACCGTTGGCTCCATCACGGCGACACGGTGACCTTTGGCGAGGTGACGCTGGAGGTGATCCATTGCCCCGGGCACACGCCGGGTCATGTGGTGTTCTTCCATGCGCCCTCGCGCCTGGCGGTGGTGGGCGATGTGCTGTTTGCCGGATCGATCGGGCGCACCGATTTCCCGCGGGGCAACCATCAGGATCTGATCGATTCGATCACCACCCGGCTCTGGCCGCTGGGCGATGACGTCACGTTCATCCCCGGTCATGGCCCGACCAGCACTTTCGGGCGTGAACGGCAAAGCAATCCGTTTGTGGCCGACAGCCAGTTTGGCTGAAGGCCCGCCGGCTTACATCACGCCCAGTGCGATCAGGACTGCGACCACGGCAAGGCCGATGGCTATGAGAATTGCCGTGAGCGTGCCGATCATCCGGCCCCACTGAAGCTTGCCGCCATCCATGCCCAGGCCATGCAGCACGCGGCCAAGCATGAACACGGCGCCCACCGGGGCCAGCCATGCGCCGCCCTTTCCGGTCATTTCGATCAGGCCGATCAGGATCAGCACGATCGGTGCGTTTTCGGCAAAGTTCAGCTGGGCGCGCATCCGTCGTTCAAGCACTTCGTGGCCGCCGGTGCCGATCGAAACCTTCAGCCGGTGCCGCAACTGGCTCACGCGCTGACCGAGCCAGAAGTTGATGATCGCGGCAGCGGCCGCAAGGCATAGGGTGGTTTGGAGCAGCATTGGTTTTCCCCCTGTTCGGCTTGGCCCCGCCTGCTACCGCGCGAATGCTTGCAACGCACGAGAAATTCGCTATAGGCGCGCCTTCGCTCCGCCCTGCCGTGAAGGTTGGTGGTGGGTCCGAACGATATTTCCAATTTGCAGGAACAGGTGCCGAAATGGCTGTCCCCAAGAGAAAAACCTCCCCCTCCCGCCGGGGCATGCGCCGCAGCCACGACGCGCTGACGGCCGCTGCGTTCCACGAATGCTCCAACTGTGGTGAACTGAAGCGCCCGCACAACCTGTGCACCAGCTGCGGTCACTACAACGGGCGCGAGATCATCGCCACCGGCCTCTGAGCCGCTGAACGGACGGGGGTAGGAGGATGAGCCTGCCGCGTATCGCCGTGGATGCGATGGGCGGTGACGTTGGTGTGCGTGTGATGGTCGAAGGGGCCGCGCTCGCGCGTCGGCGTCACGACCGTTTCAAGTTCCTCCTCGTCGGCGACGAGGAGCGGATCAAGGACGCGCTCCAGAATCATCCCAACCTCCGTGCCGCCTCGGAAATCCTCCACGCCCCTGACACGATCAGTGGCGAGGACAAGCCGAGCCAGGCGCTTCGCCGCGCCAAGACCACCTCGATGGGCATGGCGGTCAATGCCGTGAAATCCGGCGAGGCTGGTGCCGCCGTCAGTGCGGGAAACACCGGCGCCTTGATGGCGATCAGCAAGCTGGCCTTGCGTACTCTTCCGGGAATCGACCGTCCGGCTCTGGCAGCGCTGCTGCCCACCCTGGGCCAGAACGATCTGGTCATGCTCGATCTCGGCGCCAACACGGATTGCGATGCCCGGAATCTCGTGCAGTTCGCCATTATGGGCGCGGCATATTCGCGGATCGTCACCGGGCTGGAAAGTCCGCGCGTCCGCCTGCTCAACATCGGGACCGAGGAAATCAAGGGAACCGATGCCTTGCGGGTGGCAGCCAACGAACTGAAGGCTGCCTCGGCCGAGCTGGCGATGAGCTTCGAAGGCTTCACCGAGGCTGACAAGATCTGCCGCGGTGATGTCGATGTGGCCGTGACCGATGGATTTTCCGGCAATATCGCTCTGAAAGCGGTGGAAGGAACGGCGCGCTTCGTGGCCGATCTGCTGCGCCGCTCGTTCTCGAGTTCGCTGCGCTCAAAGATCGGTTTTCTGATCTCGCGCCCGGCAACGGAACTGCTCAAGCACCATCTGGACCCGAACAATCACAACGGCGCGGTGTTCCTCGGCCTCAACGGTGTGGTCGTCAAAAGCCATGGCAGTGCCAATGCTGTGGGCGTGGCCAACGCCGTGGCGGTTGCCGCGCGCCTGCTGGAAGACGATCTGACCACGCGCATCGCCGCCGACCTTGCCCGCGTGGGCGCTGATAGCCTGCGCCAGACCAGCCGGGCTGCTCGCGCGAAAAGCGAAGGAGCCGCGAAATGACCCGCCGTTCGGTGCTGATCGGCACTGGTTCCGCCCTGCCGGCCCGCATCGTGACGAACGCGGAAATGGCGCAGATGGTGGATACCACCGACGAGTGGATCGTCGAGCGTACGGGCATTCGCCAGCGGCATATCGCCGGAGAGGGGGAAACCACATCCACCCTGGCAATTGGCGCGGCCCGGGCGGCGGTTGCCGCAGCGGGGATCGACCCGCAATCGATCGACCTGATCGTGCTGGCCACGACCACGCCCGACCAGACCTTTCCCGCCACAGCCACGATCGTGCAGGATGCGCTGGGCTGCAATGGCGGGATGGCGTTCGACGTTGCCGCGGTGTGTTCCGGCTTCCTCTATGCGCTTGGCGTGGCGGATTCGATGCTCCGTTCGGGCATGGCGAAGCGGGCGCTGGTGATCGGCGCCGAGACGATGAGCCGGCTGCTCGACTGGGAAGACCGCACGACCTGCGTACTGTTTGGCGACGGGGCCGGGGCCGTGGTGCTGGAAGCCCGCGAAAGCGATGATCCGAACGCGCCTGGCATCCTTGCCATGCACCTGCATGCCGATGGAGCACACAACGAACTGCTGTTCGTTGACGGTGGCCCTTCGTCGACCGGAACGGTCGGCAAGCTGCGGATGAAGGGCAAGGAGGTGTTCAAGCACGCGGTCACGAACCTGGCTGATGTGCTGCGCCGCGTGTTGGAAACTGGTGGCTTTGTGGCCGAGGATCTCGACTGGGTAGTACCGCACCAGGCAAACAAGCGAATTCTCGATGGCACGGCCAAAAAGCTGGGGCTTCCCCCGGAAAAGGTGATCGTGACCGTGGATCGTCACGCCAATACTTCCGCCGCTTCCGTTCCGCTGGCCCTTGATCTTGCCGTCCGCGACGGGCGGATCAAGCCGGGCGATCTCGTGGTCCTCGAGGCCATGGGCGGCGGCTTCACCTGGGGTGCCTGCCTCCTGCGCGTCTGATCGCAAGCGATTTGCTACGCGATCTATTACATTTGCTTTGTCGTTTCGGGCCAAGCAATTAGTTGCGTTTTCAATCGTCGCGGTTAATCTGGCAGCGGGAATCGTGGTCGCTGGTCATCTTTGGGAAGGGCTTCGATGCGCTCCATGAGTACGCTTACCCGTGCAGATCTCGCCGATGCGATCAACCGCAAGTTGGGTTTTTCGCGCGCGGATTCTCTCGACCTCGTGGAATCGGTTCTTGAGCATATGTGCGATGCTCTCGCCGGCGGCGAAAATGTGAAAATTTCCGGATTCGGCACTTTCCTGCTGCGTGACAAGTCGGAGCGGATCGGTCGCAACCCCAAGACCGGCATAGAAGTGCCGATCACCCCTCGGCGTGTGCTGACCTTCCGGGCCAGCCAGATGCTGAAGGACCAAATCGCCGGCGCATGATCGGGCGGCTGACTTGACTGAGTGGGCGTCACCAACGCTCTTTGCCGATGGCAAGGAGCCTGATGCGTTGCGCACGATCGGTGAAGTCGCCACCGCGCTTGGCATTCGCCAGCATGTGCTGCGTTATTGGGAGGAGCAGTTTCCTATGCTCCGCCCGCTGAAGCGCAGTGGTGGCCGGCGCTATTACCGGGCCGATGACATCGCGCTGCTCATGCAGATCAATCGGCTCGTGCATCACGAAGGTTACACCCTGCGCGGCGCGCGGGCCATGCTCGAGGGAGGGGGCAGCGTTGCCGCGCCTTCGTCTGTCGAACCGGCGCTTGCGGGGCAGCCCTGCAGCGGTGCCAAGGCGGATTCCTCCGATATGGCGGTCCGGCTTGGCGCTTTGCGGGCGCGCCTGGCTGCCGCGCTGGACTGAGCGGGGCCTTCAATCCCCGATCAGTTGCGGGCCAAGATCCGGATCCAGATCACGCGGGCGAGCGAGGTGGACGAGCCGGGCGCAGCCATCCTCGATGTCGGCCCAGCGTTCGATGTCGAGTTCCAGCACCGCAAACGCTGCGGTGGGGAACTTCACTTCCACGCTTTCGCGCAGCGGATTGTTGCCGTCATCCGGCACCAGATCGAAGATGAGATCTTCCAGCCCGGGATTGTGGCCCACCATCAGCAACTTGCTCAGCCTGTCGGGTTGTTCGCGCAGCACATCAGCCAGCGTGGCTGAGCTGGCCAGGTAAATCCGCCGGTCCCATTCCACCGGGATCGTCGTTCCGGTGGCCGCTTCGGCGATTTCGATGGTTTGCGCGGATCGCACAGCGGGCGAGGCGAGGACGCGCTGCCAGGCAACCCCGTGGGCCAGGATATGCCGTCCGATCACGGCCGCACCCTTGCGGCCGCGATCATTCAGCGGGCGATCGAAATCGCGGGCGCGTGCATCGTGCCAATCGGATTTGGCGTGGCGGAAAAGACCCAGCAGCTTCATTCGGTTTCCGTCAGGGGCAAGGATTCGTTCTGTGCTGCAGGAACACTGCCGGCCACGCGTTGTAAAGCGTCCTCCAGCGTGACGCGGCGGATTGGCGTTCCCGGCGGGAAGGCGCCCAGCAGCCGGCTGGGGAAAGCTGGGGATAGCACCACGAAGTGGCCTTGATCATCCTTGCTGCGGATCAGGCGGCCGAAAGCCTGGGCCAGCTTGGCGCGAATGATGCGATCGTCATGCGCGCTGCCGCCCCCGGCGGCGCGGCGCGCGCGGTGCAGGATCGAAGGCTTGGGCCACGGCACCTGTTCCATCACCACCAGCCGCAGGGAATGGCCGGGAACATCCACCCCGTCGCGCAGGGCATCGGTGCCGAGCAGGCTGGAGCGCGCATCGTTGCGGAAGATATCGACCAGGGTGCCGGTGTCGATCGGATCGACATGCTGGGCGTAGAGCGGCAGTCCGCCGCGGGCCAGCCGGTCCGCTATCCGGCCATAGACCGCGCGCAACCGGCGGATCGCGGTAAACAGGCCAAGGGCGCCGCCGCCCGCCGCTTCGATCAGCCGGCCATAGGCGGCGGCGAGTGCCGGAATGTCGCCCTTGGGCACATCGGTCACGATCAGAACTTCGGCTTGCGCGGCATAATCGAACGGGCTGTCGGCCGTGGAGAGCAGGGGGCTGGCATCGATATGGCCGGCACCGGAACGCAGGATGGCGCTTTCCCAATCGTCGCCATTGGCGTTGGCCCGGTCTTTCAATGTGGCGCTGGTCAGCATCACGCCGTGGGCCGGCTCCAGCACGGTGGCGGCAAAGGGCTTCATCGGATCGAGATGATGGCGATGCAGGCCGATATCGTATTCCCGCGCATCGGCCCGGTCTACGGCCAGCCAGTCGACAAACTCGGGGTCGGCCGGGCCGCCGAGCCGCTGGAGCAGGGCTTCCCAGGCGGAAATCAGGTCTATCCGCCAGCCGAGCGAGTGGCGGGCGCCTTCGATCCGCGCGCGGCCCTGGGGATCGAGCCAGTCGGGCGGGTCGGCCAGCACGGCTTCCAGCCGCGCGCCCAGTCGGTGTAGCGGCTGGCGCAAGGCGGCCAGCGCGGCTTGCGCCTGGCTGGCGCGTTCCACGAATTCACCGGGAAGCTGTGCGGCTTCGGTTTCCAGCCCATAGCCCGCTTCCTGCCCGCCGCTTTCGTCTCGCGCATAGACGAGGGCGCGCACGGCGCCGAGCAGTTCTTCCAGCGGGCCGGAAGGGCCCCCTTCGTTCAGCCTTTGCAGCCAGCCATCGGAAGGCAGGGCTTCGGCCGCTTCGCGTGCATCGGCAATGGCCTGGCCGCCGGCTTCATCGTAGCTGGCGATATCGGCCAGTCGCGCCGAAAGCCCGCGCCGCCGGCCCTTGGCGCCGCGTTCCGGGCCGATCACCCAGCGCCGCAGTTCGATCGCCTCGGCCCCGGTCAACGCGGCGGAAAAGGTGGAATCGGCCGCTTCAAAAACGTGGTGCCCTTCGTCGAACACGATCCGTGTCGGACGCTGGGCGACATCGCGGCCGCGCGCGGCATTGACCATGACCAGCGCATGGTTGGCGATCACCAGATCGGCCTGCGCGCTGGCGCGGGCGGCGCGTTCGATGAAGCATTTGCGATAGTGCGGACAGCCGGCATAGACACATTCGCCGCGCCGGTCGGTCAGCGCGGTAATGCCCCGCTGGCGGAACAGCGTGCCCAGCCAGCCCGGCAGGTCACCGCCGATCATGTCGCCATCCTGCGAGAAGGCGGCCCAGCGCGCAACCAGTTGGGCAAGAATGGCGGCGCGTCCGCCGAAGCCGCCTTGCAGGGCGTCTTCAAGGTTCAGCAAACAAAGGTAATTTTCCCGCCCCTTGCGGACGACGACCGGCTGGCTGCCATCGGCGCGAGTTTGCGGCCAGGCGCGGCGGCTTTCGCGGCGCAACTGGCGTTGCAGGGCCTTGGTATAAGTGGAGACCCAGACCGTGCCGCCGCTGCGTTCTGCCCAGAGCGAGGCAGGTGCCAGATATCCAAGGGTTTTTCCGATGCCGGTGCCGGCTTGCGCCAGGAGCAGGTGCGGCGCGCCTTCGCGGCGGCGGGGGGCGAAGACTTGCGCCGCGTTTTGCGCGTAATCGCGCTGAGTCGGGCGGTTTTCCGCGCCTTCGCCGGTCAACCGGGTGAGGCGTTCGGCCACTTCTTCGGGCGTGAGGGTGACCTGGGCGGGTTGGGGCCGTTCTGGCGCTTCATCCCATTCCGGCAGCTTGGAAAACAGCCAGCGTTCGGCCTTTTCGGGGCGGTTCAGGCGACCGGCGAGCAGCGGCGCCCATGGCCAGCGCAGCCGGGTGAGCGACTGAAGCTGGGTCCACGCGCCTTCGCGCTCTGCCCATGCATCGCTGGTACACGTGGCCAGCAAACGCTCTGCAACGGACTGCAAGAGGGCCGGAACGTCCTCGTCGCCGGCCGGCTCGTCCAGGCCCAGCGCATGGGCGATTCCCTTGGGGGTGGGGACGACGAAACGGGCCGGATGGATGAACGCGAACAGTTCGAGCACATCAAGCCCGGACAAGTCAGGATAGCCGAGCCGGCTGGCGACGAGCGGGGCGTTGAGCAGCAGCAGCGGGGTATCGGCCGCGGCGGTAATCGCTTCACCCTTGCCAACGCCGCGGGTGGCATGCCCTTCGCGCAGCCAACTGCCGCCATGGCTGGCATGAAGGGCCGGGAGAGTGCGCGGATCCATCCTGCCGACATGGCAAGAGGGGAACGTAAAGTAAACATCCGCCAGTCGGGAGCGGCGGCGGGCAGTGTGGTTATGCCCAGCGGAACAGGCGGCTCCACACCGATACCGGGCGCGGGGCATCCATCGGCAGGACACGCCCATAAGTCTGGCGGCGCATGCAGGGATCAAGCGGCTGGCGCGGTTCTATCCAGCGATCCGGGCGGGGACCGCCTTGCGAGGAAAGGCTCATGTGCTGCTCCTCCGTTGGCGAGGGCGCGGCCGCAGGGGCGGGGCGCGTCTCATGCCGGGTGTAATGCGCCAACCGCGCCTGTGGTTCCGCGCGGTGCGACGAAGCGGGGGCTTGCGCGGCGCCGCGCCTTGCGCGAAGGGCTGAAGCATGACTGACGCACTTGATCGCCCCGATGTGCTTGCCGCTGCGCAAGTTTCCAAGGCCTGGCCGTTTGACGAGGCCCGAAAGCTCCTCAAGCGTTATCCCCAGGGCAAAGCTGGCGTGCCGGTGCTGTTTGAAACCGGCTATGGCCCGTCGGGCCTGCCGCATATCGGCACGTTCCAGGAAGTGTTGCGGACCACGCTGGTGCGCCGCGCCTATGAAGTGCTGACTGGCGGGGCGCCGACCCGGCTGGTGGCGTTTTCCGACGACATGGACGGGCTGCGCAAGGTGCCGGACAACGTGCCGAACCAAGGCCTGCTGGCGGCGCACATTGGCCACCCGCTGAGCCGCATTCCCGACCCGTTCGGCAAGTTCGAGAGCTTTGCCCACCACAACAACGCCATGCTGCGCGAGTTCCTCGATCGCTTCGGCTTCGACTATGAGTTCGTTTCGGCTGCCGACCGGTATAATTCCGGCGAGTTCGACGAAGCGCTGAAGGGCGTTTTGCGCAATTACCAGGCGATCATGGACATCATGCTGCCAACCCTGCGCGAGGAACGGCGGCAGACTTATTCGCCGGTCCTGCCGGTTTCGCCGACCACCGGGCAAGTGCTGCAGGTGCCGATCGAGGTGGTGGATGCCGAAGCCGGGGTCGTGCGCTTCCACGATTGCGGCGAGGATGTGGAGCATTCGATCCTGGGCGGACAGGCCAAGCTGCAGTGGAAGGTGGACTGGGCCATGCGCTGGGTGGCGCTGGGCGTGGACTACGAGATGTGCGGCAAGGATCTGACCGACAGTGTGACGCAGAGCGGGAAGATTGCCCGCGTACTGGGCGGGCAGCGGCCGGAAGGGCTGATCTATGAACTCTTCCTCGACGAGAAGGGGGAGAAGATCTCCAAGTCCAAGGGCAACGGGCTGACCATCGAGCAGTGGCTGACTTATGGCAGCGAGGAAAGCCTGGGCTTTTACCTGTTCCGCGAACCGAAGAGCGCCAAGCAGCTGCATGTGGGCATCATCCCGCGCGCGGTGGATGAATACTGGCAGTTCCGCGAGAAGCTGGCCGACCAGCCGATCGAGCAGCAGTTGGGCAACCCGGTGTGGCACCTGCTGCGCACCAATGGCGAACAGGGCGGGGCGGGCGAGCGGCTGCCGGTGACTTACGGCCTGTTGCTTAACCTGGTGAGCGTGCTGGGCGCGCAGGCCACGCGCGAGCAGGTCTGGTCATATCTTCGCAACTATGTCGAGGATGCCGACCCGGCGGCCCATCCGGCGCTGGATGCGCTGGTGGACAAGGCGCTGGCCTATAACCGCGATTTCGTGGCGCCCACGCTGCAGCGGCGCAAGCCCGATGCGGGCGAGGCCGCGGCGCTGACCGCGCTGGACGAGGAACTGGCCAGCATGGACGAAACCGCCACGGCCGAGGAATTGCAGAACCTTGTTTACGAGATCGGCAAGGATCCGCACTTCGGGTTTGAGCAGCTGCGCGACTGGTTCAAGGCGCTGTATGAAACGCTGCTCGGTTCGGCGCAGGGGCCGCGCATGGGCAGCTTCATCGCCCTCTACGGCGTGGAAAATACCCGCAAGCTGATTGCCGAGGCGCTGGCTCCGCCCGAGTGACAATCCATGCGATGACCGCCGCCTGATGGGCGCCGCAAGGCATCCTTCAGCGGCGGTTTTCAGCAATCCAGCGAGTGATCTTCATTTCCAGCACCGGCAGCGGCAGGGCGCCTGACCCCAGCACCTGTGCGTGGAACGCGCGGATATCGAACCGCGATCCCAGCGCCGCTTCGGCATTGGCGCGCAGGCGCTGGATTGCCAGCGCGCCGATCTTGTAAGCCAGCGCCTGCCCCGGAATGGCGATATAGCGTTCGACTTCCGCGGTAGCATCGGTGCGGCCCATGCCAGAATTGGCCAGCATATAGTCTATCGCCTGTTCGCGGCTCCAGCCCATGGTGTGCAGGCCGGTATCTACCACCAGCCGCATGGCGCGCAGCATTTCATCGTCCAGCGTGCCCCAGTGCTGCATCGGATCGGCATAGAGGCCCATCGGATAGCCCAGCGTTTCGGCATAGAGCGCCCAGCCTTCCACAAAGGCGGTGTTGCCGCCAAAGCGCTGGAAATCGGGCAGGCTCGTATCTTCCTGGGCCAGGCTGACCTGGAAGTGATGGCCGGGGATTCCTTCGTGAAGATAGAGCGTGGTGATGCCCGACAGGAACCGGCTGGGCAGATCGTAGGTGTTGTAAAAGAAGGTGCCGGGGCGGCTGGCATCCGAACTGCCCTGATTGTAGCTGCCGCCGGGTTCGTACTGTTCGCGGTAGGCTGGATATGGTTCGATCAGCAGCCGCGTTTTCGGCACGCGGGCAAAGTACTGCGGGACCAGCGCATCGACCTGCCGGGCCACGCGGGCATAGCCTTCGTCCAGTTCCTGTGCGGTGGCGGGATGGAAGCGGGGATCGCTGCGGATCGCATCGAAAAAGGCGGGCAGGGGACCGGAATGGCCCAGCCGCTGCTGGACTTCGGCCATTTCCTGTTGAATTCGCGCCACTTCGGCAAGGCCGAGACGGTGGACTTCAGCCGGGTCCAGCGGCAGCGATGTGTGTTCGCGGATTTGCAGGCGATAGAGCGCGGCACCGCCCTTCATCTGCGCCATGCCTACCGTTTCGCGCGCCGCGGGCAAGTATTCATCGGCCAGGAAGGTGCGCAGGCCCCGGTATGCCGGATAGACCATGCCGGATATCGCGTTCGCGTAATCAGCGCGAAGCTGGGCGCGGGTGCTTTCCGGCAGGGTGGCCGGGAAAGCGGTGACCGGCGAATAGAACGGCGAATCTTCCACCTTCTGGGCCAGAAGGGCATCGATCTGGCCGATCATGTTGCGCACCGTGATCCGGGGCGGGACGATGCCGCTGGCCATCCCTTCGCGCATTCGCAGGATCGCCTGGGCAAAGACGGTGCCGATCGCCTGCTGCAGGGCGAGCCCGTTGCGATAGTCGCCCTCGGTTAGATAGGCAACCGGGCCGCCGCGCGCCAGAAGCGTGGGCAATTCGATGTGCAACCCGTTGAAATGGTTGAGCGGCAGGACTTCGGCCACGGCGCGCATGTCTGGCTGACGCCACGCCAGTTCGGTGCGCTTGTCATGCGCGAAGGCATCGTAGGAAATCTGACGCTCGGGCGAAAGCTGCTTGCGCTGGATAGTGCCGAGCGTGAACAGGCTGGCCTGCGCCGAGGCCAGCCGGCGGCGGCTGAGCGTATCGGTGTGGAGCAGGGCGAGCTGGGCGGGATCGACCCGCTCGCCACGCGCCAGCTTGCCGAGGGGATCGAGCCCGTCTTCCCGGCGCGAATCATCTGCGAACAGGGCCATCAGCCGCGCATCGGCGGTGGCCGGCGTGGCCGTGGCGGCGCGGACCAGCAACGGCGGAGCGGGGGTCGCGGCGGCTGGAACGGCGAGGAGCGCCAGCAGTGTTGCGCCAAACCCCGCCACGGGGCGGATCATCCCCATCGGCGCGACCGGTACCACTTGGTGATGACGTATTTTACCCCCTGCACCACTGGCGTGGCGGCGTGAATGGTATCCCAGTTGGGGGTGCCATCGGGCAGCATGTTGTTCCACACCAGGAGCGCCCCGCGCTGCGGCTGGATCGAAATGCCCAAGCGGGTGAAGGTGGTGGCCCCGCCTTCCTCCACATCGTTGAGGTAGGCCATCGCGGTCCACGAACGCTGGCCGCCGCGCTTGGCTTCTTGCGGCCAGTATTTGGCGCGGGTCCAGAACCAGTCGCAATGGGCGCGGAATTCCTGGCCGGGCAGGTAACGCTGGCCCTGCACGGTCTCGCCGTGGTCAGGTTCCATGCCGAGCAGATCGTCGATCCGCCGCTCGATCATCCGCACGAACGGATCGGCGCGTTCGACATCGCCGGAATAGGAGGTGCGGAAGCCCTGTTCGTATTTCGTTTCAAACAGGGCGGAAGGCTTGGCCACCTGATCGACCATGGCGATGAACCGGTCGCATTCGGCGGGGCTGAGGAAGTTGCCGAAGGCGAAGATCTCGGCCCGGTCGGTCGGCACCTGGTAGGCGGACGGGTCGGCGGCAAGGCGGGCGCGGACCGCATCGCCAAGCCGGGCGAGGGCGGCCCGATCGGCTGCGGGTGCGGGTTTCTCGGGATCGGCGGTAGTGGTCATGGCGGGGGCGCGGGCATCCTTTGCGAAAAGGAGTAGCGTCCGGCCCGCCGAGGGCAAGTGAATTGCAGGGCAAATCCTGCCCTGCCATGAAGAAGACCCCCGACCGTGAGGTCGGGGGCCAGTCTGTCGGTCCACTCAGCCGACAGGAAGGATATTACCAGAAGAAATCGTAAATTACATCGACAACTTCGCCGTCGTAGATGTTCACCAGCAGCGCATCGTCATAGTAGCGCACCCAGCGATAAGGGCCATAGGCTGGAGGCAGGCGATACATCCACGGATCGTTGATCCAGTAGTTCGCGCCGAAGAACAGGCGGTCCAGGCTGAACCCGATAGAAAGGCGGCGGTAGCTGTAGCTGCGATAGGGCGGGATGTAGCGACCGAGGCGGTAGACCTGCCGGTTGCTGCTGCGCCACGATTGCCAGTTGTAGCGGTTGTCCCGCCGCCAATCGCGGCTCCAGTTGTCGCGACGATCACCTTGCCAGCGATCGCGGTCGCGATCCCGGTTCTGGCCTTGCCACTGCCGGCCGTCCCAGCCTTGCTGGCGAGGCTGGACCTGACGGGGCTGGACCTGGCGGGGCGCTTCGCGGGAATAAGTGCGATCGCGATCCGGTGCGGCATAGGTCCGGTTGCGGTCGCCTTCGTAGCGCGGGGCTTCGCTGCGGACCATGGGGGCGGGAGCGGGCTGCCGGACTTCAGGGGCGCGGTTGCGCAAGGCTGGTTCGGGCCGGCTGGCGCTGCCATCGCGGCTGTTGCGCTGGACTTCAGCCGGGCGCTGTGAGCTCCAGCCGCGACCGGCAGCATCGCCGTTGCGGTCTCCGCCCCAGTTGCGGGGGCCGGCCTGCTGTTGCGGCGCGGGTGCGCTGGCATTGCGGTCACGGTCTCGTCCGCGACCGTTTTCGTTTGGTTGGGCATTGGCGGCCGATGGGAGGGCGACGGCGACGAGGCTGGCCGCAAGGGCGGCGAGTCCGCTCGATTTCATGAAAGACTTCAGGCGCATGGACCTGTCTCCAATCCTTTTGCGGCGGAAACTTTCTCCGTCGCTGTTGGAATCGGAATACGCCTGCGGCGCTGTCGTGATCCTGAACCGGGCGAGTCGCCTTCGGTTAATATTTCAGGGCTTGATGCTGAACGGGCCGGGCTCCCTGTGGAACCCGGCCCGTTCGTGCTTCAGCGCGTGAGCTTCTTGTAGGCCAGCGCGGTTGGCCGGTCGGCGGCATCGCCAAGGCGGCGGCGCTTGTCTTCTTCATAGGCGGCGAAGTTGCCTTCGAACCATTCGACGTGGCTATTGCCCTCGAATGCGAGGATGTGGGTGGCGAGGCGATCGAGGAAGAAGCGGTCGTGGCTGATGACCACGGCGCAGCCCGCGAAGTTTTCGATCGCGTCTTCCAGCGCGCTGAGCGTTTCGACGTCGAGGTCGTTGGTCGGTTCGTCGAGCAGCAGGACGTTGCCGCCGGCCTTCAGCATCTTGGCCATGTGGACGCGGTTGCGTTCACCGCCCGAGAGCTTGCCGACGTTCTTTTGCTGGTCCGCGCCCTTGAAATTGAACGCGCCGACATAGGCCCGGGTCGACATGTCCTGCTTGTTGACGGTCATATAGTCGA
The DNA here is from genome assembly GCA_964627175.1 of uncultured Novosphingobium sp. Lineage (GTDB taxonomy): Bacteria > Pseudomonadota > Alphaproteobacteria > Sphingomonadales > Sphingomonadaceae > Novosphingobium. Next base: position 589 of record CAZVHM010000026.1, on the reverse strand, counting down.
GCCCGTCGGAGATTTCCTCCCAGACGTTGTTCTTGGGATTCAGTGCATCACGGCTCTGGTCGACATAGCCGAGGTGGACGGTGCTGCCGATTTCCACCGTGCCGCTGTCGGGCTTTTCCTTGCCGGTGAGGATCTTGAACAGCGTCGACTTACCCGCGCCGTTAGGCCCGATGACGCCGACGATGCCGCCCGGCGGGAGGGTGAACGAGAGATCTTCGAACAGCAGCTTGTCGCCATAGGCCTTGGAGATGTTCTTGACCTCGATGACCTTGCCGCCAAGGCGTTCGGGCACCTGGATGACGATCTGCGCCTTGCCGATGGGGCGGTTGTCCTGTGCGTTCTGCAGTTCCTCGAACTTGCGGATACGGGCCTTGGACTTGGTCTGGCGGGCAGCGGGGGTCTGGCGGATCCACTCAAGCTCGCGGCTGAGGGCCTTCTTCTTGCCGCTTTCCTCGCGGTCTTCCTGTTCGAGGCGCTTGGCCTTCTTCTCCAGGTAGGTCGAGTAGTTGCCTTCATACGGGAAGTATTTCCCCCGATCGAGTTCGAGGATCCAGCCGACCACGTTATCGAGGAAGTAGCGGTCGTGGGT
>CAZVHM010000025.1:1457-27120 GCA_964627175.1 uncultured Novosphingobium sp. | reverse complement strand
CATCAGGCGGATCGCCTTGCGATAGCCTTCCGGCTTGCCCATGCCGAAATTGTGCCGGATGCGGCTTTGCGTATCGTTGCCCTTTTCGTGGCCGATCAGCACCACGCGGCGATTGCCCAGCCGCGCAAAGCCGCCCAGAATCGCCTGATCATCGCCATAAAGCCGATCCCCGCCCAGCGGCATGAAATCGGTGAAGGCGTGATTCACATAATCAATGAAGTGCGGGCGGGCCGGGTGGCGGGCCACCTGGGTCTTTTGCCAAGGGGAAAGCTCGGCATAAGTGCTGGCCAGCAAGGCCGCGCTTTTCTTTTCCAGCTTTTCGATTTCGGCGGTGATATCGATGTCGCTATCGCCGGCCGTGGCGCGCAGCTCGGCAATGCGCGCCTCGAGCGCGGCAACCGGCTTTTCGAATTCAAGGAAGGAAATCATGCGACGCGATTAGTCGCGCTCTTCACGCGGGGCAAGGGAATCCACGCGGGCATCCCCGGCGCCGGTGGCTAGCGGGTGGCGCGCATTCACCAGAGCGACCAACCGGGCGGCATCGACATGGGTGTAAATCTGCGTCGTGGCGATATCCGCATGGCCCAGCAGCGTTTGCAGAACGCGCAAGTCTGCTCCGCCTTCGAGCAGGTGAGTCGCAAAAGCGTGGCGCAGCACGTGGGGCGAGACTTTTTCGGGTGCCAGCCCTGCTCTCAGCGCCAGTTCCCGCAAGAGCTGGAACAGGCGAATCCGGGTAAGATGCCCGGAACTGCCGCGCGAAGGGAACAGGTGCCGCCCGCCGCCGCCGCGCGCGGCCACCCAGCGTGTCAGCGCCTGGCGGGCGCGCGTGCTGACCGGCACCATGCGCTGCTGCCCGCCCTTGCCGGTAATAGTGAGGAACGGGGCATCGCGCGGCACGGCGGCCAAGGGCAGCGAAACCAGCTCGGTGGCGCGCAGGCCGGAACCATAAAGCAGTTCGAGCAAGGCCAGCATGCGAACGCCATCGGGGCGATCGCCGGCAGCTTCCTCCTCAGCACGCGCGAACAGAGCATCCACCTCCCCATGCGCCAGCACCCGCGGCAACGGGCGGCGTGCGCGCGGCCGGGGCAGCGCCGCCGAAGGATTATCGGCGCGCAGCCCTTCATCGATCAGGAAGCCATAGAACTGGCGCAGGGCCGAGCATTTGCGGGCCAGACTGGCCGGGGCCAGATCGGCCCAGCCCGGCCCCAAGCGGGCCAGCGCTGCGGCATCGGCCGCGGCCAGATCGCCAACGATATCTGCCGCGCCCTCCAGATCACGGCGATAGGCGGCCAAGGTATTGGCGGCGGCCCCGCGTTCGGCGGCCAGCATCGCAAGGAAAGCTTCGACCGGCGCCGGAATGATCAGCCCCGCGCCACCGCTTCGGCAGCGATCATCCGGGCCTCGGCACCCAGCCCCACGCGGTTGAGCGCGGAAACGATGTGATAGAGGTTGCGCGGGGTCATGCGCTGCCAGCTATCGCCCTGCATGCCGATCCCGGCAAGCAGCGCCACCAGCGCGGGGTTGCGATATTCGGCAGCCTTGGCGATCGCCTTGCTCCAGCGGCTTTCATGATCGAGCTTGAAGCCATAGCGACCGGCCAGTTCGTTTGCACGGTCGAGCGGCAGGCGGCCCAGACCGGCAAGGCCTGCCACCAGGAAACGGCTCTTGCGCGAATCCGCGCTGTTGTCGGCATCGTGGAAATCATCGATCGTGCCGGTATCAACCGGCCCGCCGCTGGGCGCGGCCAGGGCCAGCAAGGCCCAGCCTTCGCTGCCCTTTTCCACCACACCCGACCAGCGCAGCGCATTGCCATCCAGCCCCGCCGCCAGCATGGCCGCGATCAGCGCGCCGGCATCATCGGCCCAGGCCGCTTCCACCGGGAAGCGCGCGGCGGCATAGGCGGTGAGCACCTGACGGGAATGGTAGCGCAGCGGATCGGCGGCATTGCCCCAGATATCGCGCATGGCGGCCAGCCTGTCGGCCGGCGCTTCGGCGACATAGGCATCGCGCAGGCGCGCGGCGCGAGCGGCCGATTCGCCGGCATCGGCGTCTTCATCGTAGATCTGGCTGTAGAGATCGACCATCGCCGCAGCCGAGAGGATCCCCCGCCCGGCTGCGGTATCGGCCGCCGTGGCCCGATCGACCATGCCCAGCATCGGAGCGGTGGCGGCGGTGAAGGCATAGGACGGCGCGGCATCGCGCATCAGCGCGGCCGGGGGCTGCAACCCCACCGCCAGCGTCATGCCATAGCGCCACGGGGTCATGTCCTTGACCTGGTTCCACTCGATCGTGACGGCGCGGCGCGCCTTTCCGGCGGCGCCGGCATATTTCTGCGCCAGCAGCATATCGATGCGCGGCATCGCGCCGTAATAGGTCAACCGGTCCAGCGCGGCCATCGAGCGGCTGCCTTCGCCGGCAAAACCATCGCAGATCGCCTGCAGAACCTGCCACGGCTTGTCCTTGCGGGTCGCCCCCTGCAGCATCACGGCCGGGCAAATGCCGGTAAAATCGGCGGTGGCGATATAAGCGTCGAGCGCGGCCTGGGTCAGTGCCGGGTTGAAATTGGCCGTATCGACATCCTGCACCAGTCCACGCGCAGCCGGGGCTTCACCCATGCGGACCAGCAGAGCGGCACGCAGGGCGGCAAAATCGGCCGGATTCATCGCTTCGGGCGCATCCAGCCGCGAGGCCAGCGCACGGCGCAACAGGATGTGACCCCAGCGCGACACCAACTGGCCGGAGTTGCCCTCCATCACCGCGCGGATCAGCCCGGCATCCTGCTTGCGCAAGTTCCACGACGGCAGGCCGCCCTCGCCCTGATCGATCAGGCCGACCTGCTTCATCGCCCGGCGAGCGGCGGGGGGGATATCGTCCTTGGGCTTGAGGCCGAGCACTTCATCGAGCTCGGCCGGGCTCATCGCCTCCAACGCTTCGAGCGAGGGAATATTGGCCGGCAAGGTCACCTTCGCGGCGCCTTCCGGATTAGCGGCGGGCAGTGCCTGAACCACGGGGCCGGCAGGAGCGGCCGGCGCCGCGGGTGAGGCCGCAGCCGGGGCAGCCGGGCGGGCCGGTTCGCGCGCCGGGGCCGGAGCCGGCCGGGCGGGACGATCGAAGCCGGGCGGCAGCAGCGATTCCGGCGCTTCCTGCGCCAAGGCGAAGGCCGAAGTCAGCGCCAGGGCCGCGCCGGCCAGATAGAGATGCGCCCGCTTCATTGTGCCGCTCCCGGAGCCGGAATTTCCACCGCGATCTCGCGCAAGGGTTCGCGGCCGCCATCGATCCACGCCCAGATCACGATGGCCGCCAGCACCAGAACGCCGCCGGCAAGCCAGAGCCCGCGCCTACGCATGGCCGCCGACCATGGGCAGAACAGCGGAACAACCTGTCAGAGACAGCGGGCCTTGCGGCGAACGACCAGCCAACCTTCGCAACCTTCCTCTGCATGGGCCCTCTGGATGGGCTTGGGCATCGCATATCAGCGCAGTGCTTGCACAGGCGAGTAGCGCAACTATAGGCAGCGCTGCAATGGAAGTCGACGAACCCCGCCTGACGAACGAGGAGATTGCCGCGCTGGCGCGGCGGATCGATCGACCGATCGTGCTGGTTGGCATGATGGGCGTGGGCAAAAGCTCGGTCGGCCGCAAACTGGCGCAAGCGCTGGACCTGCCGTTCGTGGACGCGGACGAGGAGATCGAACGCGCCGCGCAGATGACCATTGCCGAAATCTTCGCCACTTACGGCGAACCCTATTTCCGCGATGGCGAGCGGCGGGTGATTGCCCGGCTGCTGGAAAATCCCGGCCACCGCCCGCGGGTAATCGCCACCGGCGGCGGCGCCTTTGTCAACGATGACACGCGCGCCCTGATCCTTGAGCGGGCGATTCCGGTGTGGCTCGATTCCGATGTCGCCACGCTGGTCGAACGGGTGGGCCGCAAGGATACCCGGCCCCTGCTGCGCGGGGTCGATCCGGCCGAAGTGCTGGGCCGGCTGCGGGCCGAGCGCGAGCCGTTCTATTCACAGGCACCGATCAAGGTGATGAGCGGCAAGGCGCCGCAGAGCCGAACTCTGACCAAGGTACTGAGGGAAATCGATTCATGGCTGTGATCACCGTTGGCATCGCCGGCCGCCCCTATGAAGTGCGGGTGAGCGAAGGGCTGCTGGCCAACGTGGCGACCGAATGCGGCCCGCTGCTACGCAAGAAGCGGGTGCCGATCGTGACCGACGAAAAGGTTCATGCGGCCTGGGGCGAGACTGTTGGAGGATCGCTGGCCGCAGCCGGCTTCGAACCGCGCTGGAAGATCCTGCCCAGCGGCGAGGCGACCAAATCGTGGGCGCATCTGGCCGAGCTGATCGACTGGCTGCTGGCCGAGGAAGTGGAACGCAAAGACCACATCCTGGCGCTGGGCGGCGGGGTGATCGGCGATCTGACCGGATTTGCCGCCTCGATCCTCAAGCGCGGATGCAACTTTATCCAGCTGCCGACCACCCTGCTCAGCCAGGTCGATTCGAGCGTGGGCGGCAAGACGGCGATCAACACCCCGGCCGGCAAGAACCTGGTCGGCGCGTTTCACCAGCCCTCGCTGGTACTGGCAGATCCGGCCACGCTGAACACCCTGCCCCGGCGCGAAGTGGCAGCCGGCTATGCCGAAGTGTTCAAGTATGGCGCGCTGGGCGATGCGGCCTTCTTTGCCTGGTGCGAGGAAAATGGCGCGGCGCTGATGGCCGGCGATCGGGCGGCGCGGGAATATGCCATTGCCCGTTCGGTGGAGGCCAAGGCCGCCATCGTGGCGCAGGACGAATTCGAGACGACCGGCCTTCGCGCCCTGCTCAATCTTGGGCACACCTTCGGCCACGCGCTGGAAGCGGAAACAGGCTTTTCCAGCCGCCTGCTCCATGGTGAAGGCGTGGCGCTCGGCATGGTGCTGGCGGCGCGCTATTCAGCCCGGCTGGGCCTGATGCCGGCAGAGGACGCCGAGCGCCTGCCCGCCCACCTCAAGGCCGTGGGCATGACTGCCGAACTGGCCGATCTGGGCCTTGCGGCAGATGGCGCGGCGCTGGTGCGCCACATGCTGCACGACAAGAAGATGGATGCCGGCACCCTGCCCTTCATCCTGCTGCGCGGGATTGGCGAGGCATTCGTGGCCAAGGACGTGAAGCTGGACGACGTAGCCGCATTCCTTGACGAGGAACTGGCGCGCTGAGGCGCCAGCCCTAGCGCATCAGCACCAGTTCTTCGGCCATGCTGGGATGGATGGCCACGGTATCGTCGAACTGCGCCTTGGTGAGGCCCGCCTTTACCGCGATGGCCGCCGCCTGCAGGATTTCCGGGGCTTCCGGCCCGATCAGGTGAACGCCCAATACCTTGTCCGTCCCGGCATCGACCACCAGCTTGTACAGCCCGCGCTCCATCCGGTCGGCAAAGACGTTCTTCATCGGCCGGAAATCCGAAGTGTAGACCTTCACGTTGCCATAAGCGTTGCGGGCCTGCCCTTCGGTCAACCCCACGGCGGCCAGCGGCGGCTGCGAGAACACGGCGCTTGGAATGCAGGAATAATCGACCGTGCGCGGCGCATTGCCGAACACCGTATCGGCAAAGGCATGGCCTTCGCGGATAGCCACCGGGGTTAGCTGCACCCGGTCGGTCACGTCGCCCACGGCATAGATGCTGGGGCAGGATGTGCGGTTGTATTCGTCCACCGGGATCGCGCCGTTTTCGCCCAGATCGATCCCGGCATTTTCCAGCCCCAGGCCATCGATCTTGGGCCGGCGCCCGGTGGCCACGAGCACGGCATCGGCCACGATCGGCTCGCGATCACCGCAGGTGACCTCCAGGCTGCCATCGGCCTGCTTTTCCACACGGCGAATCGGAGAATTGAACTTGTATTCGATGCCCCGCGCCATGGTGATCTGGAGCAGACGATCCCGCAGCGATTCGTCATAGCCGCGCAGGATCTGGTCGCTGCGGTTGACCACAGTGACCTGCGAACCAAGAGCGTTGAAAATGCCCGCGAATTCCAGCGCGATATAGCCTGCCCCCTGGATCACCACCCGGCGCGGCAATTCCGGCAAGTGGAACACCTCGTTGGAGGTGATGCAATGCTCCACCCCCTCGAATTGCGGCATGACCGGCCATGCCCCCACAGCGATCAGGATGTATTTCGCGGTCACTTCCTCGCCGCTGGCAAGGCGCACCGTGTTCGGCCCGGCGATGGTGGCGCGTTCGAGGAAGCGTTCGACCTTGTTGTTGACCAGCGTCTGTTCGTAGAGCCCGTTGAGGCGGTCAACGTCGCGCAGAACGGTGTCGCGTAGCGTGGCCCAGTCGAAGCTGGTGCCCTCGACCGTCCAGCCATAATGGGCTGCATCCTGCAGTTCTTCGGCAAAGTGCGATCCATAGACCAGCAGCTTCTTGGGCACGCAGCCGCGGATCACGCAAGTGCCGCCAACGCGGTATTCTTCCGCCACGGCAACCCTTGCGCCATGCGAAGCAGCGATACGGCTGGCCCGGAATCCGCCCGAACCGGCGCCGATCACGAAAAGGTCGTAGTCATGCTGCCCGCTCATTCACCGCTCCTTCTGGTCGAAGGCGGCGATATGGCGCTTATCGGCGCGCCGTGCCAGCCGAAATCGTGGCAGCGCCGCGCCGAGTTTACAGCTGGTAGGCGCGGCGACTGTAGGAAAGCGTCAGCGCGGGCGTGGTGATGAAGATCAGGTTGAAGCGCACCGGATAAGTCGCGGTCACATCAACGTAGTTTTCACCGTTGGACGTACCGCGGGTGATAGTGGGGGTGCTGAGCTGGCTGGGATCCAGCCCGAAGGCGCTGGTCCGGACCTTGGTCTGGATCGCGGAGTCGGTCGGGTAGGGATAGACCGTGGCATAGCGCGCGCCCGCTTCGATGGCGTTGCGCAGGCCGGCATTGGCCAGGAAAGCGATGCCAAGCTGCATCACGCCCAGCGTCACCACCACCAGCGCCGGTAGCGTGAGCGCGAAATCGACCGATGGGCTACCCGCGCGGTCACGCAGGAGGACGCGCAGACGCGATACGATACGATGCATGATCATTGGATCCTGACCCGTGCAAAGCCCCGGAGTGGCACAGAATAAGATCCGTTGTTCCACGAGGGCACGATCTTTTCGAACATCCAGTTGTGCGTTTCCCGGATGGTCACGGAAATATACCGCGCTGGCGTGCTGGCACTGCAGGCGCCGTTCGGATCGAGTTGGCGCACCCCATCGCATTCGAGCCAGAAATCGACTGCCACGTTGCCTGAAGGCACTCCGGCCGCGCTGGCTGCTTCGGTCTGCACCTTGGTGCTGAGCTGGCTTTTCACTCCATAGGCAATGGCGAATTCCATCGAGCGGGCAGCCGCCTGCTGAAGCGTGAGGCCGCGCGCATAGCACAGGGCGAGATCAGCCGCGCCGCACCCCAGCATGATCAACACCGGAAGGATGAAGCTCATTTCGATCAGGCTGGTCCCCTGCTCGTCGCGCAGCAAGCCGGAGAGGAATTCGCGGGATCGGCGCATCTCAGTTCACCAGCCGGATCTGGGTGCCGGCGATGGCCTTCGACGCCGAATTGGTCGGGCAATCGTTCTGGATGTAGTTATTGCCGGTGAACGTGACGCGGCGGGCAACGATCTGGATGCACTTGGTATCCATCGTAGAGCTGCCGCTGAACTTGAGATCGGTGGAGGGGAAATAGATCGCCCCCTGCATCTTCGAATTGTTATCGCCCGTCACAGCGTTCGTCGTGCCCGATGGCGCGCGCCGATCCTGATACAGCATGATGCCTGCATATGGGCCGGTTTCGGGCGCGGTGACCTGCCAAGAACCGTTGCCGTTCATTTTCGATGTAGCAACGGTGGACATGTTGGTGCTGCTGGTGGTGAGGATGAAGGTACAGCCCGTGCACTTGACCACCGCGCCCGAATTCACATTGAGCGAACCGCCGGTGCTACCATCGATCACGTAAGTGCCCGGATCGAACGTGACCGTGCCCTTCAGGTCCATCCCGCGATAGCACTGCACACCGCCGCTGCTGTTGGAAATACGCCGGGTCTGGTTGGGTTGAACGCTCAACTGGCCCGAGCAGGAATAGCCGCTGGGCAGGCCCACCGCTGAATAGGGATCGGGTTGGGCCAGTGCATAGGACTGCAATTCGGTGCCCGCCGCATAGTTGCCGGCAGGGGGCACAATGCCAACCGCCGCAATCGGGGAAGCGTTGATGGTTGACGAGCCGCCCGCGTAGACCGCTTCAGACCCTTGCGAATTGGTGGTTGCCCCGCAGCCCAGCGATGCGCTGGCGCTGCCCTGGAAGGTAATCCCAGTGGCCGTGGTGTTTTCCAGCGAGATGACGCAGAACACGCCGAAGCCCACCGCCGCCGCGGTTGCCTGAGCCTGGATGTTCGGCGCTGCATTCATGAACATGCTGGAGAACGGCAGCGGGCGTACGCTGTTGATCACCACCCGCACCGCCTTGCCATTGCCATTGTAGGGGCCGACCGTGGGCGGAGTCTCGATTGTTGGGGTGCCGGACAGCTCGATCAGGTTGCGATCTTCGTAGCGCTCCAGTTCCGTGCGAGCCGCGGCGCTGGCGCTATTGCCGCGAGCGACCGCAAAGGCACCGGACAGGGCAGCCGAATCCGACATCCGCTGAAGCTGGCGCTTTGATAGCGTCCACTGGATCGTATCGGTGGCAAGGCCCGCCCCTCCGATCATCGTAAGGACCGAAAAAGCCGTGACCACGGCCGCACTGGCCGAATTATCATGCAGCAATTCTCGCAGCTGGCGCGCCCACCGCAACATAAACCCTCCTGCCATCAGGAAAAACCGTTGAGCATTACCGCTTTTGCAGCACACTCGGTTTCGGTTTCCCTCCGGAAGGTGTTTAATCCCAGAGTAAGGTTGCGAATTCCTTTAAATTGGCCGGAACGACATACGCGAATGCCCCTAGCCGGCGAGTCCGGCAGCCGTAAGCAGCGCTTCGGTTGACGGATCGAAGCGGGTGCCGCCCTGTTCGATCTGGCGGGCAATCACCTTGCCCAGCTCCACGCCGAACTGATCGAAGGGATTTATGCCAAGCAGCACCGCGTTGGCGAAGGTCCGGTGTTCGTGGAAAGCAATCAGGGCCCCCAGCGTCGCAGCGTTCAATTCATCGACCAGGATGGTCGCCGATGGGCGATTGCCGGGATAGGCGCGAGCCGGATTTTCGCTGGCCTGCCCGGCCATCAGCGCCGCCCCCTGTGCAAAGCAGTTGGCCAGCAGCATGCGATGATGCGCCGGGTCCAGCGCATCGCCCGACTGGATTGCGGCGATGAAATCGACCGGAACGATTCCCGTGCCCTGATGCAGCAGCTGGAACACCGCGTGCTGGGCGTCGGTACCGACCCCGCCCCAGGTGACCGGAGCAGTTGTGCCGGAAACCGGCTGGCCATCGGCCGTCACGCCCTTGCCGTTCGATTCCATCTCCAGTTGCTGGAGATAATTGGGAAACAGCGCCAGACGCTCGTCATAAACGAAAACCGCACGAGTCTGGCAGCCGCGCAGCGAGGAATAAAGCTGATCGGCCATTGCGGCGCGCAGCGGCAGGTTGTCGCCACCGTCGGCGTCGCGGAAGTGACGGTCAATCGCGGCAGCCCCGTCAAGCATGGCGGCGAATTCATCCCAACCCAGCGCGAGCGCAACGGAAAAGCCGATCGACGACCAGAGCGAATATCGCCCGCCGACGCTTTCGGCGAAAGGCAGGATGCGCGTTTCATCGACACCCCAGTCGAGCGCATTTTCCGGCGCTGCGGTCAACGCCACCACGCGCCCATAGGGATCGCTCACCCCATTTTCGCTCAACCAGGCAAGGGCCGAGGCAGCGTTGGTCATGGTCTCGATGGTGGTGAAGGTTTTCGAGGCCACAGCGATCAGGGTCGTGGCGGGATCGCAGGCGGCGAAGGCCGCTTCCAGGGCACATCCATCAATGTTCGACACCACATGGACATCGACGACCACGCCCTCGCGGCCGAGCGCGTCAATCGCCAGTGCCGGCCCCAGCGCGGATCCACCGATGCCGATATGAATCAGATGGCGCACCTCGCCCAGCGCGCCCTGGTGAATCGCCTCCACCAGCATGTGCATGCGTTCATGGTACACGGCAGCCTGCTCTACCGCGTCGGCGCTGCCGAACCCGCGCTGAGCGGTATGTTCGGCCGCGCGCCCCTCGGTCGGGTTCACCACCTCGCCAGCGAACAAGGCAGCGCGCCGACCGGCAAAGTCGCGCGCTTCGGCAAGCGCGAGAAAGCCGGCGACATGGGCTGCATCGAGGTGGGTCTTCGACCAATCGAACAGGATGGGACCGCCGGGAAGATCCAGCTGAGAAGCATAATCGCCCAGCCGGCCAGGTGCGGCGAAAAGTTCCGCAAGGGTTGGCCGGGGAAGCGCGCGGAGCGAATCGAACGCGGCTTGGGCAGGGTGCGTCATCTCAAAAATCTCCACGCCCGGCAGATAGACGAATCCGCCTTGCCGGTCACGCCCCTCGCTGGCCGATCTGCCAGCAGCCGGCAAGCGTGCGCAGATAAGTACAAACGAATTCGCCCACGGCGCATGCAATCGTTTTTACAAAAACAAACAGTTAACTATCTGATATTACTATAAAACGCGATAAAGGCGAGGCTTACTGCGGCAGCAATGGCGCATCCGGGCGGCCGCACGGCACGGCTGCGAAAGCAGAGAACGGTTCCGTCGCGGTGTTTGTGAACGGGATTCGATGTGACGATCAACTATCGTGTCATGCTGGCGCTGGCCGGACTTTTCATGGCCCTTCTGGCGATTGCCACGGCGATAGAAGGCTTGTTCGACGGCAGCTGGATTGCCGTAGCGTTCCAGCTCCTCGCTTCGATGCTGCTGTTGTACTGGGCAATAGCCTGATCTGGCCGGACCATCTCGGCCGCCTGCCCCTTCCATAGGGCCGCGCGCTGGACTATGGCCGCTGGCAAGCCGGCACGCGCCGGCGAGCATCCTCGAACGGACAGAGCATGAACGAACCTGCCCCCACTGCTCCTGCCCAATCGGGAGCCGCGGCTGCCAATGCCCCGCCGACCGGCAAGCCGGCCAAGAAGGAAGAAAGTTTCTTTATCTTTCTCTTGAAGCTGGTGGTGATCGTGCTGGCGTTCCGCAGCTTCGTCTTCGCCCCGTTCAACATACCCAGCGAATCCATGCTGCCGCGCCTGCAGAATGGGGACTACCTGCTCGCCGCCAAGTGGCCGTTCGGCTATTCACGCTATTCCCTGCCGTTGTCCGCGCCGCTGATACCCACGCGTATCATGGCCAGCCAGCCGGAACGCGGCGATGTGGTGATCTTCAAGGCTCCGCCGCTGAACGATACCGACTATATCAAGCGCGTTGTCGGCCTGCCCGGCGATCAGGTGCAGATGATCGGCGGCACCCTGTTCCTTAACGGTGCTGCCGTGCCCAAGGTGCGCGTGGCCGATGCTGAAGTTAAGGTTTCGGCCAACACCCGCTGTTACATGTCGGTGTTCGAGACGACCGCTGCCGATGGCACGCGGGTGTGCCGCTATCCCCGGTTCCGGGAAACCCTGCCAGGCGGTCGCAGCTATTACGTACTCGATCTGGGCCGCACCCCGCAGGACGACACCCCGCCGATGATGGTGCCTGAAGGCTCGCTGTTCCTAATGGGCGACAACCGCGACAATTCGATGGACAGCCGATTTCCAGCCTCGCCCGGTGCGGGCATTGGCATCGTCCCGCAGGACAACCTGGTGGGCCGCGCCACCATCATGATGTTCTCTACGGATGGTTCCGCAAGCTGGCTCAAGCCGTGGACCTGGTTCACCGCCACGCGCTGGAGCCGCATCGGGGGCACATTCTGAACGTGAGCGCCCCTACCCTGTCGAACGAAGCGGCTGCCTTCATCACCGCCCTGCTGGGCGAAGCGCCGAAGGACCACGCCTTGTGGCACGAAGCGCTGACCCACGGCAGCACCGGCGAGCCGCGGAACTACGAACGGCTTGAATTCCTGGGCGACCGTGTGCTTGGTCTGGTCATTGCCGAATGGCTATTCGAGCGCAGCACCAGCAATGAAGGCAAGCTTTCGCAGCGCCTCAACGCACTGGTCAGCCGCGATACGAACGCGGCTGTGGCACGCGCGATCGGGCTTCCGGTGCACATCCGGCTGGGCAAGCAGGCACGTGACGATGGCGGCGCGGGCAGCGACAATATTCTGGGCGACGTGATGGAGGCGTTGCTGGGAGCCAGCTTCGTGACCCGTGGCTTTCCGGCAACCCGCGATCTGGTGCGCCGCTTGTGGGCCGATGCCGTGGAAGGCCGGGTCGGCCGCCAGAAGCACCCCAAGTCCGCGCTTCAGGAATGGGCCGCCGGAAACCGCCGGAAAATGCCGGAATACCGGGTAATCCAGCGCAGCGGTCCGGACCATGCCGCCCAGTTCACCGTGGCGGTGGCCGTCAAGGGCGTGGGCGAAGCGGAGGCCACCGGCAACAGCAAACAGGAGGCTGAAACGCTGGCCGCCGCCGAGTTTCTGCGCCAGTTCGGATGAGCGGACTGGCGATAATGCTTCAGCCAGGGCTTGCACCCAAGAGCCAAGCGGCGCAGGAAAAACACATGCAGACTAATAATTGCGGCCAGTGCGCCGCGTGACCTCGCCCGAAACCCCTACCCGCTGCGGCCTCGTTGCCGTACTCGGCGCGCCGAATGCCGGAAAATCCACCCTCGTCAACGCGCTGGTCGGCCAGAAGGTCGCCATCGTTTCGGCCAAGGCCCAAACCACTCGCGCCCGCCTGATGGGCATTGCGCTGGAAGGTTCGGCGCAGATCATCCTCGCCGATACGCCCGGCATCTTCGCGCCGCGCCGCCGCCTTGACCGGGCGATGGTCAGCGCGGCCTGGGACGGCGCTCAGGAGGCTGACGCCATCCTGTTGGTGGTCGACGCCCGCAAGAAGAAGCTCGACCAGATCGAGGATATCCTCGACAGCCTGAAGAGCCGCCCGGAACGCAAGCTGCTGGTGCTCAACAAGGTGGATCAGTGCGTGAAGGAACCGCTGCTGGTTCTGGCGCAGGAACTGACCGAGCGGGTCGGCTTCGACGAGGTATTCTTCGTCTCCGCGCTGACCGGCGACGGTGTCCCCGAGCTTAAGGCGCGGCTGGCCGAACTCATGCCCGAAGGCGTGTGGCACTATCCGGAAGATCAGGTATCCGATGCGTCGGAGCGGCTGCTAGCTGCCGAGATCACCCGCGAGCAGCTCTACCGCCAACTGCACGACGAACTGCCTTATGACAGCGCAGTGCGACCGGAAAGCTACCAGCACCGCAAGGACGGCTCGATCGAGATTCATCAGCAGATCGTGATCGCGCGCGATAGTCAGAAGGCCATCGTGCTGGGCAAGAAGGGCAGCAAGCTCAAGGCGATTGGCGAAGCCGCGCGCAAGGAGCTGGCCGAATTGCTGGGCTGCAAGGTCCACCTGTTCTTGCACGTGCGGGTGGAGGAAAACTGGGCGGAAAGCCGCGAAATCTACGAGGAAATCGGCCTCGAATGGGTCCGCTGAGGGCTTGCATGGGCTGGCCAGCCATGCCGCAAGAGCGATGAAAACCACGCCGCGGCGCTGATCCGGACCGGAGCGGACAAAGGGGGAGAACCGTGCACGCCACTGTTCAGCATCCGGCTGCGCCGCTGCGGCTGCGGGATCGCCTGCGCGCCATCACCGACAGCCGGCATTTCGCTTCGTTCCTGTGCTTCCTCGTCATTGGCCTGATCGTGCGGATGCCCATGCTGGGCAACCCGATGCAGCACATCGACGAGCAATTTTACCTGCTGGTCGCTGACCGCATGGGCCAGGGCGCCCTGCCCTATGTCGATATCTGGGATCGCAAGCCGATCGGCCTGTTCCTGATCTATCGCCTGGCCCTTCTGCTGCCGATGGACCCGGTACTGGCATCGCAGACGCTGGGCCTGGCCAGTGCAGTGGCCACGGCCATGGTGATGGAGCGCATCGCCGAAATGTTCACCTCGGGCGTGGGGCCGCGGCGCGCGGCCTGCGCCTATCTCGTGCTGGCGCCGATCTTCGCCAACGGGTTTGCCCAGGCCCCGGTGTTCTACAATCTGCCCGTGGCCCTTGCCGCGTGGCTGGTGATCCGTGCCTGGACAGCCCCGGCCGGTTCAGGCCTGCTGCGGCGCGGATTGGTGATCATGGCGCTGCTGGGGCTAGCCATCCAGATCAAGTATACCGTGGTGTTCGAAGGCTTTGGCCTTGGCCTGATCCTGCTGGCAAAAGCGCGGGCGGATGGGGCAAGCTTGCCGCGCCTCGCCGGCTATGCGCTGGCTTGGGCCGGCGTGGCAGTGGCGCCAACCGCGGCGGTGTGGGCCTGGTATGCGCAGGCCGGACACAACGAAGCCTTCTTCTTTGCCAATTTCCTGTCGATCTTCGGCAAGACCCAGGGCGACAACCGCGAGCTGCTCCGCCTCGGGCAAATGCTGCTGATCCTCTCGCCCCTGCTCTGCGCCGTGCTGCTTTCCCGCCGGCCAGATCGCGACCCCCGCGCATTGCTGCTGGCCCGTTTGTGGGCGCTGTCTTCGGCCTTGGGCTATCTGGCCTTCGGCAAGTGGTATGATCACTACATCGGCCCGGTCCTGCCGCCGCTGGCGGTGGTCGCGGCACCTTTCCTCAGCCGGGAACGAGTGTTCAACTATCTACTGTTTGCCGCCGCGATCATGGCCAACATCGTGACCGCGGTGGATCGGCAGCTCAAGGATGGCTCACCCGCCGATGCAGAGCGGGCGCGCGTGGCCATCGCCGCCGAACTGGATGGCGGATGCCTTTACCAGTATCAGGGCATGTCGGTGTTCTATCGCCTGACCGACGCCTGCCTCGCCACGCGCTATATCTTTCCCGACCATCTGGCCACGGCCCCTGAGGCAACTGCGGTGGGAGTGAACGTGGCCGCCGAGGTGCGCCGGATCATGGCCAGCCGCCCGGCGGTCGTCCTCGTCGACGATGACGAGAAGCCCTACATGCCCAACCATCAGACACGGGCCATCGTCGATGCCGCGCTGGCGCGGGATTACGTGAAGCTGGGCCAGATCCACGTGGGGGTGCACCGGCTGGGCTTCTGGCGGATCAGGCGCTGACCCGCCAGAAGCCCAGGCAACCTAGCGCAGTTTGGCGATGGTCATCCCATGTTCGCGGGCCGCGTCTTTGGTCGATTCCTCCGTGCGGTTAAGCGACTTGGCGATTTCCTTTAACCCCTTGCCCTTGGCGGCCAGGGTGCGCAGCTTCTGCAGCTCTTCCGGCTTCCAGGGCTGGCGGTGGCGGGCAACTTTCTCGCTCATTCGGCAGCCTTCTTCGTCTTGGCGGCGGGCTTCTTCTTCGCCCCTTCAGCAGCCGCGGCCTTTTTCGCCGGGGCCTTCTTGGCGGCGGTTTTTTTGGCCGGCGCCTTCTTCGCGGCAACCTTGCGCTTGCCCTTGGCCGGCCCCTTGGCGGCCCGTTCCGTGATCAAGACAATGGCTTCTTCCGCCGTCAGCTCTTCAGGCTGCTTATCGCGTGGGAGCGTGGCGTTGGTCGTGCCATCGGTCACATAGGGGCCATAGCGGCCGGCCATCAGCTTGATTTCGCCGCCCGATTCCGGATGCGCGCCGAAGGTGCGAAGAGGTTCGGCAGCGGCCCGGGCCGAACGCCCTGCCCCGCTGGCGGCATCGGCCAGCTTGGCAACGGCCGCGTTCATCCCGGTTTCGAACACCTCGGCCGTGCTGCGCAGCTTCGCATACTTGCCATTGTGGGCGAGATAGGGGCCATAACGCCCGATGCTGGCGGTGATCGGCTCACCTGTTTCAGGGTGAGCGCCGATTTCGCGCGGGAGACTGAGCAGGCGCAGCGCCCACTCCAGATCGAGTTCCGGGATGTCCTTGGGGATAGACGAACGCTTGGCTTCCTTACCTTCACCCAATTGCAGATAGGGGCCGAAGCGCCCCGCGCGGCGCACGACATCCTCGCCGCTGACGGGATCCTTGCCCAGCACGCCGTCTTCCGCGCCTTCGGCACTGCCGCCGCCTTGCGCGAACTTGCGGGTATACTTGCACTCCGGATAATTGGAGCAGGCCACGAAGGCCCCGTAGCGCCCGCCGCGCAGGGCCAGCCGGCCGGCCGCACACTTGGGGCAGGCGCGCGGATCGCCGCCATCTTCCTTGGGCGGGAACAGATAATCGGACAGAAATTCGTCCAGCGCCTCGGTCACTTCCGAGGGCTTGCGCTCCATCACCTCGTCCGACTTCGGCTTGAAGTCGCGCCAGAACTCGGCCAGCACATCCTTCCACGCAGCACGGCCGCCTGACACATCGTCAAGCTCCTCTTCCATCCCGGCGGTGAATTCATAAGCCACGTATCGGTCGAAGAACCGTTCGAGAAACGCTGTGAGAAGGCGGCCCGATTCCTCTGCAAAGAAACGGTTTTTCTCTACGCGAACGTAGTTGCGGTCCTTCAGCACCTGCAGCGTTGCCGCGTAAGTGGAAGGCCGGCCAATGCCCAATTCCTCCAGCCGCTTGACCAGACTGGCTTCGGAATAGCGCGGCGGCGGCTGGGTGAAGTGCTGGGTGGCATCCACCCCCTTCTTCGCCGGGCAATCGCCACTGGCCATGGCCGGCAGCAGGCCGCTCTCGTCGTCCTCGCCCTCCGCCTTCTGGTCGCGGCCTTCCTCATAAACCGCGAGAAAGCCGGGGAACTTCACCACTTGGCCGGTGGCGCGCAGCTCGTGCTTGCCGGTGCCTTCGCGCAGGGTAACCGTGGTCCGCTCGATATTGGCCGAAGCCATCTGGCTGGCCATCGCGCGCTTGTAGATCAGGTCGTAAAGCCGCGCCTCGTCCCCCGAACCGTGGCGATCCTTGGCAAAATCAGTCGGCCGGATCGCCTCGTGGGCCTCTTGCGCGTTCTTGGCCTTGGTTTCATAATGTCGCGGCTTTTCCGGCAGATAGTGCCCGGAATAGCGCTCGGCGATGGCCTTGCGCGCGGCGGAAATCGCGCTGGGATCCATCTGCACGCCGTCGGTTCGCATGTAAGTGATCGCGCCCGCTTCATACAGCGTTTGCGCCACCCGCATCGTGTGGCTGGCGGAAAAGCCCAGCTTGCGCGCGGCTTCCTGCTGCAGGGTAGAGGTGGTGAACGGCGGATAGGGATTGCGGCGGGTGGGCTTGGTTTCCACCTCTTCCACCCGGAAGGTGGCACCTTCAACCGTGGCCTTGGCGCGCAGCGCAGTGCCTTCATCGCTCAGCGACAGGCGCTCCAACTTGTCACCGTCAAACCGCACCAGACGGGCCGCAAATTCGGTGCCGCCCTGCTCCAGCCGCGCCACGACTGACCAGTATTCCTGCGCCCGGAAGCTTTCGATCTCGCGGTCGCGCTGAACGATCAGGCGCAGCGCCACCGATTGCACCCGGCCCGCGCTCTTTGCGCCGGGCAGCTTGCGCCACAGCACCGGCGAAAGCGTAAAGCCGAACAGGTAATCAAGCGCGCGGCGGGCGAGATAGGCATCGATCAGATCCTGATCCAGCTCGCGCGGGTGCTGCATCGCCTTGGTCACGGTGTCTTTCGTGATGGCGTTGAAGGTAACCCGTTCAACCTCTTTAGGAAGCACGCGACGTTTAGTCAGCAACTCCTTGACATGCCAAGAAATTGCCTCCCCCTCGCGATCAGGGTCAGTGGCCAGGATCAGGCGGTCTGCCTGCTTGGCGGCATCGGTGATTTCGCGCACCCGGGATTGCTTGTCGCCATAGAGTTCCCAGTCCATCGCGAATTCTTCATCCGGGCGGACGGAACCATCCTTGGCCGGCAAGTCACGGATGTGACCATAGCTGGCGAGGACCTTGTAGCCCTTGCCGAGATACTTCTCGATGGTCTTGGCCTTGGCCGGCGATTCTACGATTACCAATTGCATGGGCGAGCCCGGACTTCCTTACGTGTGTACGTGCGCGATGGTGGGGAGCGATCGGGCACGGCGTCAACCCGTCCCGTTGGCTAATCGGTTTCAGGCTGACAGGCTGACCCGCCCCCCGGCGTGGCGCACCAGCCTGCCGGCGAGTTCGAGTTCGATCAGCGCCAGTTGCACCGCCCCCGCCCCCGCGCCAGACTGGCGGACCAGTTCATCCACGCTGACCGGCGCAGTGGAAAGCAGGGCGTCGATATCGGCCGGATCACCGGTTTCCGAAGCGGATTCATAGGCGGCATCGGCAACCGGCCTGTCCTCTCGAAAAATGCTACGAGGATTGCCGGTAAATCCTTCCAGCAGTTCTGCCACATCCTCCGGCCGCTGCACCAGGATTGCTCCGTCCCGGATCAGCTGGTTGCAGCCGTGCGCCCGGCTATCCAGCGGCGAGCCAGGAATAGCCATGACCTCGCGGCCCATTTCACCGGCCAGCCTTGCGGTAATCAACGAACCGGAGCGCGGCGCCGCTTCGACCACCAGGGTTCCGGCGGCCAGCCCGGCAATGATCCGGTTGCGCGCCGGGAAGTGGCGGGCAAGCGGGGTCACCCCGGCTGGCTGCTCGGCCAGCAGCAGCCCGTTTGTGGCGATCTCTTCCTGCAAGGCGGCATGTTCGGGCGGATAGGTAATGTCGATCCCGCCAGCGATCACGCCGATCGTGCCGCCGCCCTGCCCCGCCCCGGCCAGCGCGCCGGCATGGGCGGCGCCATCAACCCCGCGGGCAAGGCCGGAGACCACCGCATAGCCAGCCTCGGCCAGGGCTGCCGAAAAGCTGCGCGCGAGCCGCACCGCCCCTGCCGAAGCATTGCGCGCGCCCACCACGGCCACGGCAGGACGGTGCAACAGCGCGGTATCCCCGCGCAGCACCAGAATGGGCGGGGCGCCGTCGCTTTCGCCAAGGAGGGCCGGGTAATCGGGAGAATCGTGAAACAGGTACCTCGCGCCGGCACGCTTTACGGCGGCGATTTCCGCCTCCACCCGTTCGGTCGGCGCGGGGCGATAGGGCGCCCCGCCGCGCGCGGCGAGATCCGGCAGCGCGGCCAAGGCAGCCGCCGCGTTGCCATAGCGGCGCAGAAGTTGGCGAAAACTGACCGGCCCCACGTT
Source organism: uncultured Novosphingobium sp. (assembly GCA_964627175.1). Lineage (GTDB taxonomy): Bacteria > Pseudomonadota > Alphaproteobacteria > Sphingomonadales > Sphingomonadaceae > Novosphingobium. The sequence goes on along the minus strand of CAZVHM010000025.1, from coordinate 8,036 downwards.
GGGCGAACGCAGCAGGCGGATCCGCGCGAACGCTTCTTCCTGCGACAGAGTGGCGGCCGCGCCCAAGCCCGCGATCACTTGCGACCGCCGACTTTCGGTTCCGTCCCGGCGCGCAGACGGGCGATGTTGGCGCGGTGAAGCCACAGCACCAGCGCGCACAGCACCGCCAGAACGGGAGCGAATTCAGCTTTCCCGAACAGCAGAGCGGCAAACGGCGCGGCAACGGCCGCGCTCATCCCGCTGAGCGAAGACACCCGCGTGAACGCCAGCATCCCCAGCCAGACCGCCGCATAGGCCGCCCCGATCGGCCAGGCGAGGCCGAGCGCCACGCCCATCAGCGTTGCCACGCCCTTGCCGCCACGGAACCTGAGCCAGACAGGGAAGCAGTGGCCGATCACCGCGCCGAAACCGGCCACGGCATCGTGCCCCCCGGCCAAAACATGGCGCGCCAGCCAAACGGCGGCGAAACCCTTGGCCAGATCGAGCAGCAACGTGGCCGCGGCAAGCCCCTTGCGGCCGGTACGCAACACGTTGGTGGCGCCGATATTGCCCGATCCGATGGACCTGAGATCGCCGGCCCCGGTCAGCTTCGTCAACAGGATGCCAAAGGGGATCGACCCAAGCAGATATCCGGCGGCCAGAGCCTGGGCCAGAAACGCGGTGTTCATCGCTTATCCCCCGTCAATCGCATAAACCTTGCTTCACGCCTCCACAAACATCGCGCTCCTTTAACCACGGTCCTTGCATTCGCGCAGAGAAAAAATAGGGATGGCCCCGATATGGCCGAGACTGCCACCCCCACCGGCGCGCTTGGCGCCCCGCATCCCGCACCGGGCCAGAACCCTGCGGCGCCCATCCTGATGTTCGATTCGGGCGTGGGCGGCCTTTCGGTGCTGGCCGAAGTGCGCAAGCTGCTGCCGCAGGCGCCGGTCATCTATGCGGCCGACAATGCCGGCCTGCCCTATGGCAGCAAGACCGAAGCCCAGATCGCCGCCCGCGTGTCGGGCTTGCTTGGCCGAATGACCGAGCGGTTCCGCCCGCGCCTGGTATGCATCGCCTGCAACACTGCATCCACCATTGCCCTTGCGGCCGTTCGCGAAGTGCTGGAGGTGCCGATCGTGGGCACGGTGCCCGCAATCAAGCCCGCCGCCGCCATGACCCGCACCGGGGTGATCGGCTTGCTCGGCACCGAGGCGACCATCCGCCAAGCCTATGTCGATCGGCTGGAGACAGAATTCGCGTCCGGCAAGCGGCTATTGCGCCACGGCGCCGGCGAGCTTGTGGCCGCGGCCGAGGCCAAGTTGCGCGGCCAGCCGGTCGACCCGGCCGTATATGCCCGTGCCGCCGCGGGTTTGATCACCCAGCCCGATGGCGAACGGATCGATACGGTCGTTCTGGCCTGCACCCATTTCCCGCTGGTCGAACCAGAACTGGCCGCTGCATTCGGTCCGCAGGTGCGCTTCGTGCACGGCGCGCAAGGGATCGCCCGGCGCATCGCCTTCCTGACCGAAGGGCAGCAGTTCGCCCGCGAACTGCCTGATCTGGCGCTGTTCACGCGGGCCGACGACGATCTGGCCGGGCTGGCCCCAGTGCTGGCCCGCTACGGGCTGCAACGGATCGGCATATTCTGACCATGCAGCCGACCGACACAGCGCCCAGGAAAGGCATGACGCACCGTCTGAATGCGTTCCTGTTGCTGCTGGCCGCGTTGGTGGGCCTGCCCTACTACTGGCTCCTGCTGGCCAATCCGGCCCGATCGGCCGAGCCTTATCCCGTCACCATCAGCCAGCTACGCCGGCTTGCCAGCGCCCTTCCCGGCCAGGAGCCCACGAACATCGGGGTCTTCCACGTCGGGTGGAAACGGGTGCCAGGCAATTTCTATGCCGCTGGCAGCGGCATGAAGCGGCGCCAGTTTGCCGTGCTGGCATGGCGGCTGCAGGTTCCCGGCAAAGGGCCAGTGCTGATCGACAGCGGAACCACCGGGACGCTTATGTCTGCCATGAACGGCGAAGGCTTCGTCCCCAGGGCGCAGGCGGCGTTGGAACGTGAACTTTCGCAGGCCAGCCTCATCCTCGCCACAAGCGAGCGGCCACAGCATCTGGGCGGCCTTGCCTCCCTGGCACGATCCCCAGATGCCGGCGTGGCGCTGGCTCACGCCCGGCTCAACCCGGCGCAAGTTCCTGGCGCACCTTCGGCTGCGGCGGCGCAATGGCCAGCCACCCCGGGACTGCCCCCGGCGATCACCGGCACCGCGCCAATCCCCGTGGCGCCGGGCATTGTCGTCATTCCCACCGGTTCGCCCACCCCCGGATCGCAGATGATCTTCGTTCGGCTGGCAAACGGGCGCGAATATCTTTTCGCCAGCGATATCGCCCCGCTGCATGTTAATTTCGCGGAAATGCGGGTGCGTTCGCACCTGCTCGATCGCACCGTCAGCAACGAGGAACGCGCCGCACACATGCGCTGGCTGGCGACCTTGCGGCACCTTTCGGATGCCGCGCCAGGCCTGATCGTGCTCCCCGGTCACGACATCGAATGGATGCTTGATCCGACATCCGGGACCGACGTTTCCTTGCTTGCACGATAAACATCTCATAAAGCTTCTGGAAAGCTGCAGCTTGATAGGTTATGTGCCGCAACCGTAATCGTCTGCGAAATCGGGCGATCATGCAGGACGCCGAAAAATCGTGAATTACGATCAGATTTTCGATTCCGCGATCGAACGCCTTCACTCTGAAGGGCGCTATCGTGTCTTCATCGACATCCTGCGCAACAAGGGCGCTTATCCAAACGCGCGCTGCTTCGCCGGGCACAACGGGCCGAAGCCGATCACCGTCTGGTGTTCAAACGATTACCTGGCGATGGGGCAGCACCCCAAGGTGATCGCGGCGATGGAAGAAGCGCTGCACAACGTTGGCGCCGGATCGGGCGGCACCCGCAACATCGGCGGTAATACGCATTACCACATCCAGCTGGAAGAAGAGCTGGCCGACCTGCACGGCAAGGAATCGGCTCTGCTGTTCACATCGGGCTATGTCTCGAACGATGCCACGCTTTCCACGCTGGCACGAATCCTGCCCGGCTGCGTGATCTTTTCCGACGAACTGAATCACGCCAGCATGATTGCCGGCATCCGCAACTCCGGGGCGGAAAAGAAGGTGTTCCGCCACAACGATGTGGATCACCTGGAACAGCTTCTGGCGGAAACGGACCCCAATCTGCCCAAGCTGATCGCGTTCGAAAGCGTCTATTCGATGGACGGCGATATCGCGCCGATCCATGCGATCTGTGACCTTGCCGACAAGTACAACGCCTTGACCTACATCGACGAAGTACACGCGGTGGGCATGTATGGTGCCCGCGGTGGCGGAGTGTCTGAGCGTGACAACGCCGCCGATCGCATCACCATCATCGAAGGCACATTGGGCAAGGCATTCGGCGTAATGGGCGGCTATATCGCGGCGGACGCCAAGATCATCGATGTGATCCGATCCTATGCCCCCGGCTTCATCTTCACCACTTCCCTTTCGCCGGTGCTCGTCGCCGGGGTGCTGGCTTCTGTCCGTCACCTCAAGGGATCAAGCGCGGAGCGCGATGGCCAGCAGGCCGCCGCAGCCACGCTCAAGCGCCTGTTCGCAGAGGCTGGCCTGCCGGTGATGGATACCGTGACCCATATCGTGCCGCTGATGGTGGGCGATCCGGTCAAGGCCAAGCGCATCAGCGACATCCTCCTCGCCGAATACGGCGTTTATGTGCAGCCGATCAATTTCCCCACCGTACCGCGGGGGACCGAGCGGCTGCGCTTCACGCCGGGCCCTTCGCACACCGAGGAAATGATGCGCGACCTGACCGCCGCCCTGGTCGAGATCTGGGACCGGCTGGAATTGCGGCTGGCTGCCTGATCGGCAGGCACTGGCGCGCCTGCACCGAGCTGACTAGGCGCATGGCCGTGCCCTTCAGCAATCCCATCCCGTGCCTGCTACTTGCCTAACACCGGCCACCCTGAGCGAGTCGGGCGATTCGCCCCTCTTGGGACCGATCTGTAACTTTCAGCCACAACCTTGAACGAAATCCGACTGCATTTCATGCACTTGGACTTGCACCCTTGACTTGCGCGGCTATTGCCGCATCGGCACTTTACCAAGTTCGATGGGCGCGCCCAAACGCGCGCGCAAAAGGGAAATATCCGTATGGCGCATACCGACCACGTCGATTTCAATGGCTTCATGGAAGGGGTGGTGCGGCGCAACCCTCACCAGCCAGAGTTCGTGCAGGCCGTGCAGGAAGTGGCCGAAGACATATTCGATTTCATCCAGGACAAGGAAGAATACCACCGCCAGAAGATCCTGCGCCGGATCTCGGAGCCGGACCGGGTGGTTTCGTTCCGGGTGTGCTGGGAAGACGACAGCGGCAACATCCGCGTCCAGCGCGGATGGCGCGTACAGAACAATAACGCCATCGGCCCCTACAAAGGCGGCATCCGCTTTCACCCCAGCGTGAACGAAAGCGTCCTGAAGTTCCTGGCCTTCGAACAGACCTTCAAGAACGCGCTTACCGGCCTGCCCATGGGCGGCGGCAAGGGCGGTTCGGATTTCAACCCCAAGGGCAAGAGCGTGCGCGAAATCATGCGCTTCTGCCAGAGCTTCATGACCGAACTCTATCGCCACATCGGCGCCGACGTTGACGTTCCGGCCGGCGACATCGGCGTGGGCGGGCGCGAAATCGGCTTCATGTTCGGCCAGTACAAGCGCATCACCAACAACTTCACCGGCGTGCTGACCGGCAAGGGACTGGAGTGGGGCGGATCGCTCATCCGGGCCGAGGCGACCGGCTATGGCGCGGTCTACTTCCTGGCCGACATGCTCGCGACCAAGGGCGAGGATCTTAACGGCAAGACCGCGGTGATCTCCGGCTCGGGCAACGTGGCGACCCATGCCGCCGAAAAGCTGGTCCAGCTGGGCTGCAAGGTTCTGACCTTCTCCGATTCCGGCGGATTCATTCATGATCCGGACGGGATCACCCAAGACAAGATCGACTGGGTGAAGACCCACAAGACCCATCGTCGCGGCCGGATCGAGGAATACGTGGAAGCCTTCCCCCGGGCTACTTTCCATGCCGGGAAGACCCCGTGGGGCGTGCCGTGCGACGTGGCCCTGCCCTGCGCCACGCAGAACGAACTGCTGGGCGAAGATGCCCGCACGCTGGTTGCCAATGGCTGCCGCGCCGTGTCGGAAGGCGCCAACATGCCGACCGACCTCGATGGCATCCACGTGTTCAAGGATGCCCGCATCCTCTACGCTCCGGGCAAGGCCGCCAACGCCGGCGGCGTGGCTGTTTCCGGCCTGGAAATGAGCCAGAACTCCGGCCGCCGTTCATGGGGCGAGGATGAGCTGCAGCAGATGCTGCAGGACATCATGGCCAACATCCACAAGGCTTGCCTGACCTACGGCGATCGTGGCGACGGTTACATCGACTACGTGCGCGGCGCCAATATCGCCGGCTTCAAGAAAGTCGCCGACGCAATGCTGGCGTTCGGCGTCGTCTGATCCGGGCCGGGGACGAAGATCCGCAGGGCTGTCCGGCCCAAGGACTTCACCCCCGGACCAGCCGTGCCGGACGGTAACCCGGCTTCTATTTCAAAGCTTCGCTTCCCCGGCATCTGCCTGGGCGGTAACCGGCGCCGGTTCTTCCGCTTGGAGCGGAAGCGGGGTTTCGAGCATTGGCCCGCCTGCCGCGAGATCTGCCTGCGAAGCCGCACCGCGCGCAGGCTCGATCACCGGCAACGCCAGTTCGAGCTGCCGCTCCTGATCGATCCCCACTTCAAAACCGGCGAAAACTCGGGAGAACTCCGAACGCTCCTGCAGTTCTGGCACAAGCCGGGCCAGCGATGTGCCGCCTGACGTGCGCGGCTGCGATACGGCCGTGACGACCGCTGGCACCGGCTCGATCCGGACCTGATGCGAAGATGCGACTGTTTCCGACAATTCTGCAACTTCGCCGCTAGCAGCGACCGCGACGGAACTGGAAGCAGCAGCCTCCGCCAACAGGACAGTGGCACCAACGCGGAACCGATCATGCCCGTCCGGCACCATGATCGCAGTGCGATCGAACCGTATTTTATCCGGCACAGGCGCGTTCAGCCGCTGCTGCGCGTAATAAAGGCCCACACAGTCGGCAACGCCCACTGTGAGGACAGCAGCCTTGATCCAGCGCTTGTTCAACGACTTCATCGTGCCGATGCCTCCCCGAGCCCCATTGCCATGCTTTACCACGCGCCGAGCCGATGACGAGCGCAAAACAGGTTCCTTGCAGACAACCGCTTTACCGCCATTCTCCATCCTTCCCGGCCCAACAGGTCCGCCGACCAACGCAAAATCCCCACGGTTCGCGGGCAAGATCACCCCCACCCCTTGAACTGCGGAGAGCGAAAGCACACTCTATGGGGCAGGAAAAAGCGCTAATGCGCGGGTTATCGGGATCGCAACAACCATGCATATCAGCCGGCGCCGGCTTTTCGGCGCAGTTGCAACCAGCGCGGTTGGCTTGGCCTTGCCGCGCACGATCGCGCCGGAAGCGGCG
>CAZVHM010000025.1:0-1357 GCA_964627175.1 uncultured Novosphingobium sp. | reverse complement strand
GGCCGCGTGGGCCGCAGCCAGGGGTGCTTCGCAGTGGCGCGCGCCGAGATTGACGACGTGCTGGAACTGCTCGGCGAGGGGCGCCTGCTTTACGCCGCCAAGTAAGCGCCGACTTCACAGGCCGCCAGAGCGCCGCTAGCCAGCGAGGATGAACGTTCATCCGATCTATGGCGCGATGGGGCTGACCATCTTCGAATACATGTCCGGTCTGTGCCGCGATGGCGGCCGGGTAAATCTGGGTCAGGGCTTTCCCGACGATTTCGGGCCCCTGATGCTGCGTGAAGCGGCCGCCCGCGCCTTGCACGAACGATCCAGCCAGTATCCACCCATGGCCGGCGTTCCTGAACTGCGCGCGGCGGTGGCGGCATTCTACGAACGGACACAGGGCCTGTCGCTGGCCCCTGAAAACGTCGTGGTGACATCTGGCGCAACCGAGGCATTGGCCGCGGCGATCCTTGCCGTGGTGCGCGAGGGTGAAGAGGTGCTTTTGTTCGCCCCCGCCTATGATCTTTATGCGCCGATGGTGCGGCGGGCGGGCGGCGTTCCGGTGTTCGTGCCGCTGCAGCCGCCGCACTGGCGCTATGAACGCAAGGCGATTGCCGAGAGGATAACGCCCCGCACAGCCGCGATGATCGTCAACGATCCGCTCAATCCCACCGGCTCTGTCGCCAGCGAAAGCGAGCTGGCGCTGCTCGCGGAACTGTGCACGGCCCACGACCTTACCGCGATTTGCGACGAGGTATGGGAGGCGGTCCGTTTCGACGGTGTGCGGCACCGCTCGCTCATGTCATTCCCCGGAATGGCCCGGCGGGCGATCAAGATCGGCTCGGCCGGCAAGCTGTTTGGCCTTACCGGATGGAAAATCGGCTGGCTGTGCGCCGATCCCGCGCTGGCCTCCGTCCTTGGCCGCGCCCATCAGTTCCTGACTTTCACCACGATGCCGGCCACGCAATATGCCGTGGCCGAAGGGCTGGCGATGCCGGAATTGATGGCCGAGCAACTGGATAGCTGGGCGCAGGGCCGCGCCACGCTCAACCGGCTGCTGGCCGAGGCCGGATTTGCCGTTTTGCCGGGCCCCGCAACCTGGTTCTCCTGTATCGACCTGAGCGCAAGCGGCATCGCGCTGGATGACGCCACCTTCGCCGAACGCGCGGTGCGCGAAGCGGGCGTTGCTTCAATCCCGCTGTCGGCTTTTCTGGAAGGCGGGCAGCGCACGCCCATCGTGCGCCTGTGTCACTGCAAGGATATTGCAACCCTGGCGGAAGGGGTGCGACGGCTGGCGAAATTGCGTGCAGCCCTGGCCTAGGCCGTGAACCCATAAATCCGGGCGATCATGGATCGCTTTCTTCTATCGTGC
>CAZVHM010000024.1:7459-27753 GCA_964627175.1 uncultured Novosphingobium sp. | reverse complement strand
ATGCCCCGGCGCTTGAGGCACTGGCCACCGATCTGGAGCATGAGGCGATCCCGCAACTACGCTTTCACGAGCGCGAGGCCGGCGCACCGCTGACGCGCGTCTATCGCCGGACAAGTGCGGGCGGTGCGCGGCCGGGGGATGATCTTGCCGCCGGCCGTTCGCCGTTGCGGGCGCCTTGCGGTCCCACCGCGGTGGAATTGTGCGCGGTGACGGGCGAAGTGCCGCACGGCGCCAGCGCGGACGAGGCGCGTCAGGCTGTCCGGCTGGTTGGGCTTGTGCATGATTGCGGCCAAGGCGCGCTGTCCCCGGTTCTGGCCGTGCCGGAGGTGCTGCAGCAGGACGGTATCGCGCTGGTGGTGGAGCGCAATGGCCAGCCCGTTGAACGGATCGCGTTGCCTGCTATCGACCTTGGCGCGTTGGTTGCAGCGCTGGCGGCCGAGCGCCGGATGGGGCCGGGCACTCTGGTCGGTTCCGGTCCGCTGGTGACCATCCCGGCGCTGGCCGAAGGGGATACGATCCGTATCGACCTGCGCGACGGCAAGGGCCACAGCCTGCTGGGCGCCATCGAACGGACGGTTACGGGGGGCTGAGCCGGCATCCGGCTTTTGTCCGATCATGCCATGCGAAAAGGGCGGCTCCATCGGAGCCGCCCTTGCTGTTTGTGGAAAGCTGGTTGGGCTCTACTTGTTCTGGTTGGCGAAGGCGTCTGCGATGGAGCAGCCGGCCGGGCCGAGGATGACGATGAACAGCACCGGCAGGATGAACAGGATCAGCGGCACGGTCATGATCGCGGGCAGACGGGCGGCCTTTTCTTCGGCGCGCATCATGCGCTCGTTGCGGAATTCGGCCGAAAGCACGCGCAGCGCCGATGCCAGCGGGGTACCGTAGCGTTCGGTCTGGATCATGGTGGTGACCACGCCCTTCACCGCATCGAGGTTCACCCGGTAGGCCAAGTTCTCGAAGGCCATGCGCCGCTCGGTCAGGAAGGACAGCTCGATCGCGGTCAGCGTCAGCTCATCGCCCAGTTCCGGGTAGGCGCGACCGAGTTCCTTGGCCACGCGGCCGAAGGAGGCATCGACGGTCAGGCCGGCTTCAGCGCAGATCACCATCAGGTCGAGCGCGTCGGGCAGACCCTTGCGGATTGCGTCGGTCCGCTTCTTGGCGATGTTGTCGATATAGAGTTCAGGCGCCTTGTAGCCCAGGATCACCGCGCCGGCGAAACCCATGAAGCGCTTGGTGCTGCTCCATTCCGGGAACATGTTGCTCCAGTAAATCGCCGCAGCAGCAATCAGGCCGAGCACGATCGGCAGGACCATGCGCCCGAAGATGACCGCGACCGCCAATTCCTTCTTGCGGATGCCGGCATAGGCCAGCTTCTGCTGGATCTCGTCGATCTGGCTGTCCTGCAGCACCTTGAGGCTGGCGAGCAGTTCACGAATGCGATCGGTCGTCCTGTTCTTGCGAACCAGGCTCTGTCGGCGGCGAGATCCGCCGGTGACGATGCCGGCTTTCAGCTGTTCGCGCCGCTCGTTGAGCTGCTTGACGCGCTTGGCCATCGGATCGCGGACGGTGACGGCGGCATAGATGGCCAGGACCACGGCCAGCGCGGCAACCCCGGCGAGGATCGAGCCAACCCAGACGACATCGACGCCGAGCAGGGTGGGATGCTTGTTAGCGAGCATGGATCAGCGCCCTTCCGTCAGATCTCGAAGCTGACCATCTTGGCCATGATGAAGCCGCCGATGGACATCCACACCAGGCCGAACAGGCCGGCCACGATCAGGCGCTCGTCCTCGAAGAACTTGCTGATGTAGCCGGGATTGATCCACCAGATGAGGCCGAACACGATGAACGGCAGCGCACCCACGATATAGGCCGAGGCCTTGGATTCCGAGCTCATCGCGCGGATCTTCAGCTTCATCTGGGCGCGCTTGCGCAGCACATCGGCAAGGTTGGACAGTGTTTCGGCGAGGTTGCCGCCGGTTTCGCGCTGGATCGCCAGCGTGATGCAGAAAAACTGGAATTCCGGCGTGCCCAGGCGATCGGCCGTATCCTGGAGGGCATCGTCCATCGTCTTGCCGATGCGGATGCGCTCGGTCACCAGCTTGAATTCCTCGCCCACGGGGCCCGGTACTTCGCCAGCGACCACGCCCAGCGTTTCCGTGACCGGCAGGCCCGAACGCAGGCCGCGTACGAGCAGTTCGATCGCATCGGGAAACTTGGCGTTGAAGGCGGTGATCCGCCGTTTGATCATATGGCTGACTACCATGTGCGGCAGCCCCAGGCCCACGAACAAGCCAACCATCAGCGAGATCAGCGGAATACCTGATTTCAGATAAAGCAGCGCGGCTATGAACAGGGTGAGACCGGCCGAGGCATAGATGTACTGGCTCATGGTCCAGCCGGTGCCGGTGCGATGCAGGCGCAGGGCCAGCGCTTCGGCGCGCGAACCGGAACCGGCGATGGCGTGGGTTACCGGCTTGCGCGCGGCAACGGCCTTCTTGAGCTGGGCCTCGACCTTGTCGGTGGCGTTCTCGGAGTGGCGGAAACGCAGGGACTGAAGCCGGCGTGCCGCTTCCTTGGCCGGGTTTGGCCCCCAGAACGCGCCAACGCCCAGCGCCACCACGGCAGCGGTGCCAGTTGCGACCACCATCAACTGAAGCGTGTTCATCGGCGCATCTCCGCCCGCGTTGCGGGTTCATGCCGGCCCCCGGCCTTGCGGCGCGGGGCGGCGTTCACGATCGTCCGGCGCCCGGCATTCACGCCGGGGCCTTGTCCTTCTTGGCCAGCAGGCTTTTCAGGTCGAACTTGCCGAGTAGTGAGGTTGCCCCCTTCTTGCCCTTGTCGGCCGCATCATCCGCATCGCTCACGCCCATGATTGCGGAAGCGATGTCGCGGATCACCGCGCCGCCCTTGGTGGCGCGGTTGGCCTCGGCATAAGTCTGGCCGAGCTTGGCGGCGTTGGTCACGCCCTTGAGGTCGTAGGGAAGGGTGAAGTTGACCTTGCGTTCGATCGACGCCTCGAAATCGGCCTTGCTGATTTCCTGGGTTGCGGCCTGCACCTTGTTGGCAACCACGAAGGTCTGCACGTGGGCGGCATTGGCCTTCAGCCAGGAAAGGATGCGGATCGCATCGCGGGCCGAGGAGAGCGTGTATTCGGTGGCCAGCACCACGCAGTTCACATCCGCCAGCAAGTGAGGGAAGTTGATCAGCATGTTGCGCGGCAGATCGATCACGGTCATCTCGAACGCCTGGCGGAATTCTTCTTCCAGTTGCACGAAGGCCGAACCGTCGGTCATCAGCGGGGCGTTGATCGGCGCCTCGGCCGAGAGGATCGAGAGGTTGTCGTTCGCCCGGATCATCGCGCGTTCGATGAACAGCCCGTCGATGCGGCTCGGATTCTCGATCGCGTCGGTCAGGCCGCGGCCCGGCTCCAGATCGAGCGTGAGCGCGCCGGTGCCGAAGTGCACGTCGAGATCGAGCAGCGCGGTCGGCATCTGGTGATCGGTGGCGAACAGCCACGACAGCGAGGTTGCGAGCATCGAGGCGCCAACCCCGCCGCGCGTGCCGACCACCGCAGTCGAGACATGGCGCTTGGCGGCGGCCGGATCATGGGCGCGGGGCGTGGTGAAGATCGCCTGGGCCTGGATCAGGGCATCGCGCACCTGGCCGGCGCTGAGCGGCTTGAGCAGGTAATCCTGGATGCCGCTGGCGACCAGATCGCGGTAGAGCCGCACATCGTTGACCTGGCCCACCGCGATCACCACCGTGCCGGGTTCGCAAACCTCTGCCAGGGCGTTGATGTCGTTGAGCGGATCGCCGCTTTCCGACAGATCGACCATCAGGATGTTGGGGCTGGCGGTGATCGAGAGCGACTGGACCGCATTACGCAGGCCGCCCTTGTGGCACTTTTCCGGCTGCCAGCCCATTTCCACCACGACGGGGCGGAGCACGTCGAGTGCGGCCTCGTCGCAGATGAAGGCGGCAAAGGGGGCTCGGTTGCCGGGCATCCCGGCCTTCCACGGCGCGTTCATGTGTCAGTTCCCCCCGGTGGTCTGCTTGATCGCCTGGCCGGCTGCGGCCGAGCGCTCGCGATAGGCGTCGATCGCCTTGGTCGAGGTCATCACGACCGTTTCGCCCGATCCGGTCGCTCCGCGAACCAGGTGTTCCGGATCGGCGACCATTCCGGCCAGGTTGCTGTTGACCGCGCAGCCATAGCCGTGGCTGGTGGCGTTGGCGAAGTTGGCGTCGGAGTTGCTGCGCCAATCCGGGCAGCCCGGAACCGACGCCGTGGCGCGAACCACGACCACGCGGGCAGTGCCGGCGTTGAGGTAGCCCTGGGTGACCGGGGCGCCATTGCTCAGCAGGATGCCGTATTTCCCGGCGACCGCCTCGACCGCCGCACGGGTGGCGGGGCTGGCGAGCGGATCGTCGATATAGATGCGATCGCCGTAGCGCAGGTTCATCGCATCGAACCAGCCGGCAAGGCGGCGCTGTTCGGGCAGCGAAAGTCCGCCGGGGCCGGTTGTCAGATCCAGCACGTAATTGGTCTTTTCGACCACCGGCTGATGCAGGCTTTCCAGCGAGCGGTTGCTGGCCATGCCGCCACAGGCAGACAGGACCAGCGTGGCGGAGAGGGCGATGGCGCCGGACAGGATCTTCCGGTTGGCCTTGCTCTTGATGGTGTTGCGCATGGGGTTCACCTCTCTCACTTCAGGCTGAAGCCGGGCTGGGCACTGGCATCGGCCTTGCCCTGGCGTGCGGGAAGTTCGCCGCCGGCAAGGGGCGGGGCCGCTTCGTCGGCAGCGCCGATCTTCGGGGCGGGCGGGTTCGATTGCTGGGTCGGGGCGGCTTCGCGCGGCTTCGGGCGGTCGGCGCCGGACTTGCCGTCGCTCTGCATGTTGCCGAAAATGCGCTGCACATCGTTGGGCGCCTGATAGCCGTCGGTCGGCAGCTTGATCGCGTTGGCATCCACCGGGTTGACCAGGTAGGGCGTGACCACGATGACCAGCTCGGTTTCGCCACGCTTGAAGCCGGTGGAGCGGAACAGCGCGCCCAGGATCGGGATATCGCCCGCGCCCGGCAGCTTCTGCACCGTGTTGCTGGTGGTGTTGCGCAGCAGGCCGCCGATCATGAAGCTCTGGCCGGAGCCGAGTTCCACGGTGGTTTCCGCTCGGCGCGTGGTGATGGTCGGCACGTCGTAGCCGCCCTGGCGCAGGCTTTCGCCCAGCTCCGACACTTCCGGCCGAACCCGGATGGAAATGCGGCCGTTGGCCAGAACCGTCGGCGTATAGCTGAGGCTGACACCGAACTTCTTGAATTCGATCGAAGCTGCCGCATTGGCGCCCTGGCTGACGATGTAGGGAAATTCGCCGCCGGCCAGGAACTCGGCCGTTTCGCCGGAAATGGCGGTCAGGTTCGGTTGCGCCAGGGTGGTGACGAGGCCAGCCGTTTCGCCGGCATCCAGCGTGCCGAGCAGGTTGAGGCCGAACAGCTTGCCGGTGCCGGCAAGCGTGGTGATCCCGGCGCCAATCGCGGTCACATCGGTACCCGGCAGGGCGCGGATCGAGCCGGTCGGGTTAGCCTGGGTGATCGTGGTCGGATCGATGCCATACTGGAACGGGGTGTTGCCCACGCCCATCACGCGGCCGGCATTCCATGCTCCACCGAACGAACGGCCCTGGCCGATGCCGAACTGGAAGCCGCCGGTGCCGTCCATGGTGGTCAGGTTGCTGGCCAGCGACTTGGTCAGCGTGCGGCTGACTTCGGCAATGCGGACCTGCAGGTTGACCTGCAGCGGGGTGGCCATTTTCAGGCGGCTGATCACGTTGGTCTGCTTGCCCATGAAGGCCTGGACCAGCCGCTGGGCTTCAGCGGCGTCTTCCGGCGCACCGATGGTGCCGGTCAGCAGCACGGTGTCGGAACCGATGGTGGAAACGGCGATGCGCGCTTCCGGCATGGCCACGCGCAGCATCTGGTCCACGCTGTCGATGTTGGTGCCGACGCGGACGTTGGCCGACCAGATCACGTTGCCGGCGCCATCGCTGGCATAGACCGTGGTCACGCCGCCGCCCTTGCCCATCAGGTAGAGCTGGTTGGTGGATTTGACCTGGACATCGGCCACCGTTTCATTGGCGACGAACACATCGGTCATGCGGCCGGGTACGGTGATCAGTTGGCCGCGCCCGATGGACAGGGCGATATCCTGCGCCGGGCGGGTCACGGTCTGGGCGGCGGCCGGGCTGGCGGCAAGGCCAAGCGCCGGGATCGCCAGCGCCGCAGCGGCGCTGAGCAAGGTGCCCATGCTAAGGGAAGTGAAGCGGCTGGTCATGGCGATGCCCTTCGGGTGGCCGGAGGCGGAAGCGGTGTGCGAAGCGATGCGGCGCATGGTCACTTCCCTGCCTGTTCGATGGTGGTGGTCTTGCCGCGTGTCACGCGGACGACAGGGCCGGTCTGGACCGGAAGGCCGCCGGACGGGGCACCCACGGCGCCGGTCACGGCCTTGACCATCGAGCCCATGGCGGCAGCGATCTGCTTGCCCGGGTCAACCTGCGGCTTGGGCCGGGGCAGGGCGGTGCGCTGGAAGCGCGAGACATCGCCGCCGGTCACGAAAGTCGCGCCGTTGTCGAGCGGGCGATTCATCGCCGAAGCCAGCAGGCGCTGTTCTTCTTCCTTGGTTGCACCGGCGGGCAGCTTCACCGCGCCAGAGGCAACCGCGCGTTCCAGTTCGGCCTGGTTATCGGCAATGGAGCGCAGCGAGAGCGAAAGCTGGCCGATCTTTTCGGCCACCGCGATCTTTTCCGCGATGCGCGGGGTCACTTCGAGGGTAACGGTGCTGAAGGCCTTCACCACCGTCTTGCCGTCCACGATTTCCTGGTCGGTCGACTGGTCGGTGGCGAGCACGCGCAGGTTGCGCAGCACGGTTTCGGTAGTGTTGAGCGGCTGTCCGGTATCGCCTTCATTGGGCGTGACGGACTGGGTCAGCATCAGGTCGACATGGTCGCCGGGGAAGACGAAGCCGGCAACGCCGGTGCGAGCCGAGACGGTGATCGTGACCGCGCGCATGCCGGGGCCAAGCGCGGCGGCGAGGAAGCCGCGGTCACCGGGACGGACGAGCGCGCCCTGGGTCATCGGCTGGCCGGCGGTGACCGGATAGCGCACCACCGTGCCGAGCAGCTTGGTCATGTCCGCTTCGCCTTCGATGAAGTAGGCGTCCTTGACCATCTCCTTGGGCCAAGCCTGGAAGCTCAGCGAATCCTGGGTGATGATCGTGCCGACCGGCAGTGCTCGCTGGGCCACCAGCACCTTCGGCCCTGCGGCCATCTGTGCGGCTTCGGCCTGGGGCGTAGCGCCACCACCGAGCATGCTTCGGGCAGCAAGGGCGGTGCCGATCGCAACGACCAGCGCCCCCAGCAGCAGCATCAGCTTTCTCTTGTCCATGGCTTTGCAAGCCCCCCTGCGGAATGTCCGGAATTGAGGATAGTTACGTTCAAAATGGTTAAAATTAGGTCACCTCGCCGCGCGGCTCAGCCCAGCCGGCCCTGAAGCAGCGGCAAGGACTTGTCGGCCAGCGTCAGCAGCCCGGCAGCGCAGATCGCCACGCCATAGGGAATCGCGGCGCGTCCCTGCTTGCGGCGGGCGATGTGCCAGGCGGCGAAAGCAATGGTCAGCACGGCGCCGAGCAGGCTCATCACCACCACCAGCCATGCAAAGTGTTCCGGCCGGATCCACAGCGCCAGCGCGGCCAGCAATTTCACATCGCCCCCGCCCATCATCCGCAGCGCAAACAGCACCGCGCAAATGGCAAAGGTCAGGATGGCCACACCAACCTGCCAGCCCACGCCCGGCCACAGGTCCAGCCCGCTGGCCCACCAGAACGCGGGCGCGGCAAGCGCGACGGCGGCATTGAGCCAGTTGTCGATCTGGCGGCGGCGCAAGTCGGTGAACGCGGCGGTCAGCAGCGCGATTGCCAAGGCTGCCAGCAGTCCATAGGTAAGCAGTTCACTGCGCACGACACGCCCCCTGTAAGTCCGGTGGCCGCAAGCCTCCCGGTAGTTCGATGGTGTGTGTGCCACGCGAGGAATTACTAAAAAGTAACCAACCGCTTGAGGCGGGAATTAGGGATGCGAACGGGTGAGCGAGGCAGATCCGGCAACTTTCAACGCCCGCGCTATTCCGGCCGAAGCCATCGAATCGCGCTGGATCGCGCCGGATGGCTGGGCGATTCGCCGGATCGACTGGCGGGTGCCCGAACCTGCGCGAGGCAGCCTACTGTTCCTGCCTGGCAGGGGTGATTTCTTTGAGAAGTATCTGGAATCGCTGGATTATTGGAATGGCCGCGGGTGGGAGGTGACCGCGCTGGACTGGCGCGGGCAGGGGCTGTCGGGCCGGCTGGGCAACGATGCGTTTACCGGCCATGTCGATGACTTCGCGCGATGGGTGGATGATCTCGCCGCGTTCTGGCCAGCGTGGCAAACTAGCCGGCCTGGCCCGCATGTTCTGGTGGGCCATTCGATGGGGGGGCACTTGGCCTTGCGCGCCGTGGCCGGGCAGCGAATCGCCCCCGATGCGCTGGTGCTTTCTGCCCCGATGCTGGGCCTGATCACGCACGGGTTGCCGCTGGCTTCGTTTCACTGGGCGGCCCGGTTGATGTGCATGCTGGGCGATCCACGCCGTTCGGCGTGGCAATGGAGCGAAAAGCCCGGCCAGCTTCCGGAAGATCGCGCTGCCCTGCTCACCCATGATCCCCGCCGTTATGCCGACGAGCTGGCTTGGCGTGAGGCGCGGCCGGGCCTGGCGATGGGGCCGGGTTCATGGGGGTGGTTGCGGGCGGCGATCGGCTCGATGCGCGGGCTGGACCGGCGCGCAGTGCTGCAAGGCGTGACCGTGCCGACGCTGATTCTCGCCACCAGCGCCGACCGGCTGGTGGGCAGGGGAGCGATCGAGCGGGCGGCGCAGTGGTTGCCGCGGGCCGAGCTGGTGCGGTTTGGCGCGGAAGCTCGGCACGAAATCCTGCGCGAGGCCGATCCCGTGCGCCAACGGGCACTTGCCGCGATTGACGATTTCCTTGACCGGGCGGCTCCACCCCGGAACTGACGGCAGCGATGCATTCCCGATTCGATATTGCCATTGTCGGCGCCGGCATGGCCGGAGCAAGCCTTGGCGCGGCGCTGGCCCCGCTGGGTGTGCGCGTGCTCCTGCTCGAAGGGGAGGCGGCGCCCGGTTATCACGCCACTGGCCGCAGCGCCGCGTTCTGGACCGAAAGTTATGGCGGCCCCGGCGTGCAGCCGTTGACCACCGCATCGGGCCCGGCCTTGCGCGAGGGCGGCTATCTCACCCCGCGCGGCGCGCTGACCATCGCCCGTGCCGGAGACGAAGCGCAGCTGGCCGCCTTTGCCGATCGCTATGCCGCCTTGGGTGTGCGGGTGGAGAGGCTGGACCGGGCCGGGCTGGAGACGCGCATCCCCGGCCTGCGCCCCGGCTGGGTGGCGGGGGCCTTGGAGCCGGATTGCTGCGATATCGATGTGGCGCGCCTGCATCAGGATTATCTGGCCAGCGCCCGCCGCGCCGGTGCTGTGCTGTGGGCCGGGGCACGGCTGGTGGGCGCCAGCCGTGAAAGCGGCGGCTGGCTGCTGACACTGGCCGATGGGCGCACCGCCGAGGCCGGCGTTCTGGCCAATGCCGCCGGCGCATGGGCCGACGAGGTGGCCGCGCTGGCCGGGGTTACCCCGGTGGGCATCCGGCCGTTCCGCCGCACCGTGGCCCAGCTGCGCACAGCGCCCGAACCCGCCGGCAGCCTGCCGCTGGTGCTGGACCTGAACGAGCGTTTCTATTTCAAGCCGCAGGCCGGCAAGCTGTGGCTCAGCCCGCACGATGAAACGCCAAGCCCGGCGTGCGATGCCGCGCCGGATGAGCTGGACGTCGCCCTGGCGATCGACCGGCTGGAGCAGGTGGTCGATTGGCAGGTGGAACGGGTGGAGCATCGCTGGGCCGGCCTGCGCAGCTTTGCGCCGGATCGACTGCCGGTGTTCGGCTTTGCCCCGCAGGATCCGGCGTTCTTCTGGTTTGCCGGGCAGGGCGGCTTCGGCATCCAGACCGCGCCTGCCGCCGGCGCGCTGGGCGCGGCGCTGTTTACCGGCAGGGGCGATATGCCGGTCGATCCGGCGCCTTATGCGCCGGGGCGGTTCCTCGCCTAGGCTTCGTCTCGCTCGCCGCGATAGTGCGGCAGGCCCAGATGTAGCCGGATGGCAATTCCGCGCAGGATGAAGCCCGCCGCGATGGCCACCGGCCACCCCGCCACTGGCGAGACGCCCGCCAGCGTGGCCCCGCAGGCCAGCACGGCTGAAAGCGCCGCAGCGGTCACGTAAAGTTCGGGGCGCATCAGGATCGAGGGCCGGCCGGCCAGCACATCGCGGATCACGCCGCCCACGCAGCCGGTGATGATCCCCATCGTGATGGCCGGCACCGGCGGCACGCCAAAGGCCAGCGCCTTGGCCGTGCCGATCACCGCATAAGCCGCAAGGCCCAGCGCATCGGCCCAGTCCAGCAAGGCGCCTTCCCACCACTGCTTCGGGGTGAACCATACCAGCAAGGCCACGCCCAGGCAGACCGGCGCCACCAGCGGATCGTGTACCCAGAATACCGGAGCGTCGATCAGCAGATCGCGCACCGATCCGCCGCCCACCCCGGTGATCAGGGCAAAGAACGCCATGGTCACGAAGGTCTGCCGCAACTGGGCGGCCAGCAGGGCGCCGCTGAGCGCGAATACCGCGATCCCGGCAAGATCGAGCACGGCAGGGATCGAGGGAAGGGCGGCCGGGTTCATCGCCAACCTGTGCGCACGCCGCCGGGCGATCGTCAATTGCCGCCGCGGGCTTTCCACTGCGGCGCATAAACCCGGTTAAGGAATTGCCGCTATATTGGCAGCAATGAGCCAGAATCGATGATCCGCACCAGAACCACCTTTATCCTCGGCCCGGCGGCGGCGGCCGAACTGCATATGCCCAGTGCGGCGGAAACGCTGGACCGGGTGGCGCAGGCGCTCGATTTCTCGCGCGCCTCGGCCAACCAGCTGACCCGCGATGGGGCTGCGATCGTGCGACATGTGGGGGCGCTGGCCCAACGCACCGGCGCCACCCAGGACCAGCTTTTGAAGGCCGCCCAGCGTATCCACCAGTCCGCGAAGGTGGCCCGGTCGCTGGAAGGCGTGATCGAGCAGAACAGCGACGATCCGCTGCTGGACGCATTTGGCAAACTGGCGCTGGCGGTGTTCACCCTGCAATCCGAGCAGCGGTCGAGCGTGCGCCCAACCCCCCAGCCTAACGCCGCCCTGCCGCTGCAGACCGGCGACTACTGGTTGCTCGATCTCGGCAAGCTGATCATCGCCGACCTGCCGCGTCACCAGTTGGAAGCCAGCCTGGCCGATGTGGCGATCGTCAACTTCGGCTACGACCGGGCGGTAGAGCATTTCCTCCCTTTCGTGCTGTCCACCGCCTATGGCATGTCGCTGGCCGAGGCGCAGGCGATCATGGCTGCGCGGCTGCGAATGTTCCACCCGCGCGGCGCGGTGGGCCGCTTGCCCTGGCAGCCCGGCGATACACCCGCCGCCGATTACGGCGACGAGAGCGCTGCGAACGTGGATGCCCTGTCCGCCCTGATCAAGACCGGCGAACAGGCGCTGGCCGATCGCGCGGCCCTTCATGATCTGCGTGCGGCGATCGCCGGGGCGGACCGGCTGGTGTTTCTGGGGTGCGACTTTGCGCCCCAGTCCTTGTTGCTGCTGGCCGAAGGGGCGCTTTCGCACGATCCAGAGCTGATCGTGAACATGAACGGGCTGTCCGCCCCGAACCGGGCGGCTGCGGTGCGGATGCTGAAACGCCTCACCGGCGCCCAGCGGGATGACCGCCTGATCGTTACCGAAGGGCGCTGTCTTGATGTGCTGAAAGACTTCTCGCTGCTGCTGGAAAGCTGAAGCGGCTTAGCTGCGGGTTTCCAGCCACTCGCCCAGCGCGGCAAGGCAATCGCGCGCCAGCGCCTTGCTGCGTTCCGGGCTCCAGCCTTGCTCCGCGCAGGGCAGCGGGTCATGGTCCTTGAACGGCATTTCCAGCGTCATCGCCACGCAGCCAAACCTCTCGGCCAGCTGGTTCGTGCTCATCGAAAGGTTGGCCTTGCCGGGGCGGGCCACCGGATAGCCAAGCCGGGTCTGGAAATCGGGCGTGCGCCGCTCCAGGATCCGGCGATAGCGGGCATAGCCTTCGCCCTGCCGCTCGGTCCACGAAGGGATGCCCTCGAATCCGGCGATGAACACGGCCGGGATTGCCTCGTCGCCATGAACGTCGATGGCGAAATCGACGCCGGTTTCATCCATCGCGTTGCGGATCGCCAGCACTTCGGGCGACCGTTCGGCGCTGGGCGTGTGCCATTCGCGGTTGAGGTTCACGCCGGCGGCATTGGTGCGCAAGTGGCCGCGCGCCGAACCATCGGGATTGGCATTGGGCACGATGTGAAAGCGGCATTTTTCCCGCAAGGTCCGCGCCCACGGGTCGGCCGGGTCGGTCAGCCGCTCCAGCGCGCCTTCCATCCACCATTCAGCCATCGTCTCGCCAGGATGCTGGCGGGCATAGAGCCAGACCTGCACATCGCCGGTGCCCATTTCGAGGCAATCGATCGGCTGGCCGTCAAGGCTGGTGCCCAGCGTGCGATGGGTCACGCCCTCGCTCTGCGCGGCAGAGGCGACAAGGTCGTGGTGCCGCTCCATCGAATAGGGGGCGAAATAGGCAAACCACGCCGCATCGCCTTCTGGGCGATAGCGGATGGTCAGGGTGCCGCCATCGGCCTCACGGTCCCACGTGGTGGCAGCGCGGCCCCAGAATTCGCGATCTTCCGAAACGGCGGCGCGATAGCCGGGCCAGCCATCGGGATAGGCGCTGGCGGCAAGGCCGGTGATCCGCAAGACCAGCTCGCGCCCGGCCGCGCCGGCCACGCGGAAGTGGAACCACTGGAAGAAATCCGAGCCATGATCCTTGCGAATCGCCAGCCGTGCTTCGGCGCCCGTGATGGACAGCACCTCGATGTTGCCGGCATCGAAGCGGCTGTGGATGCAGATGTCGCCGCTCATCGCGTGGCCGGCTTTACCAGCACGGTTTCACCGGAATTGCCGGGGAAGTTGCTGAACAGCGCGCGGGCCATTTCCGCCGCGCCCAGTGCCGTGTTGGCCAACGGCGAAGAGGCGCGCACGGCAAAGCTGGCCCGGCCTTCCCACAAGACCTTGCCGCTGGCCCGGTCGCGGATCATCACGCCCAGCAGGGTTTCGGTCATTGCCGGGGGCGGGCCGGACAGGTCTATGCCCAGGCCCATGCCCACGCTCGAACCATAGGAGCCGGTCGATCCGCCGACGCCGACGCTGACCGGCGAGCGGGTGCGTGCCGCCTGCAAGGTGCGCCGCTCCAGCCGCACTTCGGCCACTTGCGCGCCGTCGCCCGTCTCGCGGTAGCCCACGCGCTGCAATTCGCGGCCCACTGCGGCCTGGAAGGTGCGCAGTTCAAGGCTGGCCGGGTCCATCCCCGGCGCAGGCGCCACCGCGATCGTGCCTGAAAGGCGGGCCACTTCCGGCACATGGAAGCGGGTCACTTCCACTGGCCCGGTTGGCGCGACGCAGGCTGACAGAGCCAGCGCCAGCGGCGCTGCGGCAAGGAAATGAGCGAAACGCGGCATTCAGGATATCCTCGGCAGGCGAATGGCGGCAAGGCCGCCGCTTTGCCCCGATGTTGTGGCCCGCCGCGCCGTTTTGCAAGCGGCGCACGGGCTGCGGATGGCTTATGTGCCGAAAACGGAGGTGGTTTAACCATGGCCGCAGGGCTGCCGTGCTAGCGAGGGCCGGCAACAGGAAGGAACGATTCGCGCAGATGCAGGCCGAGCTCCAGGCAAAAATCCCCGTTCTGGTCACCGGCGGCGCCGGTTACATCGGCAGCCACGCCGTGCTGGCGCTGCTGGATGCCGGCTGGCCCGTGGCGGTGATCGACAATCTCAGCACCGGATTTCGCTTTGCCGTGCCCGAAGGCGTGCCGTTTTATGAGGGAGACATCGAGGATTCCGCCTTGCTGGAGCGGATCTTCGCCGAACAGGGCACTCGGGCGATCATGCACTTTGCCGGTTCGATCGTGGTGCCGGAATCTGTGTCTGATCCCCTCAAGTATTATCACAACAACACCGGCAAGAGCCGGGCGCTGATCGCCGCCGCCGTGGCCGCGGGCGTGCCGCACTTTATCTTCAGTTCCACCGCCGCCACTTATGGCGAGCCGGAATTCTCCCCCGTGGCCGAGGATTGCCCGCGCCGTCCGATCAATCCCTATGGCATGTCCAAGCTGATGACCGAGCAGATGCTGGCCGATACGGCGCGGGCCCATCCGCTCAATTTCTGCGCACTGCGCTATTTCAACGTCGCTGGCGCCGATCCGCAGGCGCGCTCGGGCCAGTCCACCGCCGGTGCCACACACCTGATCAAGGTGGCGGTGGAAGCGGCGCTGGGAATGCGCGGCCACGTTTCGGTGTTCGGCACGGACTATGAAACGCCCGATGGCACCGGGGTGAGGGACTATATCCACGTGGCCGATCTGGCCGCGGCGCACGTTCTGGCGCTGGAAGCGCTGATGGCCGATTCAGCCCGTTCGCTCACGATGAACTGCGGTTATGGCCGGGGCTTTTCCGTGCTGGAAGTGCTGGATGCGGTGGACCGGGTGGCCAACCTGCAGGTGGAACGGCGGATCGAAGCGCGCCGCGCCGGCGATCCGGCCAGCCTTGTGGCGGATAATCGCCTGATCCGCCAAACCCTGCCGTGGCAGCCGCGTTTTGCCGATCTCGATACGATCGTGGCCCATGCTTTGGCGTGGGAGCAGCGGTTGGCACAAATCCGCTCAGCCTGAGGCTGAAGCGGCTTGCTTGGCGGTTGACTCGGCTGCGATCAGCCCCTAACGGCGCAACTCCAGTTTTCAGCGGCCTTTCGTCGCACGAGGTAGTCATGAAGATTCGCAACAGCCTGAAGTCGCTCAAGGACCGTCACCGCGATAACCGCGTGATCCGCCGCCGTGGCCGGACCTACGTGATCAACAAGACCAACCGCCGCTTCAAGGCGCGCCAGGGCTAATCACCCTGAGCATGCGGCCGGGCGTTTGCCTGGCTGTTCCTGACGGCCCGCCTCCTCTTCGGGGAGCGGGCCGCCGGCGTTTGTGGGTTGGCGAAGAGGAGGCGATTCGTGGCTGAGCAGAGCTTTGCCAGCGGCCGCATTGCGACGCCGATTCAGGCGGTGGTGTTTGATGTCGGGCGCGTCCTGTTCGAATGGGATTTGCGGCATCTTTATGCGCCGCTGATCCCCGACGCCGCAGAGCTGGACTGGTTCCTTGCCAACGTGGTCACCGAGCAGTGGCACTTCCAGCATGATCAGGGCCGCGCGGTGGCCGATATGCTGGCCGAACGGCAGGCCGAATTTCCCGATCATGCCCATCTGGTTGAAGTCTGGGCCACGCGCTTCAACGATTCGATCCCCGGCCCGGTGCCGGGCAGCTTTGCCCTGGTGGAAGAACTTCACGGCCGCGGCGTGCCGCTTTACGCGATCACCAATTTCGGGGCCGAGTTCTGGGCCGGCTTCCGCCCGCACCACTCGGTGTTCGATCTGTTTGGCGATATCGTGGTTTCGGGGGTGGAAAAGATCGCCAAGCCCGATCCGCGCATTTATCGCCTGGCCGAGCAGCGGTTTGGCCACGCGCCCGAAGCCATGCTGTTCGTCGATGATAACCCGGCCAATATCGAAGCGGTGCAGGCCTGCGGCTGGCAGGGGCACCTGTTCCGCGATGCGCCCACCCTTGCGGCCGATTTGCGCGAACGGGGCCTGATCGCCTGAACGAGCCATCTGGCGGGGCGTGGCCGGCTGGTGCATGATCCGGGCATGAATCGCCGTTCTGCCTTGTTGCTTGCCCCGCTGGCCCTTGGCCTGCTGGTCGCCGCCACCCCGGCCAAACGCCGCCCCGCTCCTCCCGCGCCGAAACCGCCGGTTGCCGCCCCGCTGGGCGATGTGGTGCGTGTGGCGATCGTTACCGAACTCGGCACGATCGAGGCGGATCTCGATCATGCCCGCGCACCGCAAACGGTGCAGAACTTCGTCCGCTATGCCGATGGCCGCCGGTTTGACGGGATGACCTTTTACCGCGCCATGCGTCTGGCTTGGGGCGATCAGCCCAACGGCCTGATTCAGGCGGGGCTGAGCGGGGATCCGCGCAAGGTCTTGCCCCCCGTGGCGCACGAGGCCACCAGCAGCACCGGGCTGAGCCACAAGGCAGGCACGCTTTCGATGGCGCGCTTCGCACCGGGCACGGCAACGGCCGATTTTTCCATTCTGCTGTCCGATCTGCCGCAGCTCGATGCCGACCCGAAGGCAGCCGATCCCGATCTGCAGGCTGGTTTTGCCGCGTTTGGCCGGGTGGTTTCCGGCATGGATGTGGTGCGCCGCATCTGGGACGCGCCGGTTTCGGAAACCAAGGGCGAAGGCCCGCTGAAGGGCCAGTTGCTGGAACCGGCCATCAAGGTGTTGAGCGTGCGGCGGGTGCCCCTTTCGGTTCCAACTCCGGCAGGTTGACCGGCTGCAGGATCAGTCGGCCACAGCGTCGGGCCAGTCCGATGCCCGCACCCAGGCATCGCGCTTTACCCGCCTGATGCGGGCGCCGCAGTGGGTGCAATAGCCGTAATAAAGATCCTCGCCGACCTTCTTGACCCGCCTTCGATCCGGTTCGTGCGGGCGGACAAGGCAACGGAGAATTCCCGGCAGCACGGCTTTTTCCTGAAGCGGATCCTTTTGCCAATGTGGCCGATATCCGGGGCAGGCGCAATCTGTGGGAGCCCCCATCCTGACGAAAAGCCGTATTCTGTCAAGTGCTTGGCGGCGCGTCAGGCCCGAGCGGCCTGCCGCCTATAGCTGAGCGCCTCGGCCACGTGGATGCGCCCGATCACTTCTGCCCCGGCCAGATCGGCGATGGTGCGGGCCACCCGCAGCATCCGGGTATAGCCACGGGCCGAAAGCCGCATCGCTTCGGCCGCCTGCAACAGCAGCTTCCGTCCGGCTTCGTCGGGCGTGGCGAAGCGTTCGAGCAGATCGCCATCGAGCATGGCGTTGGTTCGAGCCCCAGCCTCGGCTTGGCGCGCAGTTTGCACGGCGCGCGCGGCGGCCACCCGCCGCGCCACTTCGGCCGAACCTTCGGCGGGCGGTGGCAAGGCAAGGTCCATTGCGCTCACCGGATCGACTTCCACGTGCAGGTCGATGCGATCCAGTAGCGGGCCGGAAACCTTGGCCTGGTAATCGGTCGCGCATTTCGGCGCGCGGCTGCAGCCCAGCGCCGGATCGCCCAGGTGGCCGCAGCGGCACGGGTTCATCGCCGCAATCAATTGGACGCGGGCGGGGAAGGTGACATGGGCATTGGCCCGCGCTACGCTGACTTCACCGGTTTCCAGCGGCTGGCGCAGCGAATCCAGCACCGCCCGCTGGAATTCCGGCAATTCGTCGAGAAACAGCACGCCAAGGTGAGCCAGGCTCACTTCGCCGGGGCGCACCCTGATCCCGCCGCCGGTCAGTGCTGCCATCGAAGCGGAATGGTGCGGCGCGCGAAATGGCCGGTTGCGGCTGATGCGCCCTTCTTCCAGCGTGCCGGCCACCGAGGCGACCATCGATACTTCCAGCGCCTCGGCCGGGGTCAGTTCGGGCAGGATGCCGGGCAGGCAGGCGGCCATCAGGCTCTTGCCCGCGCCGGGCGGCCCGCACATCAGCAGGTTGTGCCCGCCCGCCGCGGCGATTTCCAGCGCGCGCTTGGCGGTTTCCTGGCCTTTGACCTGCTTCAGATCCGGCCCGCGCGCTGCCGCGATCGCGCTGCCCGGTTCGGGCACTGGCAGCACGGCCTGCCCCTTCAGGTGATTGAGCAACGAGATCAGATCGGGCGCAGCCAGCACCGGAATGCCGCTTGCCCAGCGCGCTTCCGAGCCCTGCGCCGCCGGACAGATCAGCCCGCGCTCGGCGCTGCTGGCGTGAATCGCGGCCAGCAGCACGCCCGGTGTCGCCACGATCCGCCCGTCCAGCGCCAGTTCGCCCACCGCCACGTAATCGCCCAGTTGCTCGGCGTCGGTAACCCCCATCGCTGCCAGCAGGGCCAGCGCGATCGGCAGGTCATAGTGCGATCCTTCCTTGGGCAGATCCGCCGGGGAAAGGTTGATGGTGATCCGCTTGGGCGGCAGGGCCAGCCCCAGCGAGGCGAGCGTGGCCTGAACCCGCTGGCGGCTTTCGTTCACTGCCTTGTCGGGCAGGCCGACCAGGTGAAACCCCGGCATGCCCTGCGCCACCTGGCACTGCACTTCAACAGAACGGGCTTCCAGCCCGAGATAGGCAACAGTCTGCACCAGCGCGACCACGCGCTTTCCCCTCGCAAGAGCAGACCCTGACCAATTCCCGCCGGCATGATGGGCAAGAGGGCCGGCGCTGTCGAGGGGGCGCTGCCGGTCATCCCCATGCGGATTTACACTTAGCGGCGGGAAGCTGTTCTTAACTGTCCCCGTCAGTGTCCCGGCAAGGGGCTGCGGGGCACGAATACTGGGTCATGAGCTATTTTGCCGCCTTCCTGCCGCTGCTGCTGGTCGTGCCGACGCCTGCCGAACAGGCGGGGCCGGCGCCTATCGTTGAGCAGGTGGTGGTCGAGGAAGATCTGGTTGAGGATGGCGTTGCGGTTGCCGGGTCGGACCGTTTCGTCATTCCGCCGCAACAGGCGAGCTTACCGGTCGGGCTGGCCGCATTCGGCCCGTTTCGCGTGCTGGATGGCCGCCGTGCCGCACTGGTGGATGTCACCGACGAACGTTCGCCGGCTGCCTTTGCCACGATGATGGCAGCCTACCCCGCTATCGCCGTGCTCGAACTGGTGGAGTGCCCCGGCACAGAGGATGACCGGGCCAATCTGGCGCTGGGCCGCATGATCCGGGCAAAGGGCTTGATGACATATGTTCCGCCCCATGGTTCGGTTCGGTCGGGCGCGGTCGAGCTGTTTCTGGCCGGGGTGCGCCGCCGGGCAGAGCCGGGGGCGGAATTCGCGGTCCACGCCTGGGCCGACGAGGATGGCCGCGAACCGACTGACTATGCCATGAGTGCGCCGGAAAATCGCGCTTATCTCGAATACTACCGTGCCATGGGGATGAGCCCGAACGAGGCGCGGGCATTCTATGACATGACCAATGCCGTGTCCCACGCCTCGGCCCGCTGGATGAGCGCTGCCGAGATGGGGCAATGGGTGCGCTATGAATGAGCGGCCCGATGCAGCCCAGGTGGCTTACGGCATTGACTCCGCCTTCGCCGTATCCTAACGGCGCGCTTCCTGTTTCTGCTGCCTTTGCGGGCGGCTCACTTGTTATTCCACCAGAGGTTTCACGATGAAGCGCACCTATCAGCCCAGCCGCCTCGTTCGCGCGCGTCGCCACGGCTTCCGTGCCCGCTCGGCCACTGTCGGCGGCCGCAAGGTTCTCGCCGCCCGTCGTGCTCGCGGTCGCAAGAACCTCTCGGCCTGATCCTGCCGGATTCGGGGCGGGCTTGCCTGCCCCTCGCACGGCTCCGGCCGCCTGCCAAGGGCGGTTCCGGGGCCGTTGCCACATGTGCATGTGCCGATCCGGCTGGCCGCGTGGCGGTTGGTCTGGGCCGGCGAATCGGGTAGTCTGAGCCAATGGCCGCGCCTGTCGTCCTCACCCGCCGCGCCGATTTTCTCAGCGCCAATCGCGGCACCCGCGTGGCGCGGCCGGGATTCGTCCTGCTTACCCGGCCGAACGAGGCCGGCACTTTGCGCTTCGGCATCACGGTTACCAAGAAAATCGGCAATGCGGTTGTCCGCAACCGGATGAAGCGTCGGTTCCGGGCGCTGGTGCGTGAACTGCTGCCGGATCACGGTCTGCCGGGCAACGATCACGTGCTGATCGGTCGCGAAGGCGGGGTTGAGCGGGATTTCGGCCTCCTTCGCGATGAATTGCTGGCCGCTCTGGCGCGGGCTGCCGCGGGGAAGGGCGATCCGCCCAGAAAACCCAGGGATGGCAAGCGCCGGGCGGATGGCAAGCCGCGGCGATGAAACGCCTGCTGATCCTGATTGCCCGTGCATGGCAGATTGGCCCTTCGCGGGTGCTGCCGCCTTCGTGCCGCTATGCGCCAAGCTGCTCGCAGTATGCGATCGAGGCTATTGAAAAATACGGTGCGATCAAGGGTGGCTTGCTGACGCTGAAGCGTCTATTGC
>CAZVHM010000024.1:0-7359 GCA_964627175.1 uncultured Novosphingobium sp. | reverse complement strand
ATTGAAAAATACGGTGCGATCAAGGGTGGCTTGCTGACGCTGAAGCGTCTATTGCGCTGCCACCCTTGGGGCGGGCACGGCTACGATCCGGTGCCTTGAACGGCCCCGGCACTTTAGAAGAAAGACTTCGGGGACCTTCGTGGACAACCAGCGCAATATTATTCTGGCAGTTCTGCTGACCATCCTGCTCATCTTCGGCTGGGATGCCGGCATGAAGTATCTGTATCCCGAAGCGAGCAAGCCGCCGGTTGCCGCACCGAAGCAGGCCGCTGATTCCGCCTCGCCGGGCCAGCCCACGCGCGAAGGAGGTTTGACCAGTCCGGCCGATCAGGCGCTCGAAGCGCGCGATGTGGCCACTGCGCTCAATTCTGGTGGCCGTGTGCCGGTCGCCGCTCCGGGCCTTTCCGGTTCGATCAACCTGACCGGCGCAGTGGTCGATGATCTGGTGACCAACCGCCACACCGCCGGCAAGGACGCCAAGAGCGGCCCGAACCGCGTGTTCTCGCCCGCCGGCACGCCGGCCCAGCACTATGCCCAGCTCGGTTGGGCCGGGCAGGGCGCGCCCAACGCGCAGACCGTGTGGAACGCGCCGGCCGGCGCGAAGCTGACCCCGAAAACCCCGGTCACGCTGACCTGGAACAATGGTGCCGGGCTGTCCTTTGCGATCACTTATGCGATCGACGAGGATTACCTGATCACCGCGAAGCAGACCGTGGCCAACACCGGCGCCGCGCCGGTGCAGCTGCAGCCGATCGCCCAGCTCAACCGCACCGACAAGACCGCCAGCGTTTCCACCTGGAACCTGCACTCCGGCCCGTTCGGCGCGTTCGATGGGGCAGTGACCTTCAAGCCCGATTACGAAGACGTTGCCGAGGCCCGCACCGTCAGCAATGCTGGCCAGCCGAACTGGCTGGGCTTTACTGATATCTACTGGATGAGCGCGTTGGTTCCCGGCGCGGGCGCCGAGAAGTCCGACTTCCGGGCGCTGGGCAATGGCATCTATCTGGCAGACCTGTTCTATCAGCCGCTGACTGTTGCGCCCGGCACCCAGGCCAGCACCGAAACGCGTCTGTTCGCTGGGGCCAAGGAAAGCGAAGTGCTCGACCGGTATGAGGATGCGGGCATCGTCAACTTCGGCCACGCGATCGACTGGGGCTGGTTCTTCTGGTTCGAAAAGCCGATCTTCTGGCTACTGATGTCCCTGTTCAAGACCGTGGGCAACTTCGGCGTGGCGATCATCCTGCTTACCGTCATCGTGCGCGGTATCATGTTCCCTGTCGCCCAGCGCCAGTTCGCCAGCATGGCTTCCATGCGTGCGATCCAGCCCAAGATGAAGGCGTTGCAGGAACGCTACAAGGACGATCGCCAGAAGCTTCAGGAAGAAACCATGAAGCTTTACAAGGAAGAAGGCGTGAACCCGCTGGCCGGGTGCTTGCCGATCTTCCTGCAGATCCCGGTGTTCTTCGCGCTTTACAAGGTGCTGACCCTGGCCGTGGAAATGCGCCACCAGCCGTTCGCGCTGTGGATTCACGATCTTTCCGCGCCTGATCCGCTGCACATCCTCAACCTGTTCGGGCTGCTGCCGTTCACCCCGCCAAGCTTCCTGGCCATCGGCATTCTGGCGCTGCTGCTGGGCTTCACCATGTGGCTGCAGTTCAAGCTGAACCCGGCCGCGCCCGATCCGGTGCAGCAGCAGGTCTTTGCGATCATGCCGTGGATGATGATGTTCGTGATGGCGCCGTTCGCGGCCGGCCTGCTGATCTACTGGATCACCTCGAATATCCTGACCATTGCCCAGCAGAAGTACCTCTATGCGCGGCACCCGCAGCTCAAGGCGATGGTCGACAAGGAGCGGGCTGACGTTGCCGCCGCCAGCAAGGCCAGCAAGTGAGCGACGAGACCGCCCAAGAAGAACTGATCGAACGCGCCCGGAAGCTGTTTTCCGGGCGGGTCGATTTCCTGCTTAGCGCCCCGGCGCTCAAGTTCCTGCCCGAGCCGACCGTGCCGGAAATTGCCTTTGCCGGCCGCTCCAACGTGGGCAAGTCCTCGCTGCTCAACGCGCTGACCGGGCGCAAGGCGATTGCCCGCACCTCGGTCACCCCGGGCCGTACCCAGGAATTGAACTTCTTCGATGTGGGCGATCCGCTGGCCTTCCGGCTGGTCGATATGCCGGGCTACGGCTTCGCCAAGGCTCCGCCTGCAGTGGTTGAAAAGTGGCGGCGGCTGGTGCGCGATTTCCTGCGCGGCCGGGTGGTGCTCAAGCGCACGCTGCTGCTGGTCGATGCTCGCCACGGCGTGAAGCCGGTTGACGCCGAAATGATGAAGATGCTTGACGAGGCCGCGGTGGGCTACCGCGTCGTCCTGACCAAGGCTGACAAGATCAAGGCCAGCGAACTGGCCGAGGTTACCGCGCGGACCGAGGCTGAAGCCCGCAAGCATGTGGCCGCTCACCCGCAAGTGCTGGTAACATCTTCGGAAGTGAAGATGGGCATCGATGAACTGCGCGCCGCGGTGCTGGCCGACGCTGCCATCTGATCGCTGCGGCCATCCGGCAGGGTGGCCCAGCCGTTCATGCTCGACAGGCTGGCGCTGAACGCATAGCCTTCTTCCCATGAAGCTGATCGTGGGCAACAGGAACTATTCGAGCTGGTCGCTGCGCGGCTGGCTCGCGGCGAAGCAATCCGGCCTCCATTTCGAGGAAATCACCATCCCGCTTTATGGCGAGGCATGGGATGCGGCCAAGCTGGACGGCGAAACCGCGCCTTCCCACGGCCGGGTGCCGGTGTTGTGGGATGGCGATGCCGTGGTGTGGGATAGCCTCGCCATCCTCGAATACCTGTCCGACAAGGTGGGGCGGGACCGGTTCTGGCCCAAGGCTGATGATGCGCGGGCCATGGCCCGTTCGATGGTGGCCGAAATGCATTCCGGCTTTGCCGCCCTGCGGACCCAGTGCCCGATGAACGTCCGGCGGCGTTTCCCTGAATTCGAACTCGATCCGGCCACCCTTGCCGATATCGTCCGCATCCTCACCCTGTGGGCCGAAGCGCGCGCCCGGTTTGGCCGGGGCGGGCCGTTCCTGTTTGGCACCTTCTGCGCGGCCGATATCTTCTTCGCGCCCGTGGTCAGCCGGTTCCTCACGTATTCCATTCCCGTGCCCGGCTTCGCTGCCGCCTATATGCAGGCGGTGTGGGAGCATGACTGGCTGCAGGCCTGGGTTCGCGGGGCCGAACACGAGGAATGGGTGATCGAGCAATACGAAGGCGCGCTCGGCTGAACTTGTCTCGCGGCCCGTCCCGCCATATGCGCAAGGGATGAACCAAGCCCGCACCGCCGCCGACCTTGCCGAGGCGCTGATCGCCTGTCCCAGCGTTACGCCCGCCACCGGGCCGGTGTTCGATTGCCTGGAAGGCATGCTGGCGCCGCTCGGCTTCACCGTGCACCGCATGATCAACGGCGAAGCGCCGGATGGGCCGGTGGAAAATCTCTATGCGGTGCGGCGCGGCCCGGAAGGCTCGCGCCACTTTGCCTATGCCGGCCATGTCGATGTGGTGCCGCCGGGCGAGGGGTGGACCAGCGCCCCGTTCCAGCCCGAACGGCGCGGCGAACTGCTCTATGGCCGCGGCGCGGTGGACATGAAGGGCTCGGTCGCGGCGATGGTCCATGCGGCGGCCAGCATTCCGCAGGAAGCCGGCACGCTCAGCTTCATCATCACCGGCGACGAGGAAGGTGCAGCCCGCTTCGGCACCGTTTCGCTGATCGAATGGATGGCCGCGCAGGGCGAACAGCCCGACCTGTGCCTGGTGGGCGAGCCGACCTCGGTCCACCGCCTGGGCGATATGGTGAAGATCGGCCGGCGCGGCTCGGTCAATATCTGGATCGAGGTGGAAGGGCGCGAAGGCCATGTCGCCTATCCGCACCTGGCCGATAATCCGCTGCCCCGGCTGGTGGCGATCCTGGCCGAGCTCGATGCCCTGCCGCTGGACGACGGGACGGACTGGTTCCAGCCATCCAACCTTGAGATCACCGATGTCGCCTGCGGCAACCCGGCTACCAATGTCATCCCGGCCAAGGCCTCGGCGCGCATCTCGATCCGCTTCAACGATTTGCACACCGGCAACGATCTGGCCCACAAGGTGGCGCAGATCGCCCATCGCCACGGCGGGACTTCGCGGCAGGTCATTTCGGGTGAGGCTTTTCTGACGCCTCCGGGCCACTTTTCGCAAATCATCGTCGCTGCGATCCGCGCCGAAACCGGAATCGAGCCTGAGCTTTCGACCACGGGCGGCACATCGGATGCGCGGTTTCTCAAGGCGGTTTGCCCGGTGGTGGAATTCGGCCTGTGCAACGCCACCATGCACAAGCGCGACGAGGCCGTGGCCCTGGCCGATCTGGAAGCCCTGTCGCGCATTTATGCCCGTATTGCCCGTGCCGCGCTGGCGGGCTGAAGTGGGTTACTTGCGGGCATTTGCGCTGGCCGGCGTGGCCGGTTAGGCTGCTTTGCAATGGAAGGACGGGGCATGAACGACACCGCCAGCGAAAGCCCGCGCGCTCAAACCGGCCACGGCCGGCTGCAGTGGCGCATCCTGCTGGGGTTCGTGGCCGGCACAACCGCGGGCCTGCTGGCCTATGCCTTCGCGCAGGATGCCGCCTGGGTTGGTGCGCTGGTCCGCTACGTAACCAATCCTGTCGGCCAGATCTTCCTGCGCCTGCTGTTCATGCTGGTTCTGCCGCTGCTGTTTTCGGCGTTGGTGGTGGGCATTGCCGAGATGGAGGAAGTGCGCGCCCTGCGTTCGGTGGGGGTGCGAACGCTGGTCTATACCGTGGCGGTTTCCGCAGTGGCGGTCGCGATCAGCCTGCTGGTGGTAAACCTGTTGCGCCCCGGCGAAGGGATCGATCCGGCCGCCGCTCGCGCTCTGTTGAGCCAGGCCGGCGATGGCGCGGCCGGGATCGTGCAGAAGTCGGCCGAGGCGAAGACCGGGGTCGATGCGGTGCTGGATATCGTGCCGTCCAACGTCATCGCGGCGATGACCCAGAACGATATCCTCGCGGTGATGTTCTTTGCCGTGTTCTTCGGCATTGGCATGTTGCTGGTCCGCTCGCCGCAAACGGAAGTGTTGAAGCAGGGCTTCGAGGGCATGTTCCAGATTGCGATGCGCCTGATCGGGCTGGTGATCCAGCTCGCGCCCGTGGCGATCTTCTGTTTCATGTTCAATCTGGCCGCGCAGTTCGGCTGGGATCTGCTGATCCGTCTTGCCGCCTATGTCGGCGTGGTGGTGCTGGCCCTGGCGATTCAGATGTTCGGCGTCTTTCCGGCCCTGCTCGCCTTTCTGGCGCGCAAGAGCCCGCTGGCCTTCTTCCGCGAAACGCAGGAGGCCAGCATCATGGCCTTCGCCACGGCCTCGTCCAACGCCACGCTGCCCACCTCGATCCGGGTGGCGGAACAGCGCCTGCATCTGCCGCCGCGTATCTCGCGTTTCGTGCTGACCATCGGGGCGACCGCCAACCAGAACGGCACGGCCATGTTCGAAGGGGTGACGGTGCTGTTCCTTGCCCAGTTCTTCGGGGTCGATCTGTCGCTC
The DNA here is from genome assembly GCA_964627175.1 of uncultured Novosphingobium sp. GTDB lineage: Bacteria > Pseudomonadota > Alphaproteobacteria > Sphingomonadales > Sphingomonadaceae > Novosphingobium. Next base: position 1,780 of record CAZVHM010000024.1, on the reverse strand, counting down.
TCGCAGCAGCTGTTCGTGATGGTGGTGTGCATCCTTGCCGGCATCGGCACGGCCGGCGTTCCGGCCGGCTCGCTGCCGGTCATTGCCCTGATCCTGGGCGGGGTTGGCGTGCCGCCGGAAGGGATCGGCCTGATCCTCGGCGTGGATCGCTTCCTTGATATGTGCCGCACCACGCTCAACGTGGTGGGCGATCTGGTGGCCGCCACGGTGATTTCAGCCGGGGTAAAGGAGGCTCCGTCTACGGCAGCGTGATCGGGGTGAACGTGCCCAGTCCGCATCCTGCGCCGCGCCGCAATTCGCTACCCCAGCGCTGCAGCACGTAAATGATATCGGTGCTGCACAGCTGGCTGAGCGAGGTGGCGTAGGTAAAGGCTTCTTCCTGCAGCAAGCCGGGGCATTCCTGCGGCAAAACGTTGCGCCAGCCCTCGCGCGAACCGCTCATGAAATCGATAGTCCGCGCGTCGCGCACCGCGGTGCTGGTTATGCGGGTCAGCGGGATGCAGGTTTGATCGGGGCCGGTGATCCGCGCCTGCGGGATCGGGCGCGCGGCGCCGCCGCCATCGCGGGGGGAAGACTCGCACGACGTCAGTGCCAGCCCTGCAACAGCGATCAGCAGGAAGCGGGCAGAGGCCGGGCCGGAACGACTACGGGTCATGGCACTCTCCTCGATTCGGGGGGCCTCAGGCAGTTTGCTTCGCCTTCCGGCTTGCACCCTGTTTCTTGACCGCAACGACTGGTTTGCCAGCTCGTTCCTGCCCGCCCTTTTCCAGCACCTTGGCCTTGAAGGCGCACAAGTCAACCACCGGGCAGCGCCAGCATTCCGGCGTGCGCGCCTTGCAGATGTAGCGCCCGTGCAGGATCAGCCAATGGTGCGCACCTACCCGAAAGGGTTGCGGCACCTTCTTCTCCAGCTGCTTTTCAACCGCCAGCGGGGTCTTGCCCTTGGCCAGCCCGGTGCGATTGCCCACCCGGAAGATGTGGGTATCCACCGCAAAGGTCTCTGCCCCGAACGCGCAGTTCAGCACCACGTTGGCGGTCTTGCGGCCCACGCCCGGCAGAGCGGTCAGCGCATCGCGGTCGGCCGGCACTTCGCCGCCATGATCGCGCACCAGGATTTCGGACAGCGCGATCACGTTGCGGGCCTTGGAATTGAACAGGCCGATGGTTTTGATGTGCTCTTTCAGGCCTTCTTCGCCCAGCGCCACCATCTCGGCCGGGGTCTTCACCTCGCGAAACAGCGCACGCGTGGCCTTGTTCACGCCCACATCGGTGGATTGGGCCGAAAGCGTCACGGCCACCAGCAACTGATAGGTATTGCCGAATTCAAGCTCGGTTTCCGGCGCCGGGTTCAGCTCGGCCAGGCGGCGAAAGAACTCGAAAACCTGCTCGCGATTCAAAGGCCCAGAACCTCGGGCATGCGATAGCGGCCGGCATCCTTGCCGATCAGCCACTGGCAGGCCCGCACCGCGCCCTTGGCAAAGATGCCGCGGTTTTCGGCCAGGTGCGAAAGGGAAATCCGCTCGTTGTCGCCCAGCAGATACACGGTGTGATCGCCGGCCACGCTGCCGCCGCGCAGGGCGGCAAAGCCGATCGTGCCGGCCTCGCGCGCGCCGGTGATCCCGTCGCGCCCGCGCACCGCGTTGCTGGCCAGCGCGATGCCGCGCCCTTCGGCCGCCGCCTCGCCCAGCAGCAGGGCCGTGCCGGATGGCGCGTCCACCTTCATGCGGTGGTGGGTTTCCACGATCTCGATGTCCCAATCCTCGCCCAGCCGGCTGGCGGC
>CAZVHM010000023.1:19822-28138 GCA_964627175.1 uncultured Novosphingobium sp. | reverse complement strand
CGCCAAAGCCCGGTGACCCCATGGCGGAAGGGTCACCGGGCGGTACACACCCCGGGAAGGGTGATTGGCAGCTCTTGCGATTAGCGCAGCAGCGAGAGCACGTTCTGCTGGCTCTGGTTGGCCTGGGCCAGCATCGCGGTCGAAGCCTGCGACAGGATCTGGGCCTTGGCCATCTGCGTCGTTTCGGACGAGTAATCCGCGTCCTCGATCCGCGAACGGGCGTCGGACAGGTTGGTGACGTTGTTGGTCAGGTTGTTGATCGCCGATTCGAGGCGATTCTGGCCCGCACCCAGCGAAGCGCGGTTGGCGTTCACATCGGCCAGCGCCGCATCGACGTTGTCGATGGTCGTCTTGGCGGCGGTGACGCCGGCGGCGGCGGTGGCACCGGTCACCTGCAGCGCGGTGGCGTCGATATTCGTGCCGTCGATCGCCGTCGAGGTCAGGGTGACCTTGTCACCGGCAATGTTGTTGGCACCCGTCTGGATGTCGAAGGTCACGTCGGTGCCGGAGGCGGTGCTGAACAGCGCGTTGCCGTTGAACTTGGTGTTGCTCAGCACGTTGCTGATCTGCTCGGTCAGGTTGGTGACTTCCGACTGCATCGAGTCGCGGTCGGACTTCTGGTAGGTGCCCGAAGCGGACTGGACGGCCAGTTCGCGGACCCGCTGCAGCATGTTCGTCACTTCCGAGAGCGCGCCTTCCGCGGTCTGCGCCAGCGAAATGCCGTCGTTCGCGTTGCGGATGCCCTGGCTCATACCCTTGATCTGGGCGGTCATCGAGGTCGAAATGGCAAGGCCGGCGGCATCGTCCTTGGCGCTGTTGATACGCTTGCCGGTCGACAGGCGCTCCATCGCCGTGCCGAGCATCTTGCTGGCCGAGGTGGAGGCGTTCGAGGCCTTGATGGCGCTGATGTTCGTGTTGATTACCGACATGGTTTACTCCCGTGTGCAGTCCGAAGTCTGGGTGCCGGCCGGCCCATCCGGCGTGGCTTCCACCCCAAAGACCGGCAGGCCACCGGCAAAGTTAAGCCGCCCCGGCAACACGACCGGCAAGGGCCTGCCGGTTTCTCGGGCTATTCCCCTACGTAAACGCACGAGGACTTAAATTACCGAAGAGTTTGACGTTCACGCGCCAGATTGTGCCCCGTTCAATGGTTAATTCCGCTTGGGGTTTCACTCTCATGTCCGCTCTCGATTTCACCGCAGAAACCGCTGCCGCCCATGCTCCGCTGGTGCAGCGTGCCGCCGGAATCTTTGCCGCGCTGGGGGGAACCGGGCCTGATGGTGCGCCGATCCGGGTGGCCGATTCGTCCGAAGATCGCCTGCGCGCTGCCGTCACGCTGACCCGTTCGGCCCGCCCCGAACTGATTCGGCGCGGCTCTGCCCTGACGCTGGCCTATGTGGATGGTTCGAGCGAGGCGACGCTCGCCGCGCTGGTGGCCGCCGCCACCCCGGCCGGCCTGCCAATCGCCGCCGACACCGAAAGCCTTTCGGTGCTGGCCCTGGCCGAACGGCTGGCTGCCAGCAACATCCCGGTGCTGATCAACGGACCGACCGGCACCGGCAAGGAAGTGCTCAGCCGATTCATCCATGCCCGCAGCCCCCGCGCCAAGGGGCCGTTCGTGGCGGTGAACTGCGCTGCCATGCCCGAAACCATGCTGGAAGCGATGCTGTTCGGCCACCAGAAGGGTGCCTTCACCGGCGCCACCGGGGCCAGCGAAGGCTTTTTCCGCGCAGCCGATGGCGGCACCCTGCTGCTGGACGAGATCGCCGAAATGCCGCTGGCGTTGCAGGCCAAGCTGCTGCGCGCCCTGCAGGAGGGCGAAGTGGTGCCGATCGGCGCGACCCATCCGATCAAGGTCGATGTGCGGGTGATCGCCTGCGCCAACCGCGATCTGCCGCTGGAAGTGCAGGAAGGCCGTTTTCGCGCCGACCTGTTCTATCGGCTCAACGTGTTCCCGCTGGCGCTGCGCCCCTTGCGCGACCGGGCCGACGATATTGCCCCGCTGGCCTTTGCCCTGCTGCTGCGCCACGGCGCGCCGGGCGCGGCCCTGCCGTGGATCAGCGATGCCGCGCTGGCCATGCTCAAGACCCACGGCTGGCCCGGCAACGTGCGCGAGCTGGAAAACGTGATTCGCCGCGCCCTGCTGCTGGCCGGCGACGCGGCCGAGATCGGCCCGCAGCACATCCATTTCGACATGCCGGCCCGGCTGGTGCAGGCCGATGCGGGCACCCCCTTTGCTCCCGCCACTGCGCCCGGCCAGCCCCAGCCGCTTTCCGGCGCCGACGGGCGCACGCTGTCCAACATCGTGCAGATCCACGAAGCCCGCGCGATCATGCAGGTGCTTTCCGAATGTGGTGGCAACCGCCTGGCCGCAGCCCGCAAGCTGGGCATTTCCGAACGGACCCTGCGCTATCGCCTGGCCTCGTTCCGCGATGCCGGGCTTGAAGTTCTGGCTGCGGGCGCCCGGCGATGAGCGGGATCGGCGGCATCGGTGGCAGCGCCGGGGGGATCCAGCAGATCCTTTCCATGCGCCAGCAGATCATCGATCGTTCCAACCTGCTGCAGCAGGTGCGCGAGGCCAAGGCCGCGCCCGAGGCGACCGGCACCCCGGCCGAAGGGTTTGCCGGCGCGCTGAAGGATGCGCTGGATACGGTCAGCTCCACCCAGAACAAGGCGTCCGATCTTTCGGCGGCCTATGAACGCGGCGAAGTGACCGACATCGCCAAGGTCATGCTGGCGCGGCAGGAAGCGGGCGTTGCCTTTGAAGCCACGCTTCAGGTCCGCAATCGCCTGCTTTCCGCCTATCAGGACATCATGCGGATGGGAGTGTGATAGATGGCCGAGCTGGTTCCCGCAGGCGGCGCGCCTGCCCCCGCCCCTTCGCTGCTGGCCCCGCTTACCGATCCGGCCGGCGGCCCGGCGCTGGCCCGCATCGGCAGCTTCGCGCGCCAGCCGGCAGTTCGCAAGACCTTGCCGTGGTTTGCCGGAATGGCCGGCCTGGGGCTGGCCGCAGTGGCCTGGGCCACGCTGGCGCCCCAGCCGCAGCGGATGCTTTATTCCGAGCTTGACGACGGCGAGCGCGCCAAGGTGGCCGAAAGCCTGGAAAAGGCCGGCATCCCCTTCAGCATCGACAATACCACCGGCGCGCTGAGCGTGGGCGAGGACGATCTTTACAAGGCGCGCATGCTGGTGGCTTCCGATGGAGCGCTGGCCGCGCCCGATGGCGCCCCTTCGATCGAGAACCTGCCGCTGGGCGCCAGCCGCGCCGTGGAAGGCGACCGCCTGCGCGCCTCGCGCGAGCATGACCTGACTCTTTCGATCATGGAAATCGACGGGGTGGAGGCAGTGCGGGTCCATCTTGCCGAGGCGGAGAAATCCGTGTTCGTGCGTGAGAATATCCCGCCCTCGGCCTCGGTCATGGTGCGGCTGGCCCGCGGGCGCCAGCTTTCCGACAGCCAGGTGGCGGCGATCGTCAACCTGGTGGCGGGATCGATCCCCGGCCTCAGCCCCGATGCGGTGCGCGTGGTGGACCAGCATGGCCGCCTTCTGACCGAGCGGGCCAGCGGCAGTTCGGAACGGCTGGAGCTGCAGGGCCGGATGGAAGAAAAGCTGCGCGCCCAGCTGGACCAATTGCTCACCCCGATGGTGGGCAGCGGCAATTTTTCCAGCGAGGTGCAGGTGGACCTGGACATGGACCAGGTGACCAGCGCGCGCGAAAGCTATGACAAGCAGGGCGTGGTTCGCACCGAAACCCAGCAGCAATCGCAATCGGGCGGCACGGTGCCGGCGGTGGGCGTGCCGGGGGTGACCTCCAACACCCCCACCCCGCAGGCGGTGGCCAGCCCCGGCCCGCCGCAGGGCACTGCCCCCGGCGCGGCCGGGCCGGCCGGCGGCAGCGGGGAATCGAGCGCATCGCGCACTTATGAACTGGGCCGCGAGGTGGCCGTTTCCAATGGTGCGCCGGGCAAGATCCGCCGCCTTTCGGTGGCCGTGGCGCTATCTTCCGCCGCGCTGAAGAAAACCAAGCAGCAGGATGTGGAGCAGCTCAAGCAGCTGATTTCCGCCGCCGTGGGCGCCGATCCGGCGCGGGGCGACCAGGTGGCCGTGGTACTGCGCACGTTCGAGGCAGCGCCGGTGGAAGCCTTGCCGTTCTGGCAGCAGGGCTGGTTCCTTAGCCTTGTTCGCATTGGCGCAGCGCTGGTGGGCGTGCTGCTGGTGCTGCTGCTGGGCGTGCGCCCGCTGGTGAAGGCGCTGAAGCGCGATCCGGCGCCCCCGCCGTCCGCCACTGCCGCCGACGAAACCGGCGAAGCCGCCTCTCCAACGGACGACGCGACCGGCGGACAGGCGGCGCTGGCTGCTGCGCCAGCCGGAACCGCGCCGGCGCTGGACGCGGCCCTGCTGGGCCAGCGCGTGGGCCTGGCGCAGCGCATCGTGCAGGAACAGCCCGATGATGCCGTGCTGGCCTTGCGCGAAATGCTCAATCCGCCCGCGCAGGAAGCCGCCGCATGACCGAAATGAGCCCCCTGCCCGAACTGGACGATGCCGAGCGCGCCGCCGTGATGGTGATGCTGCTGGAGGAGGAACAGGCCGCGCAGATCCTTTCGCGACTGGAGCCGGGCGAATTGCGCCTGCTGGGCGAAAAGATGTGTGCGCTGGGTGAAATCGGCCCGGAAGTGATCATCGGCGCAATTGCGGCCTTTGTTGAAAAGACCGAACGGCTGGGCCTGAAGGCGCATGACCGGCTGGGCCAGGTGCGCAACCTGATGACCCGCGCCGTGGGCGGGGTGAAGGCCGATAACCTGATGGCCCGCATCCTGCCGCCCGATCACAAGCCGCCCAGCCCGCTGGAGCTGGCCCGCTGGCTGAACCCCGAAGTGCTGGCCCCGCTGATCCGCGAGGAACACCCCCAGGCCATCGCGGTGCTGCTGGTCCAGCTTGATCCCGCCGTGGCCGCCGAAGTGCTTCATGCCCTGCCGGCCGAAAAGCAGCCGCAGGTGGTGCACCGCATCGCCACGCTGGGCCCGGTGGCGCCCGAGGCGCTGGCCATGCTGGAAGAATTGCTGGGCCGCCGCATCGAGGAAGCGCATGGCGCCATGCCGCTGGCCATGGGCGGCCCGCGCGAGGCGGCCGAGATCATCAACGGCGCCGGCAAGACCGTAGAGAAACGGGTGATGCCGGAGATCACCAAGCTGGACAAGGCGCTGGCCAAGGAGATCGAGGCGGAGATGTTCAAGTTCGAGCATCTGTTCGCGCTCGACGCGCAGGCGATGGGCGCGCTGCTGCGCGATGTGGAAAGCGATACGCTGATCGACGCGCTGAAGGGCACGGCCGAGGAAAACCGCGAGGTGTTCTTCCGCGCCATGTCGAGCCGTGCCGCCGATGGCATCAAGGACGAAATCGCCGGCCGCGGCCGCCTGAAGATGGCCGATGTGGTCAACGCCCAGAAGGCCATCGTGGCCGTGGCGCGCCGCCTGGCTGCCGAAGGGACGATCCAGTTCGGCCAGGGCGAGGACGAATATGTCTAGCCTGGCCGCACTGGCCGCCGCCGGCCAAGGGCCATCGGGCTTTCGCCGCGATGCGCGCTTTGCCCTGGCCCTACCGCCGGGCGAGCGGGCGGAGACGGCCGCAGAGCCGGCCGCCGTGGTGGTGGACGATCCGGTGGCGATCGCCTGGGCCGAAGGCTATGCCAAGGGCATCGAACAGGGCCGCGCCGAAGCCGAGGCCGATGGTGCCGCCCGGGGCGATGCCCGCGCGGCGCTGGAGCTGGCCTTTGCCCGGCTGGACGCGGAAATGGCCGAAGCGCTGCGCCAGCGCCTGCTCGATACGGTGATGGCGCTGTGCGAGGCTACGCTGGTGCCTTATGCCCACGATGCCGATGTGCTGGCCCGGCGAGTGGAACATGCCGTGGCGATGTTTGCCCGCGCCGACGACGAGCGGGTGATCCGCCTTCATCCGGACGACCTGACGCTGGTTTCCGAAAAGCTGGCCGCCGAATGGACCGTGGTGCCTGATCCGGCGCTGGCGCGCGGCGCGCTGCGGGTGGAAACGAAGAACGGCGGGGTGGAAGATGGCCCGGCCGAATGGCGCCGCGCCCTGGCCGAGGCGTTTCACGCATGTTGAACCGGATCGCCCCCTTGCTGGACGAACTGGCCGGCGCGCAGCCCGATTTTACCCCGCACCGTTATGGTCTGGTGGCCGCCTGCGATGGCGGGTTGATCGAGGTTTCGGGCCTTTCGGTGCCGGTAGGCGCGCTGTGCCGGGTGGGACATGGCCGCCAGAAGGGCATGGGCGGCGAGCCGCTGGCCGAAGTGATCGGCTTTCGCAATGGCCGCACCTTGATGATGCTGCTGGGCGATACGGTGCTGCTGCGCCCCGGCGCGCGGGTGCGCCCCGAAGGGCACCCCGGCATGCTGCCGGTGGGCGAGGCGTTTCTGGGCCGCGCGGTGGATGGCGAAGGCCACCCGATCGATGGTCTCGGCCCGATCCATTTCCGCGACGAATGGCCCGCCGGCGGCATCCGCACCGGCGCGCTCGATCGTTCGCCGGTGCGCCAGCCGTTCGACACCGGCATCCGCGCGCTCAATGCGCTGACCACTTTTGGTGTGGGCCAGCGCATCGGGATCATGGCCGGATCGGGCGTGGGCAAATCGGTCCTGCTCGACATGATCGCCCACGGGGCGGAGGCCGAGATCGTGGTGGTGGGCCTGATTGGCGAACGCGCCCGCGAGGTTTCCGATTTCGTGGAACGCCACATGCAGGGCAGCAAGCGCGAACGGACCGCCGTGGTGGCCGTGCCGGCGGACCATGCGCCCAATCTGCGCATTCGCGGCGCCTTGCTGGCCACTTCGATTGCCGAGCATTTCCGCGCGCAAGGGCGCAAGGTGCTGCTGATCATGGACAGCCTGACCCGCGTGGCCCACGCCGGCCGCGAAATCGCGCTGCTGCTGGGTGAACCGGGCGCGGCGCGCGGCTATCCGCCGTCAGCGCTGGCCACGATCACCAAGCTGATCGAGCGCGCGGGCAATTCGGCCGCCAGCGGCGGTTCGATCACCGGGCTCTACACCGTGCTGGCCGATGGCGACAATCAGGACGATCCGGTGGTCGACACCGCCCGTTCGATCCTGGACGGGCATATCGTGCTGTCACGCGATCTGGCCCAGCGCGGGCAATATCCGGCGATCGACATTCCCGCCTCGCTCAGCCGGGTGATGAGCGATGTTGCCGCCCCCGCCCACCAGCGGGCCGCGCGCACCTTTCGCGCGCTGGTGGCATCCTATGAAGCAAACCGCGACCTGGTGATGATGGGTGCCTATCGCGCTGGGGCCGATCCCCTGCTGGACCGGGCCATCGCCATGCAGGAGCCCTTGCGCCAATTCCTGATGCAGGCCCACGGCGAAGTGATCCCCCTGGCCGAAAGCGCCGCCGCGCTGACCGGGCTGATGGGGCCTGAATAAGGCGATCCCCGATGCAACCGCCTGATCGCAAACGGCTGGCCCGCCTGCAGCGGCTGGAAAAGGTGCGCGCCATTGCCCGCCAGCAGGCCGCCGTGGAGGCCGCTGAAGCCGAAGGCACGCTGGCCCAGTTGCTGGCCCTGGCCGAACGGACCGGGAAAATGGCCAGCGATTATGCCGCCCGCAGCGATGCCGCGGATGGGGCGATGCTGCGCCAGATCGCCGGCTTTCGAGAAGGGCTGGAGGGGGTTTCGCGCGGAACGCGGGCCGATGCCGAACGGGCGCGCGGCCATGCCGATCGCCTGCTGCGCGAACTTTCCGAAGCCGAACGCCGCCGCCAGGCCGCCGAAGACCGCGCATCGGCCGAAGCCAGGGCGCTGGCTGCCGCTGGCCAGCAACCGCCGCTGGGCGCCCGCAAGGCACTTGGCACGGAGCTTGAATAGCAAGCTTCGAACACCGTTGTTGCAGGGTATTCGAAGATGATCCAGCTTGCCGCCTTGCCGGCCCAGATTGCCACCGCCACCATACCGGGCGCGCCCGATGGCGGCGCGGAAACCGCGGGCAACAGCGTTTTTGCCGATGTTCTGGCGCTGCTGCAGCAGCCTGCGGCCGAACCGGGCAAGGCCGATCCGGCCCTTGGCGGAGCGGAAAGCGCGGCAATGCTGGCGGCAATGACCGGCAAGATCTTGCCGCCGGTTGCCGCCGCGGTTGCCGGCCTTGCCGGGGCCGAGAGCGCGCCGGGGCAGGATTCTGCCCCCCCGGCAACCGGAAAGCCCGCCCACCCTGCGCCGCTGATCCCGGCGCTGATCGCCACCATCAAGGCAGCCCGCAACGCACCCGCCGAAGCGCCGACGGATGGGGCGAC
>CAZVHM010000023.1:9515-19722 GCA_964627175.1 uncultured Novosphingobium sp. | reverse complement strand
GGCGCCGCCGCGCTGCCGCGCGTGATCGCCGCGCAGATGCAGGGCCAGCCGCTGCGCCCCGAGATGGCCGCCTCTACCGCCCTGGCACCGGAACAGGCGCCTTCGGCCGATGCCGCCCAAGTGCGCCTGCTACCGGTGGCCGCACTGGGCCAGGACATCAGCCGCGCGGCCGCCTTTACGGTGGAAGGTGCAGGCCCCGCCCCCGCTGCGGCAGTGGCAACCTTGCGGCCCTACCTTGCCGGCACCGAACGGCCCGGCACGGCGGCCGATCCGCTGGGCCTGAACAGCGCCTCGAACGCTGCCGAACTCTCGTTTACCCCGCAGCCCGCCGCACAGGCCGCGCCCGCCGCCGCCCCGGCAACGGCCACCGCCGCGCCGCTGGACGGCCCGCAGGATTTCGCCGCGCTGGTCGACCGGCTGATCGTCGCGCGCGATGCGGCCCGTCCGGAAGGGATCAACGTGGCCGTTCATCATGCTGAGTTCGGCCCGGTTTCGCTGCATTTCCGCCACGACGAAGGCGGCCTGTCGGTTTCGATGGCCAATGCCGACCCGGAATTCGCCGCTGCGATGCAGGCCGCGCTGCCGGCGGTTTCCGCCTCTGCCGAAAGCAACCGCAGCGGCCAGAACGACGGCGCCGGCCAATCCGCCGCCCGCCAGGAGATGGGCCGCAACGACATGACCCGCAACGATAGCACCGGCCAACAACAGCGCGGCCAGACGCCGGAACCGCCCTCTGCCCGGGATAACCGGCGCGCCGGGGGCAGCACCGGCACCGAAACCGGCGAACAGCTGACGGGCGAAGCCCCGGCACGCGGCCGAGGCCGCTTTGCCTGACCACCACCACACCGAACGACTGACAACAGGGAACAGCCATGAGTGACAAGGAATCCAAGCCCAAGAAAAAAGGCGGCGGCATGCTGATGAAAGTGGCCTTGCCGGTCGTGCTGCTCGGCGCGGGTGGCGGCGGGGTCTATGGCCTGGTGGCAGCTGGCGTGATCGGCGGCGGGGGCGAAGCCAAGGTCAAGGAAGACAACAACCCGAAGCTGGTTCGCAAGGGCGAGGAAGACCCCTATGCCCCGAAGAAGGAGGGCGAGGGCGAAGGCGAGGCCGGTGCTGCCGTGGACGGCGACGGCGGCAGCGAATTCAAGACCAGCTATTTCACTTTCACCGAGGAGTTCACCTCCAACCTCAAGAACTCCGATGCGCTGATCCAGACCAGCCTGGCCTGTTCGACCCGCCGGGATGGCCGGGTGCTGATCTGGCTGAAGAAGCACGAACTGGCGGTGCGTTCGGCCCTGCTCAACGTGATTGCCGATACCCCGGAAGAAGATATCGCCTCGGTCGAGGGCAAGGAACGCCTGCAGAAGCGGATGACCGCCGCGATCAACGCCGTTCTCACCAAGGAGGAAGGCTTCGGCGGGGTGGACGAGGTCTACTTCAAATCCTTCATCGTGCAGTGAGGGCCGGTGCGTGAAGCCCAGTGGACGCCTGATTGCGGAACGGATCGTTGCCCAGCACTGCCCGGAGCTGGTGCGCACAGCGCCCGGCCCGGATGCGCTGATGCCGCTGCTGGACCGCGCCGCCGAACGCTTTGCCCGCGCCATGAGCGGCGCGCTCGCCCCCTTGCTCGGCGGCAAGGGGACGCAAGTGAAGGCACCTGCCGCCCGCCGCACCGACCTGGACGAGCTGACCATGTTCAGCCCCGCGCTGGCCGCCCATGTGCTGCTCGCCGCCGGGCCGGAAGGGTTGCCGCTGCTGGCCGCCTTCGATGCCGCCGCCGTGCTGCGCATGGTGGATCGCACCTTTGGCGGCCGGGGCGAGGCGCCCTCGCCGCTGCCCGATGAATTCCCGGTTTCCGCCGAGCTGCTGATCCGGCGCCTGGAAGGCGTGCTGATCGAACAGCTGGGCGCGGTGCTGCGGCCGGGCGAGCCGGACTGGCTGAGCGCGGTGCGCCGCAGCGCCAGCCTGGCCGAGCTGGACCCGTTTGCCCGCACCGAACCGATCGCCGCGATCGAGTTCGAGGTGACCGAACCGTGCGGGGAAAGCTGGCTGATCACCCTGGCCCTGCCGCTGCCGACCCTGACAGCGGCCTTCGGCAGCGCGCCGCGCGGCACGCCCGCGCCGCGCAGCCCCGATCCGCTGGCCGAACCCTTTGCCGGCGTGCCGCTGCCGCTGCGCGCCGTGCTGGTCGACATGCGGATGCCGATGGCCACCCTGGCCGCGCTGAGCCCCGGCACGGTGATCCCGGTGGCCGTGGCCCGGCAGGTGCCGCTGCGGCTTGGCGCGCTGACGCTGGCCACCGGCACCGTGGGCGCCGCCGACGACCGCGTGGCGCTGCAAATCACTTCTGCCTTCTGACGCATCATTTCGAGGACTGACCCGATGACTTTTCCCGCCCGTGGCTTCGACCTGCTGAAAGATGTCGATGTGCGCCTTTCGGTCGAACTCGGCCGCACCGAAATGAAGCTGCGCGATGTGCTGACGCTGGGCGAGGAAAGCGTGGTCATGCTGGACCGGCTGACCGACGAGCTGCTGGATGTGATGGTCAACGGCACGCTGATCGCCAAGGGCGAGATCGTGGCCGAAAACGGCCGCTTCGGCCTTCGCATCGTCGAACTGGCCGGCTCTGCCGCGGAGGGCCAGTGATGCTGTGGTATATCGCCAAGCTGCTCCTGCTGCTGCCGGTGATCGGGGCGATGATCTGGGGCAGCCTCAAGCTGCTGCAGAAGATGCAGGCCCGTTATGGTGCCAGCGCCACCGGGCAGGCCAAGGCGGTGCGGATCGTGGAAACCACCATGCTTTCTCCCACGCTGAAGCTGGCGGTGCTGGAATTCCACGGCCGCGAGATCCTGGTTTCCGCCTCGCGCCACGGGCTGACCCGGCTGGCCGAAGCCCCGGCGCGGGAGCGCGCGGAATGAGCCGCGCCCGCTGGCTGCTGGCCCCGCCCGCGCTGCTGGTGCCGGCGGCGGCGATGGCGCAAAGCGCCATTCCCGGCGCGCTGGACCGGGCCTTTACCCAGGTCAACGGCGGCCCCGGCGGGGGGATGACCCTGTCGCTCCAACTGCTGGTCATCATGGGGCTGCTGACCATCCTGCCCAGCCTTGTGCTGATGATGACCAGCTTCACCCGCATCCTGGTGGTGCTGGCCATCGTGCGCCAGGCGCTGGGCTTGCAACAGAGCCCGCCCAACCAGGTGCTGGTGGGCCTGTCGCTCTTCCTGTCGCTGTTCGTGATGGCCCCCACGCTGGACCGGGTGAGCGAACAGGCGATCCGGCCCTATGCCGCCGGCACGATCAACGCCGAGCAGGCGATCTCTGCCGCGGGCGGGCAATTCCATGCCTTCATGATCCGCCAGACCCGCCAGCATGATCTTTCCATGTTTGCCGACATGGCCAAGGCGCCCAAGTTTGCCCGGGCCGAGGACGTGCCGTTTTCGATCCTGCTGCCGGCCTTCGTGACCAGCGAATTGAAAACCGCGTTCCAGATCGGGTTCATGCTGTTTCTGCCCTTTCTGGTGATCGATCTGGTCGTCTCCTCGGTGCTGATGAGCCTGGGCATGATGATGATGAGCCCGACCGTGGTTTCGCTGCCGTTCAAGCTGCTGCTGTTCGTGCTGGTGGATGGCTGGGCGCTGCTGATGGGCAGCCTTGCGGCGAGTTTCGGCTGATGGACGATACCGCTTCCCTGATCGCGCTGGCCGACCGGATGCTTTATGTCACCGCGCTGGTGGCCGCCCCAGTGCTGCTGGCCAGCCTCGCCATCGGCCTGGTGGTCGGCGTGGTGCAGGCGGCCACCTCGGTCAACGAACAGACCCTGACCTTCGTGCCCAAGCTGGCGGTGATCGCGCTGGTGCTGGTGGTACTGGGCGGTTCGATGCTGGGGCTGGTGGCCGATTTCACGCAGGAAATCTTCGCCCAGATCGCCGCGCTCGGACATTCGTGATGAACCTGACGTTCGGTTTCGGGCCGGTCGAGGCCGAATTCTGGCGCTGGATGTTCGTGATGACGCGGATCGGCGCGGCGCTGATGGCCGCCCCGTTCTTCGGCGCCGCCGCCGTGCCGGCGCAGGCGCGGGTGATCGTGACCGGCGCGGTGGCCGTGCTGGTGTGCAACTGGACCGCGGTGAGCGCGCCGCCGGCGCTGTTTTCGCTGGCCGGGCTGCTGGCGGTGAGCTGCGAAGTGGTGGTCGGGCTGGCGCTGGGCTTCGTGCTGCAGATCGCCTTTGCCGCCCCCACCATCGCGGCCGAAGTGATCGGGGCCGGCATGGGCATGTCCATCGCCACGGCCGCCGATCCCAATACCGGCGCCCATTCGCCGGCCCTGGGCCAGTATTTCGCGATCATCCTCACGCTGGTGTTCCTCGGCCTTGGCGGGCACCTCGTGTTTCTTGACCTGGTGATTCAGAGCTATGCCACCTTCCCGCCCGGCGATGCCTGGCTGGGGCCGGAGCGGTTGGCCAAGGTTGCCGCGTTTGCCGGGCAGATGTTTGCCACCGCGCTGGCCATTGCCCTGCCGGTTACGCTGGTGCTGCTGCTGGTGCAGCTGGCGGCGGGTCTGCTCAGCCGCTCGGCCCCGGCGCTCAACCTGTTTTCGCTGGGCCTGCCGGCAGGCGTGGTCGCGGGCATTGCCGCGCTGATCATTTCCGCGCCGCTGACCGGCGACCTGATGGCCGACGTGACCGCCTTGGCCCTGCGCGAAGCCCAGGGAGTGATCGCCCGATGAGCGAGAGCGCCGGCGAAAAGACCCTTGCCCCAACCGAAAAGCGCAAACGCGACGCGGCCCAGAAGGGTGATGTGCTGCGTTCGCGCGAGCTGGCCACGGCCACGGCCATGCTGGCCGGGGTGGCCTGGCTGAAGTTTGCCGGGCCGTGGATGCTGGGCGTGCTGGCTACAGCGCTGATTGGCGGATTGAGCTTTGACCGGGCCGCAATTGCGGATTTCGCGCCGCAGAAATTGATGCTGGCCGCGCTGGTGGCGGTGCTGCCGCCGCTGGGGATCCTTGGCGTGGCGGTCGCCGCCGCCTCGATCATCTCGCAGCTGGGCTTTGGCGAAGGGCGCTGGTTGCCGGGCAATCTTGCGCCCAAGGCCAGCCGGATCAATCCGCTGTCCGGACTGAAGCGGATGTTCGGCGCCAATGGTCTGATCGAACTGGGCAAGAGCCTGGCCAAGACCCTGCTGCTGGGGGTGATCGCCTGGTTCTGGGGCCGCTCGCACCTGCAAGGCCTGCTCGATCTGGCCCGCGCGCCGCTGCCCGGCCAGCTGGCGGCGGCGTGGGAGGCGCTCACCTCCTTGCTGTTTGCCCTGACCTTCGGGCTGGTGGCCATCGCGCTGGTCGATTTCCCGGTCCAGTGGGTGCGCCGCTTCATGCGCCTGCGGATGAGCCACCAGGAAATGCGCGACGAGCACAAGGAAACCGAAGGCAGCCCCGAAAACAAGGCGGCGATCCGCCAGCGCCAGCGGCAGATGGCGATGGGCGGCCTGCAGAAGGCGATGCGCGAGGCGCAGTTCGTGATCACCAACCCCACCCACTTCTCGGTGGCGCTGCTCTATGATCCGGAACGGGCTTCGGCCCCGATCGTGCTGGCCAAGGGGCGCGGGGAAAAGGCCCTGGCGATGCGCGAACTGGCGCGCGAGCTGGAGGTGCCGATGCTGGAAATCCCGGCGCTGGCCCGCTCGGTCTATTTCACCACCCGCGAAAACCAGGTGATCCGCGAAGAACTTTATGCCGCCGTGGCCGGCGTGCTCGGCTTCGTCATGGCGCTGAAGCGGGGCGAACCGCGCCCGCTGCCACCGATCCATGTGCCGCTGGAGCTGCGCTTCGACCCGGAAGGCAGGCCCGATCCGGCCCGCGCGGCATAAATCCGAATGAGTACTTAATCCCGCCCTCCCGCTGCCGTCCTGATCGTCATGGCTATCACCGGTTCCACCACCTCTGCCGGAAGCACCATCCTTTCCACGCTCAACAGCGGCGGGATCGATTGGTCCACCCTTGCTGCCAACCTTTCGGCTGCGCAGTTCGCCAACCAGAACATCCGGCTGACCAACCGCACCGAAACGCTTGACGCACGGATCAGCACGGCTTCGTCGCTGAAATCGGCCCTGCTGACCCTTTCGACCTCGCTGGGCGACCGGGTGCGGAGCGGCGATCTTTCGCCGCAGCCGAGCCTGTCCAACAGCGCGATCGCCATGCCCACCCTATCTGGCGCGACCACGCCCCGGGGCAGCTATTCGATCGAAGTGACCCAGCTGGCCAAGAGCCAGACGCTGGCCGGGCCCACCGTTGCCTCGGCCACCACCACGGTGGGTTCGGGCACGCTGACCTTGCGCTTCGGCACCGTTTCCGGCGCCAGCTTTGCCGAGGATACCGCCCGCGCGCCGGCGGCCATCACCATTCCCGCCGGGGCCACGCTGGCCGACGTTGCCACCGCGATCAACAACGCGCGCACCGGAGTTTCGGCCTATGTGGCCAACACCGCTACCGGCCCGCGGCTGGTGATGAAGGGCGCAGAAGGCGCGGCCAACGGCTTCATCCTCGAAGCGAGCGAAGATCCGGCCGATCCGGGCCTTGCGCAACTGGCGTGGGAGCCGGGCACCGGCCCGGCCGGCCAGCTACTGCAAGGCGCGCAGGATGCGGCCTGGAAGCTCGACGGGCTGACGATGAGCTCTGCCTCCAACACCGTTTCCGAGGCGCTGCCCGGCCTGAACCTGAAGCTGACCGCCACCAACATCGGCAATCCGGCCACGCTTTCGTTTGCCGACAATTCGGCCGCGATCACCGGTGCGATGACCGACCTGACTGCGGCGCTCAACGAACTGGCCGCGCAAGTGAAGGCGGCGACCGACCCGATGGGCGGCGATCTTTCCCGCGATGGCGGCGCACTGGCGCTAAAGCGGGCGCTGTCGCAGCTCACCGGAACGATCATCATGCCGGGCGCGGCCGAAGGCGAACCGCGCACCCTTTCGGATCTGGGCGTTTCCATCCAGCGCGACGGCACGTTCCAGCTCGACAGCGCCAAGCTGACCAAGGCGCTAGCCGCGAATCCCACCGGGGTGGGCGCGATGTTCACCAACGGGCTGCATGGCATCTATGGCACGATTGACGGGCTGAACCGCCAGATGGCGGCCAGCACCAATGCCTATTCGCTGGCCGCTTCGATCAGCCGCTATGGCAGCGAAAAGACCCGGGTGACCGACAGCCTTACCACGCTGGCCGACAAGCAGGAGGCGCTGCGGATGCAGCTCGTCTCGCGCTTTGCCGCCACGCAAACCGCCGTTTCCGCCTCTACCTCCACGCTGTCGTTCCTGAAGAACCAGATCGATGCGTGGAACTCCAGCGACTCATGAACCGACCGGACCCGACGCGATGACCCTGCTTGCCCGCCATACCCCGCAAGACGCCTACCGCCGGATCGATTTCGACGCGCGCGTGAGCGGGTGCGATCCGATGGAGCTGGTCGGCCTGTGCTACGAACAGCTGATCGCCTCGCTCGGCTCGGCGCTGTTCGCCCACGAGCGCGGCGACAACCAGGGCAAGAGCAAGGCCCTGACCCGCGGCCTTTCGGCGCTGACCGCGCTGCAACTGGGCGTGGCCGGCAACGAGGGCGTGGCCCAGGCGCTGCGCCACTTCTACCAGGCTTCGCGCAGCACCTTGCTCGATGGCGTGCTGAACTTCGATCCGGCGCGGATCGAGCAGGTGCGGCAGGATTTCCTCGAAATCGCCTCGGCCCTCACCGGCACGCGCACCCCTTCCTGAAAGATATCGCGTCTGTCCATTTCGGACAGAAACCCGTTCCAAAGCGGATTCGTCTCCGTTTTTGCCCCTAAGCATGATCCGCTAGAGGTTTTTCCATGAACCGACGCACCAACATCCTGCTCGTCGATGGCGATTTCCGCCGCCGCGCCGCCATCTCGCACTGCCTGTCAGGCAGCGATCTGCACATCGAACCGTTCGAGGATACGGCTGAGCTTGTCTCGCGCTGGCCGCGCGATGGCATGCTGCTGGTCCACGATAGCGGGAACGCAATCGCTTCGCTGCTGGAACACATGGGTCACAGCGGCGATTGGCTGCCGATCATCGCCTTTGCCGAAAATCCCTCGATCAGCCGGATCGTGGAAGCGGTGCTGGAAGGGGCGGTCGATTATCTGATCTGGCCGTTCCAAGAAGCCGATCTGGAAAAGAGCATCCAAGTGGCCGAAGGCCGCGCCCGCTCCGTTGCCGGCACCAAGCTGCGCGAAGCCGTGGCCCGCAGCCGGGTCGAACGACTGACCAAGCGTGAACGCGAAGTGCTCAGCGGCGTAGCCGGGGGCTTGTCCAACCGGCTGATCGGCGAACGACTGAACATCAGCCCGCGCACGGTGGAAATCCATCGCGCCAACATGTTGAGCAAGATGGGGGCCAACCACACTTCGGAAGCGATCCGCATCGCGATCGAGGCGTCGCTGGTCAATTGAGCTGCCGCCGGGCGGCGCGGATCAGTTCAGGCGCACTCCGTCTGGCACCCGCAAGTCTCGCGCCAGTGGCAACTGCGGCGCCATGTCGGCAAGCGCCAGGGCGATTGCGCCCAGCAGGGCCAGCGCGGCGCTATCGCCGCCGGCGCTGACTTCCTCTGCCGCGCCGGGGATGATGACCGAGGCCAGATATTGCCCGCCGCCGCCACGCGACAGCAGGTAGCCGGCCTCTGCCCCTTCGAACAGTTCCATCACCGCCGCCGTTGCGGCGCCGGCGGCCAGCAATTGCGCCAGCCGGCCCGTTTCCGGCACGACCAAGCCGGGATTGATGCCCGGCGGGCAGGAGCGCAGCAGCACCAGCAATTCGTTCAGCCGCTCAGCCTCGTCCGCGACATCGGAACCGGCACAGGCGAGCGCCAGTTCGGCCACGCCGCACTGCCAGGGCTCGGCATTATTATCGAAAAAGAACCGGCTATTGGGCATTAGCCCGTACTCCTGCATCAACGCCCCCTCATTCTCCGATGTGCCGGGCCTGTCAATTACGGGTCTGCGCGCGAACGACAGACCCGTGCCAATCCGCGACAGAACGGACGCCAAGGCTGAACCGGAAAACCGGGCGGCCCTGCCAGCAGGTGTTACCAAGCTGTCGGGATAATCAGGATTTTGCCGGCGCGATCAGCCCTGCGCCTGCCCCTGCGCGGCAAACCACGGCACCATCCGGGCAATGGCCTGCTCCACTTGCGCAGTGGATACGGCAAAGCTGAAGCGCATGAAGCGGTGCCCGTCTACCGGATCGAAATCGATCCCCGGCGCCGTGGCCACGCCGGTATCGCGCAACAACCTCTCGCAAAACGCGAGGCTATCCTGGGTCAGATGGCCAACATCGGCATAGATATAAAAGGCCCCGTCGGGCGGCGCGATCCGGCCAAGGCCAAGCGCCGGCAGGGCATCCAGCATCAGGCGGCGATTGCGGGCATACGTGTCCTTGTACCCTTCCAGCACATCATCGCACTCGAACGCGACGAGGCCGGCACGCTGGGCGATGACCGGCGGGGTCAGGAAGAGGTTGCCCATGCGCGCGCGCGCCGCGCCGATCAGATCGGGCGGCACCACCAGCCAGCCGAGCCGCCAGCCGGGCATGGAAAAGTACTTGGAGAACGAATTGACCACCAGCGCTTCGGGCAGATGTTCCAGCATCGATGCGGCCGGATCGCCAAAGCTCAGGCCGTGGTAGATCTCGTCGGAAATCACCCGGATGCCGCGTGCGCGGCACACTGCGGCGATGGCGGCCAGTTCATCGGCGGGGATGATCGTGCCAGTGGGATTGGCCGGGCTGGCCAGCACCAGCCCATCAGGCGCAGGATCGAGCGCGGCCAGCGCCGCCGCTGTGACCTGAAACCGTTCATCCGGCCCGCAAGGCATTTCCACCGGTTCAAGGTAATGGGCCTTCAGGGTGTTGCGATAGGCAACATAACCCGGCCGGGCCAGGGCCACCCGTGCGCCCGGCGCAAACAGGCACGATAGCGCCAGCACGAAAGCGGGCGATGCGCCGCAAGTGAGGATCACCTGTTCGGGATCGAGGGCAAGGCCGTGGCGCTGGTCATAATACTGCGCGATCCGCTGCTTGAGCGGGGTGCTCTCCCAATATCCCATCGCCTCGCTGTCCAGCACGCGGTGGGCCTCGGCAATGGCCGCAGGCGGGGCGCTGGTGGAAGGCTGGCCGAATTCCATGTGGATCACATCCGCCCCCGCTTCGGCCAG